>SHYO01000077.1 GCA_009692745.1 Chloroflexota bacterium
GATTGCCGAATAACCCCGGCTGATTCCCGTTAAAAAACATAAAAGGGATAGGATCTCCGTCAATATGGAAGTGCAAGTGAGGGGTGCCAATAGAGCCTACGGTGTGATCGGCTGTCGTAAATTTCACTAAAACATCACGAGTAGTCTGGGAAGCACCGGGGATAGGCTGCAGAATACTTACGGTAGGGACGCCCAGCACCTCCGCGATGTTTGTAATCGCCGGGTTCGCCAGACGCGCATCCGCATCCAAAGCTAGCGGTCCAGGCCCGGTGGGAGGATCATGCTGATGGAAATTCGGATAAGGAACCCCACACCAATCGTCCGGGCATAGTTTAGGTGGTGGTGGTGGTGGTTCTGCCTGCACCCGCGAGGCACCAAAAAGCGATATCGTGCAAATCACTGCCAATACGAGCACAACTAGCCGCTTCCCCTGGACTCTATGCTTCACGATTTTTCCTCCTTGAACTGAAAAACATCCCCTCATCGTTATACGGAAAGACGATTAGCGCTGGGCAAACCCATCGATCTAAAAATTATTGATCTGGCAGGCGGTTACTGGCATACTGGTCGCACGGAAACCCAAGCTTGCATCCGGGTAATGCTCGCTCTTGCGGTTTCCTTGGGAACTTTTTAGTCTTAACAGGTTAATATCAATTAAATAGGGAAAATGGTGGAAGGTATTTGGTTCATTTTAACATAAGGTTGGCTCAAAATCAATGAAAATAGGTAAAGGTGTGGTTAAGGTTCGCTATGTTTTTCTATTTCGATGTTAAAGCGCGCTACGCAAAAGCAGGGATTTGATTCACATGTGGGACATAATCCTAACACATCGATATAGCAAACAGGATTACCGCCAAATTCTGCCAGCTCTTCACAAGACCGCTGCGGCTCAGAATCCCTGCCAGTGTCACCTTGCCTAATCTCTACCATATTGTCCTCTCTCTCAGATGTAGCCTGCGCGGCAAAAATGCGTCATATGCTGAGTATACTCAGCCGATATTATGATCCAATTTCGCCAATACGGCTTACAGAGATCAATTGGTCTTTTCACCGCAAAATACCAGTTGTTTTAAATGTGCCCGATATTCGTACAGCTTTCCGCCGACCTGAAGCGTGATCAGGGTCCCCATAACCTGGGTCGGCACGGTAACTGTCGCTTCAGCCCCACACCCCAGACCTTGCAGCGCCATCTCACCCGTGGATACACTCATCACCTGGATAGATTCGCTGGAAGTTTTGTGACGGGAGGATAAATCCTGCCGGGCAGCACTCACCATATCTGCAGCGGGTACGACCACCGTCTTACCTGCCGGTAGCGCACCGCTGGGAGGCAAACAGGTTACTATTTGCTTTCCTACCTCATCGGTATGGTAAACATATTCTGTATTGCCGGACTTCAAGATCACTTTGTAACCTGGCGTTAATGCCTGGGCATAGACATATCCAGCCTGGGGACAGCCCAGGCTGGCATCAGGCCAGATTTGCTTCTCTACAGAGGCCACCTGGATTTCTGCAGCAGCCAGATCTCGATCTTTAGCCAGGGCGCTCTTAGCCGCCTCTAAGACGGAAGGAGGCGCCTGGATTTCGGGCGTTCCAGCCGAATCCGGTAATTGGTTACCGGACTTCTGCGGAGGGGTCTTACAGATGACCATATGATCGCCGGATTTATCAGTATGTATCTCTATAGTCTCGCCGTTCTTCTGTAAAACCACGCGATACCCGGGTATGATAACCTGCAAATACATTTTCCCCGGCTCCGGACAACCCAGACTGGAATCGCGCCACTCAATCTCCGACACATTGGCAGATTGCCAACCAGGCGGCAAATTACCATTGCCGCCAAAGACGGGCAAATTTCTGACAACATCGGTCAAGGGCACTGTGCCGGTTACCACCCCCGTTGGTGCCAGCATTGCCGAAGACGGTATCACGGAGGTGACCGAGGGCGCCACTGTAGCCTGAGGCGTTGATTGCGGTGGCTGAGGTGTAGCAGGTACTGCAGTAGCAGAACCAGTCTCTAATACCTGAGGTCGCGCACTACAGCCTATTAAACCCCAAACTCCCAGTAAAACCACACTAAAAAAACTCACCGATCTCATACTGATCTCTACCTCATTCCTATCGCTGATCTAGCTTTTTCGAAGCGCTTTTAAAAGCCATAATCCCATATTATTTCTTTTATAGACGTTTTAATGTTATGTAAGGTTCCATACTGGACAAACATCGCAGAAAAGGAAACCGCAAAGAGAGCCCAGAGGAAGAAGAGAGAGGTCTCACGCCATGTCTTCCAGGCACCCTTTGCGGTTGGTTTCTCAAACGGCGATGGCTCCGTTTCCCGGACCATCCTTCTTATTCAAACATTAATCGTGAATTTTTACAGTAGTCCCTACATCTGCAAAATCATATAGCAACTTTGAATCTGTATTACCCAATACGATGCAACCGAATGAAACCGGGCGTCCCAGGAAGCCACCCCAAAGCACCGTCCCCGAGGAACGGGTGATAGGCAAGGCATGGAAACCGTTTTCTGTGCCCCCAGCCCAATAGATACCCAACCAATTAGGCATATTGAGATCGAGTGGTCCCGACACCCCTACGGGCATCTTATCCTGTATCTGAAAAGTACCGCGCCGGGTACCATACCCCGCCTGCCCGGTGGAAACCACAAAGTTATAGACCAGAGTATCACCCTGCCACACAAATGCGCGTTGCTTTGAAATATCTACCTCAATCACCTTCGCCCCGATCCCCGGAGCCGGATTCACCTGCCCTGAACCCAAGACTTGGAGCTTCTGGCCTACATAAATATTAGCGCTATTGGCCAACCCATTGTTGCCTATAATCGAATAGGATGTAACCCCATAGCGAGCCGCAATACCATTGACGGTATCCCCGGGCCTAACGATATAGGTCGTCGCAAAGAAATTATTAGCTTTGGCGGGTGCGTTCGCAGCAGAACCAGTCCCGTTACTGGTGGGAATATTCAATGACTGGCCTATATAAACAAAATCCTGAGTGCCCATGCTATTGGCAGCAGCCAATGCAGCAACCGTTAAGCCATGTTCGTTTGCTATGCCACTTAGGGAATCACCTGATTTTACCAGGTAACTGGTTGCAACCGAGGGGGCTGAAGTGACGCTGTATATATTAATCGTATCACTGCTGCTACTCAAGTTCCCATGGCTAGCTCGTGTAGCGCCTGACATGTTTATCTCTTCTATAACCGTCAAGGGACTCCCACTAGCCATTGGGGGAGCCGGGGAAGTAACGCTGACCGGGATGGCCAACTTCGACCCGATATAAATACTATCTCGATTCGCCAATTGATTCGCCGCGACAATTGCGTCCAGGGTGGTGCCATAATGGACCGCTATCGCCGTTAGGGTTTCCCCAGAAGCGACCACATGAATTACCGGCTCGTCCAGAGGGGCACTGGCCAAGGCAGTAGACGCCGATCCGATACCCAATCCCAGTAATAATACTATTAACAATAAAAATCTACGAGAATGCATTCTACTATCAACCTCCTTTGAGGGCCCGGAACTACGCCCCAGAGGTGCAAGGAAGGTAACCTTCCTTGCACCTCTGCCCTACAATCCGTTAGATATCCCTATAATACCAGAATAACGCGGGATAATCAATGTGATATAGTAACTTTAACATTGCACGGCGTCGGGAACTGGCCCATCGTATCAACCGCAGTCAAACGCAATGTGTACGTTCCGTTCGGCAGCGCCCCGGTATTCCAGGATGCCAGAATACCGTTGGCAATCTGCTGGCGAAACACATCATTGCTAATGCTATTCACGGAAATGGGATTAACGCCAACGCCATACTCCAACTTGTAGAATTGGAAATTCGGGATGCTGGCGGTACCCTGAATAAAGATCGTGCCAACACCATCTACCGCTTCGCCCTGCCGCGGGAAGGTGACATTCACGTTATTGCTGCACACGGCCGGCGACAAGACCGGAGCCGGAACGGGGGTAGCAGTAGGCGCCGGTGCCGGTTCGTAATCGTGTTGATGATATACCGGCGGGGGTCCCGACGGCGGCGGCGGCAGGGGCGGGGGAGGAGGCGCATAGAAGCCGGGCACCACCAACACCTGACCAGGATAAATCAAAGATGCATAGGCAATTCCATTTGCCAATTGAACGGCAGTCACAGAGGTGCCATAGCGTATTGCAATGTAACCCAAGGTATCCCCAGGCCGCACCACATAGGTATTAGGCCCAGGAATAGGTCCGGGGAAGGGTGCTGGGATCGGTACCGGCACTGGCGCGGGGGCTGCAACTGGAATCACCAAAATCTCTCCCACGTAAATATGAGAGGGATCAGAGATGCCGTTGATGCCTTGGATGGCCGCGATAGTCGTGCCATAATTCAAGGCGACCCGCGAAAGGGTATCACCTGGCCGGATCACATATCGTACCGTGGCTCCGGGGGATGGTACATAATCCGACGGGATGATTAGCTTCTGCCCTACCCAAATAAAGTTCGTGTTCGCCAAACCGTTGGCGGCAGCAACCGCACCTATGGAGGTTCCATAGCGCGCTGCGATATAGACCAGCGTTTCGCCGGGCCCCACGATGTGAATCTTGTAATCGCGCCCTGGTGCCGCACTCGCACCGCCTGTTACTCCAAAGACCAGTACTACCAATAATACCACCAATAACAATAGCCTTTGCCTGGATCGTGTCATTTCAACCTCCTGTGTATTAGGACGCCGGGAAGGGGATTAGCCTTTCGCGTCCGTTTCCCTTCGCTTTAGAAATTCTTCGAAATCCCGCCTACGTATCCGATAAGCTCCTTCAAGCTTTACGGCCCTCAGTATACCGTTACGCACATAACGCCGCACGGTAAATACACTGATACCCAACTCCCGGGCGACTTCATCCGTCGTCAGGTACTCTTTTACCTCCACAGTTTTTCCCTTCGCAGTTCGGAAACCAATACCAGCATCCAATACGAGGAACTGATACCGGTCGGTGAGAATCGGGTAGATAGGAACTGGCTCGTACTGGCATTGCATGGGTAACTTTGCTACGTCTTGCTTCATTATATTTCCCAAAACAACCCATGTCAAGAGGTCAAAACAGATTTAATATCATTTCTACCAGATATTTCAATATTTGTCCCGATTCATACAGTAACTGGAATGATCCCCAGCTTGCCGGCGCTCACCTCTGCCAGATAGGAGCGCATTGCCGCTCATCCGCGGGAAATCACTTGCTTCGTTGACGAGCAAGCCCCATTCTGGTATATTTGACTAACTGCACGTTTGTTCAATGCGGAGTTCGTCAAAACGCCGGCCAGTACCCGACAGCTTAAGTTGTATGACTATGGAGAGATTGTATTTAGCATGCATCCTCGTTCACTACGTGTTTTAGAATTTGCCAAAATTCTGGATCAACTGGCCCAACACACCTCCTTTTCTGCCAGTTACGAATTGGCTCTCGCCCTGACTCCAGCCACTGATCCTGATATTGTCAGCCGTACCCTGGCGGAAACTACTGAAGCCAAAGACTACCTGGATCGCCGGGGCGGATTGTCTTTGGGTGGCGCCCATGACATCCGGCCTTACCTGCGCATAGCAGTTATTGGGGGTATGTTGGAACCAGAACAACTCCTGGATATCCGCGATACCCTCTCCGCGGCGCGTACGTTACGCCGGGCCTTTTTGCGCGAAGCAGAGCGCTATCCCTTGCTGGCAGCCAATGCAAGAGAGCTGGCAGAACTCCCTGAACTAAGTGCAGAGATCGAGCGCTGCATCAACGATAAGGGTGAAGTCGTAGACTCTGCCAGCGCTACTTTGGCACGGATTCGCAAGGACTTGCGCATTGCTCACGAACGCATGCAGGCCCGGCTCCAATCTCTTCTGAGTTCTTCTGGTGTGGCGCGCTATCTGCAAGAACCACTGATCACCCAACGTGAAGGACGCTATGTCATTCCGGTTAAAGCCGATTTCAAAGGTCGGATTGCCGGGATTGTGCATGACACCTCCGCCAGCGGGGCTACCATATTTATCGAGCCCCTAGTGGTAGTAGAGTTAGGCAACCGTGTGCGCGAACTCCAACTGCAAGAAAAGAAAGAAATTGAACGTATCCTACGCGAGGTAACGTCCCGAGTAGGAGCATATGACGGAGAATTAAATCAAACTATTGAGGCGATAGCCCGGTTGGATCTTCATTTGGCTAAAGCCCGCTATAGTCAGGAAATCCGCGGCCGTCCGCCGGAGATTGTGCCACCCTATGAGGCTCCTTCTCATGGCAGCTCCCGGAAATCAGATGGTATAGATAATACTGGTCCATTTTTAAAGTTGACTAAAGCCCGCCATCCCTTACTGAACCCGGAACACGTCGTACCCATCGATATTCAGGTTGGTCTCGACTATCGCATCCTGGTCATCACCGGACCAAACACGGGTGGCAAAACGGTATCGCTGAAAACAGCAGGACTGCTAATGTTGATGGCCCAGGCAGGTTTGCACGTACCTGTGGGTGATGGCTCAAGCATGCGGATTTTCAGTGGCATCTTTGCCGATATCGGGGATGAACAGTCCATTGAGCAAAACCTCTCGACTTTCTCTTCCCATATGACAAATATCGTAGAGATTCTAGAACAGGCCGATGCCGCTGCCCTGGTGCTCTTAGACGAGTTAGGCGCTGGCACAGATCCTGTGGAAGGCTCGGCCCTGGCGCGCGCTATCCTCGAGAACCTGTTGGCGCGCCAGATTACTACCGTGGCAACCACCCATTACTCCGAATTGAAGCTGTTTGCCTATGATACGGACGGGGTAGCCAATGCCTCTGTCGAGTTCAATGTAGAAACCTTGTCACCTACGTATGTGTTGACCATCGGCCTACCGGGACGAAGCAATGCTTTTGCCATCGCCAGACGGCTGGGATTGCCGGACGGAATCATTTCCCAGGCGCGGCAGAATCTCTCCACCCAACATCAGGAGATGGAAGAGATCTTGACAGATATTAAAAAGCGCCAGGGAGAATTAGAAAGCCAGGAGATAAACACCCGGCTGCTACGCACGCGTTTGGAGCAAGAACAAGCCGAGGCAGAGCGTAAATCCAGGTCTTTGGAATCCGAGCGGCTTCAAATCCTGAATGAAGCCCGTCAAACAGCCCAGCAAGAATTAGAGCTGGTAAGGGAAGAAGTGGCGAAATTACGGTCACGCCTGGCCCGTATCAGCATGAAGAGTCCCGATGCGGCCAGCGAAGGAACCAAGATGGAACTGGAAAATACATTGAAGGAGCTGGCGGAGCTGGCGGAATTTGCAGAGCCACAAAAGGCACCACTACTGCCCCCTGCATCAGAGCAAGAGATACACCCTGGTGATAAGGTTTGGGTCTCCAGTCTCCACAATCAGGGAGAAGTGCTGAGCATCGACGATGATCAGGCAGAGGTACGCGTCGGCTCTTTCCGAGCGCGGGTAGCTTTGGCGGACCTTGAGGTGGTTTCGCAACGCCAGGCCGAGCAACTCACACGGAATTCCCCCATGCGGAGCAGCAGCCCGGCGGATGACGTCAGAAGTGAAATTCATCTGATCGGTTTGCGTGGAGTAGAAGCGCTGGAACGACTGGATAAATACCTGGATGACGCTTTCCTGGCTAATCTACCGAAAGTACGGATTGTGCATGGCAAGGGGTCAGGTACATTACGGCGTCTGATCCGGGACGCTCTGCGTGAAAATTCGCACGTCAAAGCATTTCGCGCCGGAGATCGTTACGAAGGGGACGAAGGCGTCACCATTGCGGAGATGGATTTGCAGTAGACGAAAATGATGGATCCAAAAAGATAGAGGAGACGAGGAATACTTATGCCGGCATTTGAAGTACCGTTTGTTAATAAATATCGCCGCCATCATGCTATTGAGCACGCCACCATCCACGTCCTGACGCGGGATTACCCCTATCTCCAACTCATCGGCCGGGCCACGAACCGCGGCTTTCTGGTTTACGGCGAAGTTTCTGCAGAAGCGCTTAAGCGTGCTACCGCCGAGGCGCTCCTGAGACTCCAGAGCGGCGAGGTCGGCCTGGCCATCCATCCGCGCTGCGGCACAAATCTGGCTGTAACCGGGCTCCTGGCCGGCGGCATGGCTTTTGTTGCCAGCCTGGAACCCGGATCTCAGAAAAATGCTTCGATCACCAACCGCTTGCCGGCAATGCTATTGGCCAGCCTGATCGCAGTCTTTTTGGCCCTGCCCCTCGGCCCCCTGGTTCAGGAAAAGATTACAACCGCTACTGACGTTGGCCACCTGCACCTGGTCGATATTCAAGCACAACCGGTTGGCCGCATGCCGGTACACCATGTACTTCTCTCGTAGAAATGCACGAAAATCGAGAAGAACTTTCCGAGGAAACCTATGTTCTATATTCTCCACGGTGACGACGAATTCTCGCGTAGCGAAGCGCTAGATGAGCTGAAGCATAAGATGGGCGATGCCACAATGGCTGATCTCAATACCAGCGTGCTAGACGGACGCAAGCTTTCGCTGCCAGATCTGATCTATGCTTGTGATTCCATGCCATTCTTAAGTGAACGCCGGCTAGTGATCGTAGATGGACTGTTAACACACCTGGGGCGAAAACGCAAGGGCAATATCGAAGATGAGGCTAACACCCCTTCCGAGGCGCCTTCTCAGGAGAGGCCGGCCGATGATTTCACAAAGAAGTTGTTGGATTACCTTAGCCATTTACCGGATACCACCCGCCTGGTACTTATAGAGCGGGAAAAGCTGCCCGCCCGCCACCCTGTCCTGGCATATGCTCAAAACAACCGGAATGCTTATGTCAAAGAATATCTGCTACCGGTGCGAGCCAGATTGACCCATTGGATACAGACACAGGCTAAAACGAAGGGGGGACAGATCCAACCGGATGCAGCCGAGTTATTGGGGGCTTATATCGGCAACGATTTACGGCTTTTGGATCAGGAATTGGAGAAACTCTTGATGCATTCCTACCCGGATGCGCGGATTACCGCGGCAGAAGTCCGCTTGTTGGTCCCGTATGTACGCGAATCCAATATTTTTGAGATGGTGGATGCTCTCTGCGCCCGCAACGGCCACATGGCAACCCGCTTGCTCCACGGGCTCATTGAAGATGGGGAATCTCCGCAATATTTGCTGACCATGATCGCACGGCAGTTCCGGATTTTGATCCAAATGAAGGAGCTTTCGCAACAGGGATTACCGGCGGAATCTATCCGGAGCCAACTTGGGCTACACCCATTCGTGGTCGAGAAAGGTTTAGCACAAACCCGCCAATTCACGCTGGATCAACTTTTACAGATCCATCACCGATTACTGGAACTAGATGTATCAATTAAGACAGGTCATACAGAGGCCGTTTTAGCTTTAGATCTTTTGGTAGGAGGTCTGACTGGCCAAAGATAATAACTCCCACCCCCACTTCTGGTCTCATGATCCTCTGATTCAGAAATGAGGGTTAGGAGTTACAACGGGACACTCAGCCTGGCCGGTAGAGGCTAACCCTGGCTCGGTGGTTCATCCAACTTAACGGTTTGGCTACCAGCCGCAGTATCATCCAGCCGCACCGTCTGGTTACCCTCTGCGGGTGAGGTTTCCGGTTTAATGGTATGGGCCTCAGCACCAGAAGATCCCGCCGGCTTGGTGCGAGATTCCATCTTGTTCACAAGTTGTTCCAGGGTGTTATTCAATTGTTTCAGCCCTGAAACCAATCCCGCCTCAAGACTATCAATTAAATCACCGGACTTGGCCTTTTCTACTACTGTCTTGGCCTGATGCTCCAGATCTTTCACCTGCGGATTCTCGGATGCAGTGGCTATCGCCTGATCCACCTGGTTAACCAATTCTTTTAAGCCGCTAGAAAGTTCATTCTGCAGTTGCCTGACCTGCTCGGTCTGCAAGGCCTGGCGAATAACCTGCTCCAATTGCTTGCCCAAACGTTGTAGCTCGTCCGCTACATGCTCAGTCTGACTATCCGCCTGGGCGGCAGCCGCCTGAGCCTTCTGCTCAGCCCTGGACTGCCCCTGACCATCAAGCTTTTCCGCGCTCATTGTAAGTATCTCCTTATAAATTAATCTGGCTCGTTCACTGTAGTTTAGAAAACACTGGACCATATGATAAATATTGTAAGGATAAATGCCCACTGGCAATCCCTCAAGCAAGCTACCAGAAATGCGACTTCCTTTAATCCACGACATTTCTCGCGTCACCTCAACATTGAATATACGCAGTTTGCTAACGAAAGGTAACAGACGCTTTAGCAAGAATCGTCTGCAATTCATGATTTTGCGCCGACCCATTCCTGTGGTAAGATGCTAACGTATTCGTGTTGTTTCAAGTGATCTTCGGTTTTGCGAGGTATCGGAGGAATGTGGAATGAAGGCAGTGGTCATGGCTGGAGGGACAGGATCACGTTTACGCCCTCTAACCATCGGCAGACCCAAGCCCCTGATCCCCATCGTCAACAAACCCGTCTTAGCCCATCTAAGAACTCTTCTGCAGCGCCATAATATCTCCACTGCGGTGCTGACACTGCAATACCTGGCAGGAATGGTGGAAGATTATTTTTCCTCTGTCAGTAATGACACTGTTGAAATCCGCTATTCGGTAGAAAGTGTGCCTTTGGGCACGGCAGGCAGTGTCAAGAATGCAGAGAGCTTCCTGGACGATACATTTCTGGTCCTCAGCGGGGATGCTCTCACCGATATCAACCTCACGGAATTGTTGGCATTCCATCGGGCCAACGGGGCCTTGGCAACTGTCGCTCTCTACCGGGTGTCCAACCCTCTGGATTACGGAGTCATCACCACAGATGAGCATGGCCGCATTCTTAATCTCCATGAAAAACCTGGCTGGGGGGATGTACTTTCAGACACGGTAAATACCGGCATTTATGTCCTCGAGCCGGAACTGCTGAATGGGATCGAATCAGGCCAGGCGGTGGATTTCAGTAAGGATGTATTCCCGCGCCTGCTTCGACAGGGTGCCCCGATTTTTGGCCACATCTGCTCAGGATATTGGTGTGACGTGGGGAATTTACCGGAATACCAGCGGGCCAATTTCGATATGCTCAACGGCAAGGTCTCCCTCGGTCCCCTGGGACACCGTCTTAGCGCCAATATCATCACTTCGGGAGAAGTGGAGATTGCCCCAGATGCTACCCTGATCGGCCCTATCTTCCTGGGGGAGGGCGTGAAGTTAAAGGGCGGGGTATTGGTACAAGGTCCCTGCGTCATCCGGGACAACAGTGTTATCGACAATGGCGCACAAATCATCCGGGGGATTATCATGCGGAATTGCTACGTCGGGGAAGGGGCCGAAGTGCGCGGCGCCATTTTAGGACGCCAGGTAAGTATCAAGCGCAAAGCCATCCTCTATGAAGGAGCCGTCGTGGGAGACCGCAGTGTCGTTGGGGAAGGCTCCGTGGTTTATCAGGATGTCAAAATCTGGCCCGAGAAGCAAATAGAAGCCGGGGCGGTGGTCAAGAACAGCGTGATATGGGCTTCTCATGGGCGCCGTAGCCTGTTTGGGCGCTATGGGGTGACCGGGTTGGTGAATGTAGATATCACCCCAGAGTTTGCTGCCAGGCTAGGAGCTGCCTTTGGCGCCGTTTTCCCCCGTGGTTCTAATGTAACCATCAATCGTGATCCCCACCGTAGCCCGCGCATGATTAAGCGCGCCATTATCGCAGGGTTACCCTCGGCCGGAGCGAATGCCATTGACTTACGCAGTGTGCCCATACCGGTAGCCCGATACTACACCCGGGTGTCCGATGCCGTCGGCGGCGTACACGTGCGCCTATCCCCCTATGATAACCGCGTGGTTGATATCCGATTTTTTGATGGCGAGGGCTTAAATCTCAATCGGCAGGTCGAACGGGAGATTGAGCGCACCTTCTTTCGGGAGGATTTCCGCCGGGTCTACCTGGATGAAGTCGGCACTATCTCCAACGCTTCGGAAGTCACCGAAAAATACATTCAGGACTTTCTCAAACATATTAAGCTAGACCAGATCCGGAGTGCAGGGGTGCAGGTCGTAGTCGATTATGCTAATGCCCCCACTGCCCTGGTGCTGCCCTCCATCCTGAACGAGCTAAACTGCAACGTCGTCGGCCTGGATGCCCGAACGGATGAAAATAAGATGGCCATTCTGCCTGAGGAATTAGATAATAGCTTGCGGCAATTGGCCTCCATCACCCGGGCCGTAGGCGCTAAGCTGGGGGTACGGCTAGACGTGGGCGGCGAAAAAGTCTTTATAGTAGACGAACAGGGGCGCATCATCCCGGGCCTAACTGTCTGCGCCTTGTTGATGATCCTGGCTCTGCGCGCCAATGGCGGAGGCGTGGTGGCCGTTCCCAGCCACGCGCCACGGGCCTTTGATGACCTGGCGGCCCAGAACAATGGGCAAATCCGCCGCATACGCCACGATCAGATGACCATGATGCAGACTGGGTTACAGGAGGATATTCTGTTGGCGGCGGACGATGTAGGTAATGCTACCTTTCCGCATTTCCACCCCTCCATTGACGGATTAATGACCACCGCCAAATTGATCGAGTATATCGTCACGCAGGATATCAGTTTGGGCGCGTTACAGGACAGCCTGCCAACCTGGTTCGTGGGCCAAGTAAAAGTCTCCTGCCCCTGGGATCGTAAAGGGAAGGTGATGCGGCGGATGAGCGAATTACCGGAGGCGATACCTGGATCGCTTACCGAAGGATTACGCCTGGAAAAAGGGGGGGAGTGGGTGCTGGCTATTCCCGATGCCGATGATCCCACCATCCTGATCATCGGCGAATCCAACAACCCCGAAAATTTGGAGCGCATGCTAAAACGCTATAGCAGTTTGGCTACTGAGTTAGCCGCTAATCCCTGATAGCTCCTCCGCTAATGCTTATCTATACCTTTTCGGGATCCTGCCCCAATGCCTCGGCCACGGTATGGATATCCTTATCGCCTCGCCCGGAAAGATTTGCAATTAGCACCGTTTCAGGTGCCATTTGGGGCGCCAATTTCAACACACCGGCAATGGCATGGGCAGACTCCAGAGCCGGAATAATACCCTCCAAGCGGCACGTCAGTTGAAAGGCTTCCAAGGCTTCAGTATCGGTGGCATAGGTATACTCGGCGCGCCCGATACTCATCCAGTAGGCATGTTCCGGACCTACGGCGGCATAATCCAGCCCGGCGGAAACGCTATGTGTCGCGGCGATCTGGCCATCCATGTTCTGCAAGACATAGGTGCGCGTGCCGTGGAGTACACCAATACGCCCTAACTGAGGATCGCTAAACCGGGCGGCATGCTCACCGCTGGAGATGCCTCTGCCGCCTGCCTCGACCCCAATCAAGCGTACCGGATCGTGACGGAAAGCATAAAACAACCCTACAGCGTTGGAGCCCCCTCCCACACAGGCAATCAAAGCATCCGGCAGGCGTCCTTCCTGCGCTAGAATTTGCTCACGGGCCTCCCGGCCGATGATGCTCTGAAAATCCCGCACCATCAGCGGATAAGGATGGGGTCCCAAGGCAGAGCCCAGCAGGTAATAAGAAGACTGGACAGTGGTCACCCAATCGCGCATGGCCTCGGTAATGGCATCCTTCAGCGTCCGGCTGCCGCTTTCGACCCCCCGTACTTCGGCGCCCAATAAGCGCATCCGGTAGACATTTAGGGCCTGGCGTCGCATATCCTCCGTGCCCATATAGACGACACATTCCATGCCCAGCATAGCCGCCACAGCCGCGCTGGCAACACCGTGTTGGCCAGCCCCAGTCTCAGCAATAATGCGGCGCTTCCCCATCCGCTGCGCCAACAAGCCCTGCCCCAAAGCATTGTTGATTTTATGGGCCCCGGTATGTGCCAGATCCTCCCGTTTCAGGTAAACCCGGGCCCCGCCCACGAGGGCGCTTAACTTGGCAGCATAATAGAGTGGTGTAGGACGCCCGGCAAACTCGCGGCAAAGAGCCAGGAAACGCTGCTGGAAGGCCGGATCTTGCCGCGCTTCCCGGTAAGCCGTATCCAGCTCTAATATTGCGGGCATCAAAGTCTCCGGCACATAGAGACCACCAAAGGGGCCATACCGGCCGTGACTGTCAGGCCATTGATCCAGAACTGCCGTATCGAGGGATGCGGAGAGGGTCATAAGGTAACATCCTTACTTTTGATTTTTGGCATGCTCTATAAATTCCGCCATCTTAACCGGGTCTTTAATACCCAGCATCTGCTCAACGCCACTGGAGACATCTACACCCCAAGGTTGCACTTGCTGGATGGCTATAGCTACGTTTTCGGGATTGAGTCCGCCCGCCAGAAGAATGTTAAATTTGTAGGCCAACCCAGCAGCGGCCTCCCAATTGGCCAGGTGCCCTGTCCCCCCATATTGCTGCGGATGGTACGAATCCACCAGGAAGGCCGGCGCCATATCCTGCCGGCTCCCGCCATAGGTTTGGATTGCCGGGGCGGCTTCTTGTGGAGTGGATAGACGCAAAGCTTTGTAGCAACGGGAGCCCAGAGCTGCCACCATCTCTGGAGATTCAGCACCGTGAAGCTGCGCCAGGTCCAACCCGGCCTCGTGCATCACCTGCTCCACATGGCTGAGATCCTCATCGACAAAGACACCCACCAGCCGGGGACAGTCGGAACCGTACTGCTGACGCAGAGACCGGGTAATGGCGGCCACCAGCGAGGGAGGCACATAGCGTGCGGCGCGTGGATACAGGATAAACCCCAGCAAATCGGCGCCAGTGTCGGCTGCCGCCACGGCATCTTCCAGCCGGCGCAAGCCGCAAATTTTCACATATACAGCGACAGCACCCAAAATTACCTACCCAGCAACTCACGTAGACGTGCGCCTGGATCAGGCGCGGTCACCAGGGCTTCACCCACCAGAATAGCATGCGCACCCACAGCACTTAGACGGAGCACATCGGAACGGGTAAATACGCCACTTTCGCTAATCACCACCTTGCCCGCAGGCACTCGCGGGCGCAACCGGGCGGTAGTACGCATATCCACATCAAAGGTATAAAGATCACGATTATTAATCCCAATGATCTCGGCACCGGCGGCCAGCGCCCGCTCCAATTCGCGCTCGTGGTGTACCTCAACCACAGCATGCATCCCGGTGCGGCGGACCATATCCATCATAGCCCGCAACTCCTGGTCGTTGAGAATGGCGACAATGACCAACACGGCATCGGCACCAATAGCACGGGATTCCACTATCTGATAAGGATCTACTAAGAAATCCTTCCGTAGAATCGGCAGCCGGGCCCCTGAAGGCGTAGCCGCCGCATCGGTTGCCAAAGCCTGCCGGATGCTCACCAGATCATCAAGACTCCCCTGGAAAAACCTTTCATCCGTAAGGACAGAAATAGCAACTGCCCCGTTAGCAGAATAACTGCGTGCCAGTGCCACGGGATCGAAATCCTTGACAAGCAAGCCCTTACTGGGCGAGGCATGTTTGACTTCGGCAATGATGCAGATCCCCGGCTGCTTCAAAGCTGCGACGAAATCCATCGCAGGGGATTGAGCTTTGGCCTGGGATTCCAGTTGATGATAGAGACGTTGCCGGCGCATACGGCTCAACTCTATACGTTTCCAGTTAACAATTTCGGTCAGAGTCATGGTTCTCCTCTTGTCCCGGAAGATAAATGTGCCAAAATGGCAATATTATGGCACATTAGGATACCACTTCTCTCTTAACCTGTCCAGCCCGAAACCGAGTTTGTACTTTGCTCATCTTCATGCAGTATTCTTTGTTTCTAACTGATTACTCAGCGCCACGAAACGATCTAGAACTTGCAAAGACTTGCCTGAATCCAAAGCCTGGGCTGAACGTTCCAACCCTTCAGGAAAATCCGCCGCCACCCCTGCCGCGATAAGTGCAGCGGCAGCATTCAGCAATACTACCTCCCGTCGAGCCCCCTGCTCTCCGCCGAGAATGGTGCGGGTGATGCGCGCGTTTTCTTCGGGAGTGCCACCGGCCAATTGCTCAAGGGTTGTCCGCTCTAGTCCCAATTCCTGGGGATCCAATAGGTACTGCTCGATTTTGCCATTGAGATAGGCGGCTACATAGTTAACACCTGTGGTGGAGAGTTCATCCATACCATGCGCTCCGTGGACAACCATAGCCCCGCGGTTGCCCAATTCTTGCAGTACGCCCGCCAGGGGGACCACCAGGTTTTCCTGGTAGACGCCCATCACCTGGCAGGGAGCAAAGGCCGGATTGGTTAAAGGTCCCAACAAATTAAACACGGTGCGGATGCCCATCTCGCGCCGGGGACCAATGGCATGGCGCATGGCGGGGTGCAAGCGGGGCGCAAAAAGGAAGCCAATCCCAACTTCATCAATACAGGTGGCAATAGCCGCCGGCTCCAGGTTCAGATTTACCCCTAAAGCTTCCAGCAGATCAGCGCTACCACTCCGGCTGGAGACCGAGCGATTGCCATGTTTGGCTACCCCTGGACCAGCGGCTGCCACCACAAATGCCGCTGTAGTGGAGATATTGAAGGTACCGGAGCGGTCGCCCCCTGTACCACAGGTATCTACCAAATCGGTACGTTGCGGGCTGACGCGCACCACTTTCCGCCGCATAGCCCGGGCGCAGCCAGTGATTTCTTCGATCGTCTCACCTTTTAAGCGCAATGCTGTCAGGAAGCTGCCGATTTGGGCAGGGGTTGCCATGCCCTCCATAATTTCATCCATGACCGCTTCCGCCTCTGCCGTGTTCAGGTCTTCCCCATCCACTAGGCGCACAATAGCTTCTTTAATTGTCATCGCCCTATTTTCTGTCATAATCGATATGTATTTTGCCCCCCATTTTATAGGCACCATGACTATGCGTAGTTACTGCCGTAAGAAATTAGCCAAGATCTGTTTGCCGGCTGCAGTTAAAATCGATTCAGGGTGAAACTGTAACCCAAATGTCTGATATTCCCGGTGGCGTAACCCCATCACCTCACCCTCAGCGGTAAAAGCTGTGGTCACCAGATCAGTGGGGAGAGGCTCCTCCACAATCAACGAGTGGTAGCGGGTAGCTTCAAAGGGATTGGGGATATCCTCGAAAAGTCCCTTGCCGTCATGATAAATGAGTGAGGTCTTGCCATGCATCAGGCGCGGCGCCCGCACCACTTTACCGCCGAAGACATGCCCCATGCATTGGTGTCCCAGACAAACGCCCAAAACCGGAATATCCTTATAGAAATGCAAAATGGCTGCGTTGGAAATACCTCCATCGCCCGGATCTCCTGGGCCAGGAGAGATGACCAGGTGGCTGGGACGCAAGGCTTGCAGTTCCGCGAGAGTCACTTGATCATTGCGGAATACCGATATTTCCGCTCCCAGCTCCCCAAGATATTGGACTAAATTATAAGTAAATGAGTCATAATTATCAATCACCAGAACACGCTGCTGCATGGCTTAGAATCCTTTCTCCGCTAAGGTGATAGCTTCCATCATACCCCGCGCTTTGTTAATACTCTCTTCAAATTCCCGCCCCGGGTCCGAATCGGCTACGATCCCTGCTCCGGCTTGCACGTAAGCAGTGCCGTTTTGCATCACAATCGTGCGGATGGTAATGCAAGTATCGGTGCTACCGGAATAGCCGAAATAGCCAATGGCGCCGGCATAGGTACCGCGGCGGCTACCTTCCAACTCTTCAATTATCTCCATCGCCCGGACTTTGGGTGCGCCGGAGACGGTACCTGCCGGGAAGGTGGCCCGCAGCAGATCGAAAGCGTCATACTGCGGCGCCAGGGTACCGTGAATATGCGAGACAATATGCATGACATGGGAATACCGTTCCACGGTCATCAAGGTCGGCACATGCACGCTGCCATACCGGCAAACGCGGCCCAGGTCATTGCGACCCAGATCGACCAGCATCACATGCTCGGCCCGCTCCTTCGGATCAGCCATCAATTCTTTTTCCAAAGCCAGATCCTCAGCTTCGCTCTGCCCGCGCCGGTGGGTGCCGGCGATGGGGCGCAGTTCCGCGTTCCCGTCTTCCATACGCACATGCATCTCCGGCGAAGAAGAGATAATCTGCATATCATCTAAATCTAAGAAGACCATATAGGGAGAGGGGTTCGTCATGCGCAACGCCCGGTAAATCATAAAAGGCTCTGCTTCCGTGGGCCGCGCCAGCCGTTGGGAGATCACGACCTGGAAGATATCTCCGGCAGCGATATACTCGCGGGCCACTCGCACATTCTCTTCGAATTTTTCCCGGGTAACATTCGACGTGGTATCCCCACCGGGACGACCGGGAGCCTGGGGCAAAGATGGCAGAGGAGCCTGGATACGGGAGACGACTGCGGATATGCGGTTGATGGCTTCAAAGTAGGCCCGCTCTGGATCGTCTTCGATGAAGGCAGGAGAGACGATCATCAGCCGGTGTTTGACATGGTCAAAAATCACGTACGTGCGGCAGAAGAGCAGGTGGGCATCCGGTACCTTTAAATCGTCTGTGCCGGTATCCGGCAGGCGCTCGAAGAAGCGCACCGCATCATAGGCCAGGTACCCTACCGCGCCTCCAAAAAATCGCGGCAATCCGCGCAGGTGGACGGGGCGGTAGTGCTCCAGGTAGGATTTCACCACGTGTAGCACATCAGATCCAGGCTGGAGGGAGAAGGAGAGCTGATCCTCCGCAAGCGACGGGGATCTGGTATCCTCCCCCTGCGCCGCCTGGCCAAACCTGGTCCGGACCTCCTGATTCTTAGCAGCATCCGGGCCCTGAAGTATAACTTGAGTGCCTTTGCTGCGAATCTGCAGCGCGGGATCTACGCCGATAAAAGAATAGCGCCCGACCTGCTCGCCGCGCTCAACCGACTCTAGCAGAAAGGAAGGATGCCCACCACGTACTTTCAGGTAAACTGAAACAGGCGTTTCCAGATCGGCGGGCAGTTCACGATATACCGGAACCAGATTAACCTCTTTGGCATACTGGCGTAGCCCTGCTAAATCAGGTACATACATTTTGGGCCCCCTTGTTTAAACGAACGATATCGATGGAAAATAATCCATATGCATCGCCTGGCGCACCTTTTCCATTGTTTCTTGGGCCAGGTAGCGCCCGCGCTGCGTACCTTGCTGCAGCATCTCGTCAACCACTTCCAGGTGATCAGCATAATACAAGCGGCGCTGCCGGATTGGGTCTAAGAATTCATTCAAAGCCCGCGCCAGGCGCCGCTTGACTTCCACATCTCCTACGCGGCCTTGCCGGTAGCGCTCTTTCAACTCTGCCACTTCCTCCTTATCGGGATTAAAAGCATCGTGATAAATAAAAACCGGATTGTTTTCTACATGTCCAGGGTCGGTGACATGGATACGGGTGGGATCGGTATACATCGCCATCACCTTGCGCGTGACTACCTGCGGCGCATCGGCCAGAAAAATGGCATTATGCAAACTTTTGCTCATTTTATTCTGGCCGTCAAGCCCCACCAGGCGTGGAAAATTGCTAAGTAACGGTTCGGGTTCTACCAATACCGGCCCGTAGAGGGTATTGAAGCGCCGCACAATCTCCCTGCTCAGCTCCAGATGGGGCAGTTGGTCATCACCCACTGGCACCAGGTGGGCGCCGAACGCCGTGATATCTGCGGCCTGGGAGACAGGATAGGCCAAAAAACCGGCGGTCACATCTTCGCCGTACCCTTTCTGTACCATCTCAGCCTTAGTAGTGGGATTGCGCCGCAAGCGGCTGATGCTGACCAGGTTGAGATAGATGATCGTTAGCTCGGCAATCTGCGGCACCAGAGATTGGATCACGACAGTAGTTTTTTCCGGCGCCAAACCCACAGCCAGATAGTCCAGGCACAACTCATGTAAGTTCTGGCGCAGCATGCCGGGGGTGTCAAAATGATCGGTTAACGCCTGGATATCGGCGATGAGTATGAGGGTGTCGTAGCTATCTTGCAAGCGCACCCGATTTGCCAGCGAGCCGACGTAGTGACCCAGGTGTAATGGGTTGGTCGGCCGGTCGCCGGTCAGAATACGTTGCTTAGCTAATGGCAATTCCTGTTTTTCCGTCTCAAATGTCTGTATCATAAGTCTCTCCTCTATCAATCCATATTCCATTCCCATCGCTGGTAACAGTCCGGGTATAGGCTGCCCCCCTGGGGAAAACAAAAACCTCTCGCCCGGAAAGGGGACGAGAGGTTGACAAAATCCCGTGGTACCACCCCAGTTAGGTAGCTCCAAAAACAAAAAACCCTTGCGCGTGATGCGAAAGGGTGAATAGAGCCAGTCTCACTTTGAATAGATACGGAGGCTGCGACCTGGTCGGTAGCTTCCTCGATATCTTCCGCCCAGGTAACGGTGGCGTCTCCGGAGAAGCTTACTAAGCTTACTTCAAGGAAGAGATCAAACTTCCCAGGAAGTAAACCTGTTCAGTTCCCAACTCCCGGGTCCATTCTCTGCCGGTTCATACACCGGATTCTCACCACTGGCTGCTACTCTCTCAACCAGATCCGGCTCTCTGCGCTGTCACCTGACAGATACTCGTCCCGTTCAACGTTGTTTGCATATTACGCTAGAAAGTATAGCAGAGATATTTGGGATTGTCAAGGCTTTTTTGGATTTTGGGTGCATGTCACTTTAGGGGCGGATTTAGGACACGATCACGGGCCAAGGTCCAGGAAGATTCCCAAGTGTGGCTTAACAGGGCAATGCGCAAAGCCAACACCGCTTGCGCCCCCAGCAGCGACCAGTGCATGCCAGACAGCTTGCAGCGCGCTGCCACCAACTGTTTGCAGGCGCTTTCGGTGGTGCCACTGCCGATGGGATAGCCCTGGCGGCGGTACGCGGCGTAATCCATCAAATCGGCGTGGTTGGTGAAGTAAGTGATAGCTGCGCCCAGCGCCTCAGTTGTGTATCCGGCAGCTTGTAACTGCTGTAAGGCCGCCAACACGCACGCCACTTCACCGTGCCAGAGATGGGTTTCCACCTGCTCTCCCCAGGATGCGGCCGCGATACTGCCCAGGC
>SHYO01000078.1 GCA_009692745.1 Chloroflexota bacterium
CTGACAAGGGCACGGCCGATGAAATAGCCATGAGAAACACTTACAGAAAGCTCTTCGAGCAATAGGATTTCGTCAACCCTGGAAAACAGGCTATGGAGATGGATTATAGTGCGAGGTCAGGCTCGTGCGCAAAATCATGACGGACACCCCAGGAAATTGACGGAATATTTGTTCGAAGTTATACTAAGCCATGACCAATAATCATCCGCTGTTAGTACTTATCGACGGCTTTGCCCTGGCATATCGGGCTTACCATGCCTTGCCACCTACCCTGGCGACTTCAAAAGGGGAGCTCACCAACGCCGTTTATGGCTTTACCTCCATGCTGCTAAAGGTTTTGAAGGAAGAACAGCCGGAGTATCTAGCCGTGGCTATGGATGTAGGACCGACCTTCCGCCATCAACTGGCACCTTCATACAAAGCTAATCGCCCCCACATGGCAGATGAAATGTCCAGCCAGGTGGCATATATAAACGCCATTATCCAGGCGTTCAACATTCCGATTTACAGTGCTGCCGGATTTGAGGCCGATGATGTATTAGGTACATTGGCTAACCAGGCTGCGACGCAAAACTTGGAGACACTGATAGTGACGGGAGACACTGATACCTTCCAGCTCATCCAGCCTGGCATCCAGGTACTAACTTCATCCGGGCGCTTTTCAGATACCGTCACATACGATACGGCCGCTATCCGGCTCCGGTATAACCTGGACCCGCTCCAGTTGATTGACTATAGGGCCCTGCGCGGGGATGCATCTGATAACATACCTAACGTCCCAGGGATTGGAGATAGGACGGCGACGGAGCTGCTACAGCAATTTCATGATGTCGAGAATCTGTTAAACCACCTGGATTTAGTTGATAACAGCCGCGCTTTCCGCGCCCTCGCGGCCCCCGGCATGCGGGAACAAATCTTGACTTCCAAGCATCTGGCCAGAATTGTGACAGATGTACCAGTTACGCTGAATCTGGAGCAATGTCGCTACGGGGATTATGACAAAGCAGCACTTCTAGATCTTTTCCATACGCTAGAATTCCGATCTCTGGTTGACCGCCTCCCCAATGCCATTGAAGAAGCGCCACCTGCTATGACCACTGCCACGCCGCCGGAGAAATACACCGCCATTACCGATGGTAAATCTCTGCAAGATCTGGCCCGCCGGTTGGCTGCCGCTGCGGCCATTTCCTTCGATACAGAAACCACTGATGTTGATCCGTTAAAAGCCGATCTGGTGGGTCTGGCCCTCAGTGGCGCCGCCGGTGAAGGCTACTATATTCCTGTCGCCCATGATCAAAGCGCACCCCTTAGCCGGGAAGAAATCCAACAGGCGCTACAACCGGTATTTTCCAACCCTGAGATTACCAAGATTGCCCATAATGCCAAATATGACCTGGCGGTGATGCAATTACATGGCATCGATGTGCAGGGACCAATCTTCGATACTATGGTTGCTGCCTGGTTGCTGGATCCGGCGCGACGCATCTTTGGTCTGAAAGAGTTGGTAAAAGATTGGCTAGGGACTCCCATGACGCCCATAACCGAGTTGATTGGTAAGGGCAAGCAACAACTGACGATGAACCAGGTGGATATTGCCTCAGCAGTGCAATATGCCGGCGCAGATGCCGATATGACCTTCCACCTGGCCGAAGCCCTGCGCAGCAGGCTTGTGGCTCAGGATTTGTGGTCCTTATTTTCAGACTTGGAAATGCCCTTCTTGCGCATTCTGCTTGAGATGGAAATGACCGGCATCCTGCTAGATCTACCATATTTACAGGAATTATCACGGGAATTTTACCAGCGTATGGAAGCCCTGGAATCCGATATTTTCCGGATGGCAGGCCATCCTTTCAACATCAACTCGACCAAACAATTGGCTACCGTGCTTTTCGACGAGTTGGGACTGCCCAAGCTAAAGCGCACCAAAACAGGCTACTCTACCGACGCGGAAGTACTAGAGAACCTGCGCGATGCACATCAGATCTTCGCCCTATTGCTGGAATACCGCCAATTGGGCAAACTCAAATCCACCTACGCCGACGCATTACCCTTGCTGGCAGATACGAATACTGGCCGGGTACACACCTCGTTCAACCAAACCGGCGCCGTCACGGGGCGTATTTCTTCGAGCAATCCAAATTTACAAAATATCCCCATCCGCTCGGATGAAGGCCGGCGCCTCCGGCGAGCTTTCATCGTGCAACCCGGCTGGCTATTGCTGACAGCCGACTATTCCCAGATAGAGCTGCGCATCCTGGCCCATATGTCCCAAGACCAGAATCTGTTGGATGCTTTCCACCATGGCCAGGATATCCATGCGGCTACAGCCGCTGCGATTTACCAGGTGCCCTTGGCAGAAGTTACTCCCAACATGCGCCGTACCGCGAAAACCATTAATTTCGGCATTATCTATGGTATTTCCGGTTTTGGACTGGCCGCTCGTACCGAGCTTTCCCAGAACGAAGCCAACCAATTCATCAACGCCTATTTCCAAACCTATCCTGACATCCGGCGTTTCCTGGAAAATATCAAAAGCCAGGCAGCCAGACAGGGTTATATTTCCACCCTGATGGGGCGCAGACGATATTTCCCAGAACTCTCCCATGAGAAGCCGGTGCCGTTATCAATGCGGATGGCAGCCGAGCGCGAAGCCATTAACATGCCCATCCAGGGCACAGCGGCAGATATTGTCAAAGTAGCTATGCTGCGCTTGCACCGGGAATTGAAGAATAGGAATCTGCGCAGCCGCCTGCTGCTGCAGGTCCACGACGAATTGGTTCTGGAGGCGCCGGAAGATGAAATCCAGCTCTTGATTCCCGTAGTCAGAGAGGCTATGGAGCAAGCTTATACATTAGATGTGCCGCTGAAAGTAGAAATAGGAGTTGGTCCGAACTGGGGAGAAATCGAAGAATTATCCTAGTCCAGCGGGGTATCGGAGTTTCGGCAGTTCTCAACCGGGAAACCGGATCTATTTTTAACCGACCGCGTATTCCTTCACCGCCAGCCATGAATCCAAAGCCTCGGCCAGAGCTTCCAGAGTTTGTGCCTGGGCTCTATATACGACCAAACGCTCGGCATAGGTTAATTCATAGCGCTTTAAGACTCTAATGGGATCAGCTAATAATTGCTGACAGAAATCAGAGTCAATAACGGCTGTGCCAATAATGGCTTGCAACGTTTCGCTGGACACAATCCTGCCCATCCTCTTCAGATCCCCTAACAGAAATCCGTTCAAACAAGGTCAGATCACCGTAGGCTCCATGATACATAGATAGTATCATACCCGTCTCACGAAACGCTGATTGCGGCCATATTTCATCTTGTACAAGGTGAATCAAATACTTTGAGGATGACTTACCATAATAAAACACGGAAACTTCATGCGGGTACATCTGCCGTAACGATACCTGGTTACAGGCAGACGCACGCCTCGGAAGACAGGGCGCTCCCTACTTGGATCACGGACGGACGTTTCCCTCCGGCATGTTCTCCTCCTAATGTAGTTGGACGCTTCCCGCAGCACTATCTAGCCGGATATTTCCTCTACCCGTTGCTGCTATAGTCCTGCGGAACAGGCTTTCTGTCTGAGGCATTGGGCAAATCCCCAGATCTTTCTGCAAAGTATCGACCAATATCTGGTATTGGCGAATAGCTGAAACGCGATCACCCAGCGCCAGATGACCTTCCATAATCTTGACATGTACATCTTCCCGGTAGGTATCGCGGGCCACAATAGACCGGTAACACTCCAACGCCCCACTAATAATTCCGGTGCGTACCTGATAATCCCCCAACCACTCCAGGGCCATCAAGTACTGCCGTTCCAATTCCTCGCGACGGTCCACGCACCAGTTGCTATAAAACTCCTCTAAAAAATCACCTTGGTAAAGCGCCGTAGCCTTTTGATAACGTTCTGCGCGGATATCCGAGGCCAAATTACCAGACTGTGCCTCCCCGACCAGCGCCTCAAACTCCCACACGTCATACGTAACGATAGCCTGCCGGTTAACAACATACCATCCATCCTCGTACAAAACGATGCGGTCAAAGAGGGCTTTGCGCAGGCGATAATTGGCCGAGTGGAAGGAATTATTTGCCTTCTCCGGATCACTATCCGGCCAAAATTGTTCCAACACCTGCTCCTTGCGGAGCCCTCGCGGATGCTGCATAAAGAAATAAAACAGCTCTTTCGTAGTCATGGAGTCCCAATCCGCCTTGGAGATTTGTTGGCCATCCACTTCTACTTCAGCCCGTCCAAAAGCCCGTACCCCGGCCTGAATCATTTCTTTACGTTTAGCATAACGACGCTGCTTCGATTTAGATATTGGTAGAATATCACTGAAATTAATTGAATCTTGATGAAATCCATCAAAACAGGCTAAAGTATTAGCCCCCAGCAGGCGGCGATCATCTATTTGGCGCAAATCGTGTCCCACCTGGTCTAGAATTTTAGCCGGCTCCCCCCCAATGATTCCAGTAGCATATGCCAGCCAAATACCGGCTTTCACCTTGTTTGCCACCGCTTCACATTTCCCGAACAGCTCCATAGCGTGCTGTAGGTCGGCTACACCCATGCCTTTATCCTTGCGATCAATAGCGAGCTCCCCTAACAATAGGCAGGCGCAAGCTTCGAGGTAGGCCATCTGTGCCTTCAGCGCCAGGGTTTTCACCTCGCTGGCCAGGACCCGGGCACGGGCCGCCTGTCCGGCCGCCCGAAATGTATCTGCCAATACCAACAGCAACTTGGTCATCCCATAACAGTCATCGAGTTTCATAATCCCCTGGGAAGCCTCAGCCAACGCGCTTAAGGCGGTTTGAGGATCATCCTCCAGTTGCAATTTGGCCTGGAAAATCGACCGCAGTATTTGCTGCTGAGCCAACAGGCTCCCATATGCCGGCAACGTTTGCAGGTGCTGGCGGACCGTTTCGATTTCTCCCAAAGCAAGTGCCGCAGTAGCGCACCCCAGTTTTATCTCCGCCTTCAGCCTTTCATAATCCGGTCTCAGGTGCGGTTTTGTGGCCAGGATATTCAGGATTAGCACCTCAGCCCGTTCAAAAAAGCGTTCTGCCTGAACTGCAGCTCCTTGCTCGAGACACACATCTCCCATCCGCAAAAGATAGCGGACAAGGATGCGGTCACTGCTTGCCTCAGCAGCCAACTGCAAACCCCGCTCCAATAATCGCCGGGCTGCATCCAGCCTGCCCTGTATCTGCAGCACCTCGGACCATAGCGCCAGGAGAGCTAGCTGATCCATACCGGCGCTTCGGTCAGAAACCGCATTGGTGATCGGGAGATCGCCGAGAGCTGCTTCAATCTGCTGGCAAAGCGTTTCCGCTTGGAGCAATTCGCCAAGCCGCAATAATAGCTCGGCTTGTAGTAAATCATTGCGCATCCGCTGCCGGAAGCGCTGTAAGACCCGATCTTGCTCCAAAGGTTGGTTTCCCCTATAAGCCTTCGGATCGGTGCCCAACAGCTCCTGCACACGACCACAGACCTTGAGCGCCTCCGACAGACGCCCCTGGCGCAAGTGCAGCCGGGACCAAGCCCGCCACAATACGGGGATATTGTCCAATGTTTCTTCGGGCAACGCGGCCAGCCATTTTTCCAACCGGGGCCACATATCGTGTTCACACAGGTCTGTAGTGTGGCTTTCCAGGTCCTCTACGATGTCAGCCATCAGGTAAGCAGCACGGGTAATTGCCCGGGCTTCTAGCAAGTAATCGACGGCGGCCACCAGATTACCGGCGTCCTGAGCCATGCTGGCAGCACGCCAATTCAGACCGCAGAACCAGGCACGGTCTTGATTTTTCAAACGACTGCGTAAGAAGGCCCGGAAAAGGGGATGGAGGCGAAAATGGGTCTCGTCAGGGCGCGAGATAAAGAGCCGGCGCCGCTCAATTTCTTCCAGGTAGAGATTGGCCTGGGGATAATCTAACAAAGCTGCACATTCTTCACTTGTAAAATTGTCCAGCAGGGACATTTCCAGCAGGAAGCGTTGGATATCCTCCGGCTGTTTCTCCAGTACTTCATGCGCCAGGTAATCGGATAGAGCGTCATCTCCGCCGCAACTTATGCGTACCATCTCGGCGCCACTCCGATCTGTCCCCAAAACAATGCCGGTGGCCCAGCCTTCAGTCTCAGCCACGATAGCCTCAAGCTGGTGGTCATCAGCTTTCAACGGCGTCTTTTTCTCCAGGAATTGGCGTGCCTCGGCCATATTCAGGCGCATTTGTTGATAAGAGATCCCATGCAGCAGGCGCCGGGCCACTAACCTGGTGAAATTCAGTTTCGGCAAGCCCCTCCCCGAAATTACAAAATGGGCATTGTCTGGCGCATATTGAAAGAGCAGATTGAAGAAAGTATGGACTGCGGATTCTTCCAGCAGCTCGTGATAATCATCCAGAAGTATGACAAAATCCCCGGAAACTTCTGTCTGTATGGTTTGCACAAAGAGGGCTACCAGGTGATCGATGGACCTGGACGACCAGTCTCGCCTTCTTAAAGTCACCTCGATAGCTCGCCCTATTGGGGGGAATTGCTGGCGCAAACAGGCCAGCAAATACGTCGCAAAGACATGTAGATCACTATCTCCCGTATCCAGGTTATACCAGCACACCGGATAGCGAGATTTATAGGCAAAATCTAATAATAGGCCTGTCTTGCCATATCCTGCCGGGGCGGATAAAAGACAAACCCGCCGTGTAAAAACTTGTTCTAGATTTTGCACCAGGTGTGGCCGGTGGACCAGGTGATCGGGGAGCGCCGGTAAGGTGACCTTTGTACCAATCAGGCACGTGGGATACGCACGCCCCATGGAGGACTTAAAATAGGGTGACCAGTAGTTTCTAAGCAGGCCCTGGGCGGCGGGCATCGTATCATCCTCTCTTTTTATTGCGTTAGTACTTACGAAATATTATACAGGAATTAATTTATTAGTCAATAGATTTCACACTATTTCATATCATTTCTACATATTTTTAACATTAGCAATATTACAAAAGAAGCCCCTACTATAGTTGCGGTAGGGGCTTCTTCGATATTTACCTGGCAAATCGCCACCCAAGTGGCCGAATTGGGAAAATTTAAGAAAGATAATCTTTCAATTTTCGACTGCGAATGGGGTGGCGCAACTTGCGCAACGCCTTTGTCTCGATCTGGCGAATGCGCTCCCGAGTCACGCCAAACTCCTGCCCCACCTCTTCCAGAGTACGGCTCTGGCCGTCCAAGATACCAAAACGCATCTCCAATACACGCCGTTCTCGTTTTTCCAATTGTGACAGAATATCTTCCATCTGTTCCCGTAGCAACTGGCGAGACGCTGCATCTACCGGTGTAGTAATACTCTCATCTTCAATAAAATCTCCCAGGTTACTATTGGCCTCCCCCTCAGCGCCTCCAATAGGGGATTCCAGCGACATAGGCTCCTGAGAAATACGCATAAAGCGCCGTACGCGCGCCGTTGCCTTACGCAATTTGCGATGCAGTATTGGATCAACTGGCCGGCCCGCGCGGTGGGCGGCCTCAATCATGTCGGTTTCTTCAGGCAGAATCAATTCCATACCCATTGCCAATTCTTCCAGCGTTGGATCACGCCCCAATTCTTGTAACAGGCGACGTTGCACCCGATCCAACTGACTGAGGGTCTCGACCATATGCACGGGAATGCGAATAGTACGTGCCTGGTCCGCAATAGCCCGGCTAATCGCCTGGCGAATCCACCAGGTAGCATAGGTACTGAACTTATACCCCCGTTCATGATCGAATTTCTCCACGGCGCGCAGCAAACCCATATTCCCTTCCTGGATTAAATCCAAAAAGGACATGCCGCGATTTACGAACCGCTTAGCGACACTAACCACCAGGCGCAAGTTCGATTTTATCAGTTTCTGCCGGGCCTCATCCCCCAAATCCAGGACCTCTTGCTCGAGATGGAATTTAAGATCAATATCGTGTTTCTCTTTAAACTCCTCTGCTTGATGGATCCGACCTGCCAACAGAGCTTCATCTTCCGATGTCAGCAAGGGAACCCGGCCGATTTCGCGCAAATACATGCGCACCGGGTCATTCCCCATTTCGGGTATGCCTAAATCCCAATCCTCTGTGGAGACCTCCTTACCCTCTTCGGCCAGAGCCTCCAGATCCAGGGATTTATCTATCTCCAGCTCGTCTTCACTCTCCAGCAAAGGGATGGTCTTCTCTGCCAATGCGCGATGCAAACTCTCTAATTCTTCATCAGTAGGGCCAGACGGACCGAAAACCTCCAGAATATCTGCTTCGGTTATATATTTTTGCTTTGCCCCCTTGGACAACAGCTTCTTGATGGCTGCCTCTTCCACGGCGGCGTTGGACCTTTCGGCATTCTCTTCCACTTGTCCCTTTGGCACAGATGATTTTCGAGCCAAGGATAATCACCTTCTCCCTGAAACGTTTTCAGCAACTAGATGGGGGATTTCTCCCAACATCCAATGCTCCCCCTTTTCCCTAATTGGGCATAACCCCGGGCAAGCGACGCATGCCAGGTAACACCAATAATGCTCTTTTAACCTTATCTATCTCCTGGAGTATTTCCCACAATTGGACTCTTAAGCGGCTTGCCGCCTCCTGCTCATCCTCGTTGACAGCTTCTTCCATTAGTAACCGTAATTCTTCAGCCTGACGAGTAAGATTGCGCGCTCGCAGGCGTAATGCTACCTCTATCGTCGCCCGCGTCTGCTCTAACCTGGTTACCCGTGGCTCCTGCTCTAACTGCGTCCTAATCGTATTCAGACGATCTAAAACATGCACCCTATAGAGGTCTTCTGGCAAACTGAAGATACCATTTGGCATTTCAGTAAAGAGTGATCGATTCTGAGCAAGTTCAAAATCATCCGCACTTAAATCTGCCGTTCCAATCTCCTGTAAGGCCCGTTGGACTGTACCAAAGCTAGATGGTTCGGCCAGCAGGCGCGCCAGACAATGCTCTTCCAGGTCAGGCTCAGACCAGGCAGCTTCCCCATCAGGGACGGCCGAGGGTTTGTTACCCCGCACCTGCCGCTGCCCTTCCTTGCGGCCCAAACGGGTAAATTCCGATTCAATCACTCGTTCGTCCATCCGGACCAGGTGGGCTAAGCGTTGAATATAATGCGATCGCTCTATAGGATCCACAATATCCGCCAACAGAGGCAAGACGCGACGCACAGCGGTAGCCTTATCCTTACCTTCGTTCAAATCCAGGTCGCGGATCAAAGTTTCCAAAGCAAAGTCTGCAATCGGTTGGGCATCCCGGATCAGTTCCTCCCAGGTGGTTGGGTTAGCGCGAATGAATTCGTCAGGATCTTTGTCTACCGGTAACCGGGCCACGCGAATATCCAGTGCACTGCGCCCTTGATACCGCACCAGACCACGCCAGGTAGGGATCGGGATAATCTTCTCATCTACAACGCCTCGGATAACCTCCAAACCGCGCCAGGTAGCAGCATCTCCAGCTTTGTCTGCGTCCAATGCCAGCACCACCCGGTTCGAAAACCGTTTGACCAACTGGACCTGCTCTTCCGTCAGAGCAGTTCCCAAGGAAGCCACCACGTTTGCAAAATCGTATTGGTGGGCGACCAGAGCGTCTACATATCCCTCAACGATAACGGCCGTCCCAGTACGACGCATCTGTTCACGTGCCAGGTCAAGACCATAGAGCAGGTGACTTTTGTCAAAAAGGGTGGTTTGGGGTGAATTCAAATATTTCGGCACACCCTGGTCTAGGACCCTGCCGCCAAAACCCACCGTCTGGCCGTTGATATCCCGAATAGGAAACATCAAACGACCACGGAAGCGGTCATAGGTACCACTTTTATCCTCCCGCTCGATGACCAATCCTACCGCCGATAAATCATGGCTACTATATCCCTTACTGGTCAGAAATTTACTGCTCTGATCCCAGCTATCCGGCGCATAACCCAAATAAAAGCGCTCAATCGAACCGGCAGTAATCCCGCGCTTATCCAGATATTCTCGGGCCGGTCCGGCAATACTGTTGCGTAACAAGAGGGTATGGTAATACTCAGCCGCCGCAGAAAGCAAACTGCGCAGCCGGGCCTTTTCCTCTTCCTCCTCTCTGATCGCCGGCGTACGTGGCGTCAACTCCACGCCAGAGCGTTGGGCAAGAATACGTAGCGCCTCCGGGAAATCCACATTTTCTATACGTTGTACGAATGTGAACATATCGCCACCGGTATTACAGGCCCCAAAACAATGCCACATACCCCGCTCTGGATTCACAACGAAAGAGGGCGTCTTTTCAGTATGGAACGGGCAATTAGCCTTATACGTTTTGCCAGCCTTTTTCAGGTTGGGCACGTAGGCACTAACTACATCCACAATGTCCAGGCGTATCTTAATTTCATCTACAACAGACATGATTGCCTTAAGCCCATCTGCCAGGTGGAATACCTATTTATCACGCCGGATGTCAAACTTTTCCCTCAAGGCGGCATGTGCTGCTGCCAATCGCGCTACCGGCACACGAAAGGGTGAGCAACTGACATAATTCAGGTTGATCTGATGGCAGAACTCGACACTGCTGGGATCTCCGCCGTGTTCACCACAAATCCCGACTTCCATCTCTGGCCGGGTGGCGCGTCCTCCCTCGACAGCCATTTTCATCAACTGGCCTACGCCCTGCCGGTCCAACTGCTGGAAAGGATTCGCTGGCAAGATCTTTCGTTCCACATACTGCAACAGGAACTTGCTCTCGGCATCATCGCGACTGATACCAAAGGTGGTCTGTGTCAGGTCGTTGGTGCCAAAGGAGAAGAACTCCGCATAGCGGGCAATTTCGTCCGCCGTCAGCGCCGCCCGGGGAAGCTCGATCATAGTACCGAACTTGTAGCTGATCTCCGTCCCGCGCTCCTCTTGCACCTGCTTGACCACAGCTTCGAGTTTCTCCCGTTGATCCTTCAGCTCATTCACATGCCCGACCAGAGGAATCATGATTTCAGGATGAACATCCACCTGGCGTTGCTTCAAGTTGATGGCAGCCTCTATAATCGCCCGCACCTGCATTTCGGTAATTTCCGGGAAGAGCACCCCTAAGCGGCAGCCGCGCAAACCCAACATCGGGTTGGCTTCACGCATAACGCTGACTTTTTGTAGTAGAGCTCCCTTCTCCACCAGGAGAGCAGGATTATCACCGCGCACCCGCAGTTCAGTGACTTCCACCAGTAAATCCTCATAAGGTGGCAGAAACTCGTGCAGGGGTGGATCTATCAACCGGATAATCACCGGATATCCGGCCATAGCTTCCAGGATGCCTTCAAAATCTCCCCGTTGGATCGGCAGCAACTTATCCAGAGCTTTCTGGCGCGTTTCCTTCGTCTCTGCCAGGATCATTTCCCGCATAATGGGCAGACGCTCTATCTCGAAGAACATATGCTCCGTGCGGCATAGGCCAATACCGGTGGCGCCGAAGGCCCGGGCCTGCCGGGCATCGCGGGGATAATCGGCATTAGCCCACACGCCCAGGCGGCGGAACCCATCGGCCCAGGAAAGCAGCGTAACCAGCTCCTGTTGTTCTTCCAGTTTAGGCACGACGGTCGGAATCTGACCCAGAAAAACTTCGCCCGTGGCGCCATCAAGGGAGATATAATCGGCCTCATGTATCACGTGGCCGTTGACGTGCATCTCACCCTCTTCCAGGTTAATCCGCAAAGCCTCGCACCCGGCGACACAAGCCAGGCCCAATCCCCGAGCTACCACCGCCGCATGACTGGTCGCCCCGCCATGCTGGGTGAGAATCCCTTTAGCCTGCAACATGCCATGCACATCATCAGGGTTCGTTTCAGGCCGGACCAGAATCACCGGTCGTCCCCCTTTACCCCATTTCTCAGCCAGATTGGCATTGAAAGCGACTTGCCCCACCGCCGCGCCGGGTGAGGCATTCAAGCCTTTGGCCAGGAATTTACCTTCGCTTTGGGCGGCCTGCTTGGCTTTGTCATCGAAACGCGGGTGCAATAGCTGATCGATCTGTTTAGGCTCGACCCGCAACACAGCTTCCTCGCGGCTGATGAGTCCCTCGTTTGCCATATCCACGGCCACCTTCACCGCAGCCTGGGCAGTTCGCTTTCCGGTACGGGTCTGGAGCATCCACAACTTGCCGTGCTCAATCGTGAATTCCAGGTCCTGCATATCCCGGTAGTGTCGTTCCAATTGGTTGGCGACCTCTACAAATTGCTGATAGACCTGTTCCTGGGTATCCTGGAGCTGAGATATTTTCAGCGGTGTGCGGATACCAGCTACCACATCCTCACCCTGGGCATTCGGTAAATACTCGCCGTATAGTACCTTTTCACCGGTGGCAGGATCGCGCGTAAAGGCTACGCCAGTGCCTGAATCAAATCCCATATTCCCGAAGACCATAGCCATCACGTTAACGGCCGTCCCCAAGTCATGGGATATCTTCTGATTGTTGCGGTAATCCGTAGCGCGCTTTCCCCACCAGGAATCAAAAACCGCTTCAATAGCCATTCTCAACTGCTCGAAAACATCCTCTGGGAACTCAAGATTGCGTTTCTGTTTGATAATCTGCTTAAACTGGTCCGCGATCGCCTTTAGATCGTTGGTCGTCAAATCTGTATCCGCTTGCACACCTTTATGGTCTTTGGCTTGCTGTAAGTCCTTCTCAAAATGCTCGCCGGGGATATCCAGCACAATTTTGCCGAACATCTGCACCAGGCGCCGATAGGCATCGTAGCCAAAGCGCGAATTGCCGGTTTGTTCGATCAACCCGTGCAGTGTCTCCTGGTTCAAGCCCAGGTTTAACACAGTATCCATCATGCCCGGCATCGAGAACTTAGCGCCGGAACGTACCGATAATAGCAAGGGATTCTGGGCATCGCCCAATCTTTTTCCCGATCGCTGTTCGACTTCCTGCAGTGCTTGCTGCACCTGCTCCCACATACCCTCAGGAAATTTCTTGCCAATCCGGAAGAACTCGTTGCACGCCTCGGTGGTGATTGTAAAACCGGGTGGCACGGGCAACCCCGCGTTGGTCATCTCCGCCAGGCCAGTACCTTTACCGCCCAACGTATCCCGCATATCGCGATTACCTTCATTAAATAAGTAAACCCATTTCTCTGCCATGAAATGTAACCTCTGCAAATTAAAAACCCTGCATTTTACTAAGATCCACTATACCGCGCGGCAACGCGGCAATTTGTTGTAACATGCCCAAGCGGGCCTCGCGTACCGCCTGGTCAGGATCCATCACCAAGATCTCATCAAAGAAACGGTTTATGGGATTGACCAAGTCTAACAAAGCCGTTAAGGCTTGATCCATAACCGCGGCGAGGGTAGCCGTGCCTTGTTGCGCAGAGGTATTGCCATTCCTCCCCACCAGGGCCCCGTTCCCCAGGCGCTCACGCACAACCTCTAACTGGAGCCATAGGGCTACCGCCGCCGGCTCTTGCAATAGCTCGACACGCGGTGTATAGGTCCCCGGCTGATCCCGGCTGATCCGCACCGAGCGGCTATAGGCCGGCAGGAGCAAATCAAACTCATCCCGCTCCACCCAAGCAGTCAGACATTGGGCGGCGACCCAGGCGGCGTAAGGGTTATCCCCTTGCTCTGCCAGCACCGCGTCCACAATATCGTATCGCAGACCGCTTTCCAACAACCACCCCTGCAGCCGTTTCTGCACAAAATTGGCTGCCTCCGCTATTATTACGGCTTGCGCCGCAGCCCTCCCGGCCTCACCCGCCCCGGTAACCTCCGCCGGCAAGAAATCCATAGCCTGCGCCAGGGCTTCACGTAAGGAAAAGGAAAGGCGATTATTAACCAAAATCTGCACCAGTCCCAGGGCCGCCCGGCGCAATCCATACGGATCGGTAGAACTTGTGGGAGCCAACCCCACCACAAAAAGCCCTAGCAAAGTATCCAGGCGATCGGAAATCGCCAGCGTGATCCCCAAGGATGTTTGAGGCAACTGACCATCTGCACCACGCGGCAGGTGATGCTCCAGGATAGCTGTCGCGATCACCGGGGACACACCGGAAGCCAAAGCATATGCCCGCCCCATCACACCTTGCAATGAAGTGAATTCTATCACCATTTGCGTAGCCAGGTCCGCTTTGCTCAAGCGCGCCCCTTCTCTTACCAGAGCAGCGTCCAGCGGAGCCACTCCATCGGCTTCCACAGCCAAATATGCAGCTACCCAGGGAGCCAGGCGCTCCAGCCGCTCCTCCTTATCCAGCATTGACCCTAATCGCTCTTGAAAAGTCAGGCCGGACAAACGGGGCACAAAATCAGCCAGTGGCTGGCGTAGGTCATTCTGGTAGAAGTAGCGCGCATCTGAGAAACGTGCTCGCAATACCGCTTCGTATCCCCGCCGCACCAGATCTTCATCAGCATCCGATGCCCCTGGGCGCGGCACCCCATTCGCGATAGCGATAAAATAGGGCAATAGCTTCCCCGTTCCATCCTTGATAGCAAAATACCGCTGGTGCTTGCGCATCACGGTCAATAGCACCTCCTGGGGTAAAGCCAGAAACTCGGGCTCGAATTTGCCCAGCAAGGCTACCGGTTGTTCTACCAAGTTGGTAACTTCGTCCAGCAATCCCGCATCCGCAACCACCTCTCCCTGGATATCGGTTGCCAGGGACTGAATCTGCTCCCGAATGCGCTGCCGCCGTGCATCCTCAGAGAGCACCACGCCCAATTGCGCCATAATTTGCCCATAGGCCGCGGCCTTAGGAATCAGAAATTGCGGCGAAGCTGCGGCACGCAAGCCATAGGTAGTCCGTCCAGTGCTTACTCCGGCAAATTCGGCCCCAATTACCTGGTCGCCCCACAGGGCCACCAACCAGCGCAAAGGTCGAGAAAAGGCCACCCCGCTGCTATTCCAGCGCATACTCTTTACGAACTTAAGCCCCGCCAGCAAGCGTGGCAAGTGCTTAGCCAGGACCGCCTGGACCGGTTGCCCCTGCTCTACAACCCTGGCTACCAGATAACGTTTACCTTCAATCTCTTGTGTTTCCAGATCCGCCACATCCACCTGATTGGCCCGGGCAAAACCCTGGGCAGCGCGGGTGGGTTGCCCCTGGGCATCCAACCCTATCGCGGCTGACGGCCCCTTCACCAACCGGGTCTCATCTCGTTGATATGGCGCCAGGGATTTTACTAACACTACCAGGCGGCGCGGCGTGGCCACAATCTCTAAACCGGCCGCCGGGTTGGCGCCCGGCAAGCCATAATCCAGGCGTACATCGGCCAGCAGATCCGGCACCATTTGTGAGAGTTGTGCCACAGCCGAGGTTATCTCCTGCGCCGGCAGCTCTTCCACCCCAATTTCGAACACAAAATCCTGCGCCTCTTTCCCGATCTCTGTGATTGGCTGTATCACATGCGGGGCTTGCTGAAGCTCTCGTCCATTTGGATGGAGCAAGGGGAATCCCTGATCCTCCCGTTGTTGTACGTAGGATTGGGCAATCCGGCGTGCCAGCGCACGCATCCGGCCAAAATAGCGCGCCCGTTCTGTCACCCCTATAGCCCCTCGGGCATCCAGCAGATTGAAGGTATGGGAACACTTCAGCAGATAATCATGAGCCGGCAGCACCAGGTGGCCGGCAAGGGCATTTTGCGCCTCCTGCTCATAGAGGTTATAAAGTTGCCCCAAAGCTCCGGTATCCGCCACGTCGAAGTTGTAACGGCAGCGCTCAATTTCTCCTGCCAGATGTACATCCCCGTAGGTCAAGGAATCATTGTACTGGATTTCGGCAATGCTACGCACCTGCTGCAGAAACATAACAATGCGTTCCAGGCCATAGGTAATCTCCACCGCCACCGGGTCCAAGTTTTGACCACCGGTTTGCTGGAAATACGTGAATTGACTGACCTCCAGGCCATCCAGCCAGACTTCCCAACCCAACCCCCAGGCTCCCAAGGCGGGAGCCTCCCAGTTGTCCTCCACGAAACGAATATCGTGCTGGCTCGGATCTAGCCCCAAAGAGCGCAAGCTATCCAGGTATAGCTCTAAAGGATTGCCAGGATCAGGCTTCAAGATCACTTGAAACTGGTAGTAACCCTGCCAGCGGTTCGGGTTCTGTCCATATCGTCCATCGGCAGGCCGCACCGACGGTTCGGCATAGGCCACGTGCCACGGCTCTGGACCCAGGACGCGCAAAGCCGTAGCAGGATTCAATGTCCCGGCTCCCACCTGAACGTTATAAGGTTGCCAGATCAGGCAACCCTGTTGGCTCCAAAACCTCTGGAGCGCCATAATTGTGTCTTGAAAAGTTAAGGCCATAGTGTTAAGAGTGAGCGTATGATCAATGCCATTTCCGCAGCCTTCACCTGTCACTAGCACGTAAATAGATAAAGAGCCTCCCGTTCATAGGTAGCGCGACCCTGTTCGGGAGGTCGGCCTAAATCTAGCAGTAAAGAGCCGGCTTGTCAAACCGGTATCCAGGAATTTTCCGGCCCTACCCCTCAAGAAATTGCCTGCTGCAAACGTGGTCGCCGCACTTTTGTGAGAAAATCCACAGATCTTAATTCCCGTTCCAGGACATAGCTCAGATAGCGCCACATCAACTGTTCAATTTCCTGGTGGGTTTCGCCGGTAAGTTGCAAGGTGCGTACGACATCATAACCCCGCGTTTGTAGATAACGGAGCACCTTCTGGGCTGGCACACTGACTGCCCGACCGACCGGTTGGCTTTCGCCACAGCGGGGGCAAAGCATCCCCCCCTCTGCCGGTGTGAAGAAGTTTACCGTAGCTTGTAAGGGGGAACCACATTGGACGCAGAGGAATAACTCAGGACGGTAACCACCGATCGATAGTAACCGCAACTCAAAATAACGCGCCAGCAGAGCCAGATCCGCGGTCTTCGTAATAGTTTCCAAACTTTCTCGCATTAGGGCGTACAGGCCGTACGCTTCAGATTCCTCTTCGGCGAAATACTCGGTGAGCTCAGCTAAATAGACAGCATAAGTCACCCGCGCCAGATCCTCACGCAGAGGGCGGAATGTCTCCAGCGCTTCCACCTGAGTTACCATGTCCAGGTTCCGACCCCGGGCGATCAAAAATTGCGCCTCCATGAAGAGCTCAATATGGCCTGCCTTGCGGCTGGTCGGTTTGCGCACGCCTTTAGCAAGTATTCGCAGTTTGCCATACTCAGGCGTTAACAGCGTCAGTAACCGGTCCGCTTCTCCCCAATCGCCGCGCCGCAACACGATACCTTTCGTTTTATATAAGCGCCCCCGGTCTGCCAATAGAGCCTCCCTTTCAAACCTGCTGCCTTTACTGAGTTAAACTCGGACCATCAACCTGATCCTGTTGAAATTTGCCAAATGCATAGGGCAACAATTGTGCCATCGTAAAACACTGCACCTTCCCCTCCAGATCTTCAACCAGAACGACTACGTGTTCCGGAGCATGGGTGAATTCCGCCAGTACCTGCCGGCATGCGCCGCAAGGGGTCACGCCTCCCCGGCTCACTACAGCTATGGCTTTGATCTCGCGCTCTCCAGCCGCCACCGCATTGAAGATAGCCACCCGTTCCGCACAAATAGTGAGGCCAAATGAGCTATTCTCAATATTACACCCCAGGTAAATCTTACCCGATTCGGCCAGCAAGGCAGCCCCCACCGGGAATTGGGAAAATGGTGCATAGGCATGCTCCCGCACCGCCCGCGCGGCTACCCACAAAGACGCATACTCACCTGGAACACCTTCACGGGAGATGCCTTCCGCCGGTTTGGCTGCATCATTTTCCGTATTCGTGAGCATGGGTATCTGTCTCCTCTTCGTCCCGGGCATCTTTAAGGTCTGCGGTGAGCCGTATCAAGCGCACCTTTTTGATGCGCTGCTCCTCCACTTTGGCCACCTGCAAAATTACCCCATCTACCTGTACCTGGTCGTCTTCCTCAGGCACCTTAGCCATCAAATTAAAGATCAAACCGCCAATGGTATCACTTTCCTCGTTGCGCAACGACAGGCCCAGGAAATGATTAACGTCGTCCACCGAAACCCGCGCATCGAACAGCGTCTCTGTAGGGCTGATAATCTGCATCGGCTCTTCCTCAGTGTCATACTCATCCTGGATCTCTCCCACGATCTCTTCCAACAGATCCTCAATCGTGGCCAGACCGGAAGTGCCGCCGTATTCATCGACCACAATCGCCATATGAATCTTCTGCTGCTGCATCTCCTGGAAAAGATCGGCCACATTCTTGGTCTCAGGCACAAAGAAAGACTTTCGCAGCAACGCCCGCAGATCGCTAAGTTCCCGCCGGTCCCGTAGCAGATGGAGCAGGTCTTTGGCATATAGCAATCCGACGATATTATCAATACTATGTTCATACACCGGTATACGGGAATGTCCGGCGCTCAAGATTACATTTACGGCCTCGTCGGGGCTGGTTTCCACATCCAGCGCCAACATATCGGTGCGCGGCACCATAACCTCACGTACATACGTATCCCGCAGCTCGAAGATGGAGTAGATCATCTCCTTCTCCTCACCTTCGATAGTACCCGTCTCCTCCCCGGCATCCACCAAAGTCATAATCTCTTCAGGGGTGACAAAAGGCATGCGTGTCTGTTGTTTTACCCCGAGCAACCCCGTAATTCGATTGGTACAGAAAACCAGCAACAGCACTAGCGGCCGCATGAGTGTGCTTAACAAATCTATCGGTACAGCAACGCGCAAAGCAATGTTTTCCGCGTGTTCCAAAGCCACGGCCTTAGGCACCAGTTCTCCCAGCACCAGCATCACCAACGACAGCAGGGCAGTGATTGTTCCCTGGGCTAAGGATAGGCTATTATGCGTAATAAACGGCACCGGTATCTGGCTTAACAGGCGGGACAATGGCCCGCCGAGATTTACGGCCGCCGTGGTCGCACTGAAAAAACCCGCCAGCGTAATCCCTATCTGGACTGTAGCCAGAAGGCGGGTAGATTCTTCTGAAAGGCGGATTACGCGCTTAGCGGCAGGGTTCCCTTGCTCCACCAACTCCCTGAGCCGTAACTTTTTGACAGAGATGATTGCAATTTCGGAGGCCGCGAAAAAGGCATTTAGAGCAATCAGAAAAATCAGCAGCAGTAGTTCAGAGGTACTATCAGGATCCAATGTAGCTCTTTACTCCTTTTTTTCAGCCGGCAACTGTGCTTCCGCGCTATCGGCATCGCGCACCCGCGCCGGTACCCCAAAGGCCAAACTATCGGCCGGAATATCCCGCGTCACCACAGAGCCTGCTCCCGTCCTGGCCCGGGCGCCAACCTTTACCGGCGCTACCAACATAGTATCGCTGCCGATGAAAGCTCCAGACTCGATTTCCGTCTTATTTTTGCGCTTTCCATCATAGTTACAAGTAATAGTGCCAGCGCCAATATTAACCCCCTCACCTACCAGAGCGTCCCCCAAATAGCTGACATGCCCCATCTTCGTTCCGGCGCCGACCTGACTGGATTTCAGCTCGGCATAGTTTCCTATATGGACGCCAGCACCGATACGGTTACCTGGGCGTAAGTGGGAGAAAGGGCCGATATCCACACCCTCCCCAACCTGCGATTCCTCTACCACAGAGTTAAAAATAGTCACGCCATTTCCTAAATAAGCATCCCGAACCACCGTACCCGGCCCGATCACACAAGCTTCGCCAATCACCGTCCGGCCTTGCAGATAAGTATTGGGATAGATGATGGTATCCATACCGATTTGCACTGTGGCATCGATATAAGTGGTCGCCGGGTCGATTAACGTGACCCCTTCCCCCATGTGCTGCAGGTTAATCCGCTGCCGCATAGCCTGTTCTGCCTCTGCCAGTTGGGCTTGAGAATTTACACCCAATAGCTCCATCGGGTTTTGGCCGGCCAGAATTGCCACGCCTTTCCCCTGGGCCACCGCGATTTCCGCCATATCAGTCAGATAATATTCCCCTTTGGCGCTCAAAGGGATCTTTGCCAGGTTAGACCACAGCCAAGCCGCGTCAAAACAATACAGCCCCGGGTTGATCTCGCGGATCTCCTTTTGCTGCTCCGTCGCAGCAACCTCTTCCACAATCTGCTGCAACCTCCCGGCACTATCCCGCCTGATCCGGCCGTACCCCACCGGATCGGCCATCTCACAGGTAGCCAGGGTGAGCGCCGGATGTGTCTGCGTATGCAGCTCAAGCAGGTGGCGCAGCGTCTCGGCTCTTAGCAAGGGGCCATCTCCGTAGACCACGACTACAGCATCTACCTTTTCCTGCAATACCGGCGCTGCCTGCATCACGGCATGTCCAGTGCCCAAAGGCTGTGCCTGCTCGACGAATATCAGTGTCTCCTCAGCTACGTCCGTAACCCACTGGTTGATCTGCCCCCGCACCTCATCTGCCTGGTACCCCACCACAATTACCGTCCGGGTAGGCTCCAGGGCAGCGGTTGCCCGCAACACATGCAGTATCATAGGCATGCCCGCCACTGGATGTAACACCTTCGCTCGTCGCGTACGCATGCGCTTTCCCTGGCCGGCCGCCAGGATGACCACCCCTATGTTCACACTAGTTTCCTTTCTTTATCTGCCGTCTGCTGAGCAGTCTACCCAAATTAAAAAACGACCAGAATTTTCCTTCACCACTCAAGTGACGTGGGAAAAATGGCCGTTCTCAGGGTTTCATCCAGGCAAATCACCTGGGCGTGTGATGAGGACTAACAAACATGTGTTCCCATGCAAGGGCCCAACTGATACAATCTGTAATGATACCACAACGTTCAGCCGCCTGCAAATTTTTAATTGGTCTGATGAATTTGCTCCTCCATCCTTCCGGGATTATGATGTACAGGTATATTGCCATTAGCTATTCACTCTAGTTTCGGCTAACCGGCTTCCAGCCAGCAAGTTGCCCAGAAGGTCTGGTGGGCAGCACCAAGGGCCTCGTCATCGTGGCGAGGTCCGCAAGACGAGTTCTTATGTGTCTAAACGCCCTGCAAAGGGCCTTACAGCGGTGCC
>SHYO01000079.1 GCA_009692745.1 Chloroflexota bacterium
TTGGTGGCGTGGTGGCAAGAACAGATAGAGGGACCAATCCGCCGGATACGCCTACCACGCTTCGCGACGCTGCTCAACAACGATCCAACTGCCGGCTTGCTTGGCGCAGGTTAGCACAGCCAGGTGAATTCGCCAGCAAAGTCTTCTCAAGAGGGGGGCCCATCATGCCTGATATTCCTCGCATCCAGCAAGAGCTATTAGCTGCCGGCATAGACGGCTGGCTTTTGTACGATTTTTTAAACCGCGACGCTATCGCCTATCACGTGCTGGGTCTGGATTTCGGCAAACACGCTAAGCGCCGCTGGTTCTATTGGATTCCTGCCGTGGGAGAGACGGTGCGCTTGTGCTCCACGGTGGAACCGGCGCGCCTTGATGCGCTACCGGGGGAAAAACGACTTTATATGTCATGGCGCGAGTTGCATACTCAACTGCAAAATATCCTTGGATCAGCCCGGCGCATCGCGATGCAATATTCACCCCTGGCCAACATCCCCACTGTATCCACCGTAGATGGCGGCACCGTGGATCTGATCCGCTCCTTGGGATACGAGATCGTTTCTTCAGCAAACCTGGTACAGACTTTCCAGGCGGTGATGGGTGAGGAGGCTTACCACTCCCATAGGGCCGCCGGGGAGCAGGTGCAAACTATTAAAGATGAAGCTTTTGCCCTGATCGGCGCGGAGCTGCGGGCGGCGCGCGCCGTGACAACGCTGGATGTGCAGCAGTTTATCTTGCGCCGTTTCTCAGAGGAGGGGTTGACGACCGCCGGGGATCAACCTATGGTGGGCGCCAATGAGCAGCCGGCCGACCCACATTTTGACCTGACGCCGGCAAATGCGCACCAGATCCGGCCGGGTGACAAAGTCTTGATCGACCTGTGGGCTAAGCTCGACCGGCCAGGAGCGGTATTTTACGATATTACCTGGTGCGCTTTTGTGGGCCCAAACCCACCGGTGAAATATACTGAAATTTTCCATATTGTGCGCGATGCGCGGAATACGGCGCTGGCATATATCCGCTCCCAATTTGCGGTCGGAACACCGGTAGCCGGTTGGCAGGTAGACGATGTCTGCCGCGGCGTGATTGCCAGGGCGGGGTATAAAGAGTATTTTGTACACCGCACCGGCCATTCCATCGGCCAGGCTATTCACGACAATGGCGCCAACCTGGATAACCTGGAGACGCGGGATGAGCGCGAGTTGGTAGCGGGTATCTGCTTTTCCATTGAGCCCGGTATCTATCTACCGGGGGAGATGGCGGTGCGCTCCGAAATCAATGTCTTTATCACCCCTGGCGGGCAGGTGGAGGTCTACGGGCCGCAGCAGCAGGAATTAGTGCTGATAGATGCGCCGTAGCACTGCACAGCCCCAGGTGATTATTCCAGGGTGGTGTTAAAGTCGGTTATCGAATATACCTGGGAGCGCCCCCGAACCGGGTTCGGGCGCGTCTCGCTCGCCCAAGGATGCGGGTAGGATACCCGCGCTCCCAGGATCATTCTTGACCCAGCTATAGGTGAATATATACGGTTACATTGACAAAGGAAAATTTGCTGGTAAACTTATATGCTTGATCGTTAAAGTAACTCAGTAGTCGCTTCTCCTGTCACTCATTTGAGCCCCGCAAGCTCCTCTTGACAGCCATTGGACTTCTGAAGATAAGGTTCATTTGTGAGTTTCACGCAATTCAATTTAGATTCTCGTCTGCTGCCGGCCATCACCCGTGCCGGCTATGTCACGCCCACGCCCATCCAGGTAGCTGCTATTCCACCAGCCATGGCTGGCAAAGATATTATCGCCACGGCCCAGACCGGAACGGGCAAGACTGCCGCGTTCGTCCTGCCGATTCTGCACCGGCTGCTGGCCGGCGGGCGCGGCGCGGCCCGCGCGTTGATCATTACGCCTACGCGCGAGCTGGCCGAGCAGATCCATGACAGCATTCGTCTCTTCGGCGCCGGGACCGGGCTGCGCAGCGCCACGATTTACGGCGGTGTGGGCGCCGCCCCCCAGATCCAGGCTCTCCGCAACGGGGTCGAGATTCTGGTGGCCTGTCCCGGCCGCTTGCTGGATCATATTGGTCAGCGCCACGCCCAACTCGGCGGGCTAGAAATCCTGGTGCTGGACGAGGCCGACCGTATGCTGGACATGGGATTCCTGCCTGATGTGCGCCGGATTCTGAGCCATGTGCCGCAAAAGCGGCAGACAATGCTGTTCTCGGCCACCTTTGCGCCGGAGATCGAGCAGCTCGCCGCCGAGGCGCTCAGCCAACCGCAACGTATCGCCATCGGGCTGGCCCTCCCGGCCCCTACGGTTTCGCATGCTCTTTTCCCGGTAGCGCCTCACTTGAAGACGCATCTGCTGGTAGCCCTGCTGCAGCAGACCGACACCGATCTGGCATTGATCTTCACCCGCACCAAGCACCGCGCCCGGCGCCTGGCGGAACAGATCCAGCGCGCCGGTTACAGTGTAACCAGCCTGCACAGCGATCGCACCCAAAGCCAACGGCAGCACGCCCTGGATGGCTTCAAGAAAGGCGACTACCAGATTATGGTAGCTACGGACATCGCCGCCCGCGGCCTGGATGTGGAAAACGTTTCACATGTGATCAACTATGACATGCCGGACAGTCCTGACGCCTACATTCATCGCATTGGGCGCACCGGGCGGGCGGAACGGACCGGCGACGCTTTCACCCTGGTGACCCCGGCGGATGAAGAGACGGTTCGGCTGCTGGAGAAGATCATGGGCCAGCGGCTGCCCCGCCAGCGCCTGGACGGATTCGATTACAAGGCCCCCTCCCCGACCGAACCGCGCCCGGAGGCGCGGGCGCGATCCAAGGGCAAGCCGTTCCGGGTACGGCATAAGGTTTAAACAAACTTCCTCACAAACCCTCTGAAAGGAGTCTTTCACGCATGGTAAAAGCTGCATTATTGGGGGTGACTCACGGTCACTCGCGCGGACACTTACGTACTTTGCAGGCTTTGCGCGAAATAGAAGGCATCTATCTGTGGGATGAAAATCCCGAGGCCCTGGCGAAGATGCAGCAGGAAAGTGGAGATAAGATCATTGGTACCTCCACGAACCTGGAAGAGCTACTAAAGAATAAAGATATTTTCTTCGTGATTTCGGCTTTGCGCAATGATAATGGACCGGATATCTGTCTGCGCGCCCTGGCCGCCGGTAAGCATATTCTGGCCGAGAAGCCGATTGGCCGCACGGCGGCAGATGTTGAGCGCGTGGTAGTAGCAGCGGAACGGGCCGGCTTGCAACTAGGCGTGGCCTATACGAATCGTACTAACCCGGTTGCTCTGAAAGCGCGGGAATTGGTGCAGCAGGGGATCATCGGACCCTTAGTTTCGATGGAGTCGCGCATCATTACCACCCAGGTCGCGGCGCGCAACCCGAAGAGTTGGTTTTTCGACCAGGCCGTTGCGGGCGGTGGCATACTTGCCTGGTTGGGCTGCCACTATCTGGATATGTTTCGGTTCGTTTCAGGGGATGAGGTCAAGTCAGTTTCGGCGGAAGTAGCGACGATGAGCGGAGAGGATATCACCGTGGAGGACGTAGCCTCAGTCTCCTTGCGCTTCCGTTCCGGCGCGATTGCGTCGTTGCATGCCGGGTACCTCTTACCTTTGAGCGGCCCGAAGTACAGTAATCCGCCGGCAAATGAGACCTATTATGGCTTCCGCGGACGTGGAGGTCGCGTCTATTGGGACCCGGTAGCCCGGCCGGCCGTTTTGAAGGTTGAAAGCACCCGCCCGGATTGGAGCGCCGCGCCGATGAGTGAGTTTATTTATCAATTGCGGGAGTCACAAGCCTACGGCGGGGGGTATGGTGAGGATTTTGTCCTTGAGTTTATCCGGGCTGGTCAGGGACAGGGCGCCCCTCCTGCCAGTGGGAGGGATGCCCTGGCGGTCTCGCGGATTATTGACGCGGCGTACGAATCCAGCCGTACAGGCCGGCGGATTGAGCTGGCGGGTTAATAGGGCTAATTAAGGAGACCTGGTAAAATGGTTAGAGCGGCGCTTATTGGGATAGAGCATCCCCATTCGCTAGCCCATTTACATACATTGCAGGTTTTACCCGAAATTGAGGGGATTTACCTGTGGGATGAAAACGCCACCGCCCTGGCAAGTACCCTGCAGGCGCAAGGCGCAAAGGTTTTGCGAACCTTTACCAACCTGGACCAATTGTTAGAGCAGAAAGATCTGCTCTTTGCGATTACGGCACTGCGCAACGATATTAGTCCGGATATTTGCCTGCGCTTGTTGGATGCCGGGAAGCACGTCATGGCCGAAAAGCCGATTGGCTGCACCGCGGCTGAGGTGGAGCGGGTCGTGGTGGCGGCTGAAAGGACCGGGCTGCAATTGGGCGTCTATTATACGGGACGGCGCCATCCTGTCCCGATGAGGGCGCGCGAGTTGGTGCAGGCGGGTATTCTGGGAGATGTGGTTTCGATGGAAACGCGCATGGTGACAACCCAAATCAAATTTCGAAATCCCGCCGGCTGGTTGTTTAGCAAGGCCCAGGCGGGGGGGGGCATCTTGTCCTGGCTGGCTTGCCATGAACTGGATATGCTGCACTACGTCACCGGTGATGAAGTCGAATCCGTCTCAGCAGAGGTGGCAACTCTCAGCGGGGAAAAGATTGACGTTGAAGATGTAGCTTCGCTCTCGCTACGTTTTCGGTCTGGGGCGATTGGGACACTGCACGCCGGTTACATGCTCGCATTGAGCGGCGCCGGGTACCATAATCCCACCGGCTATGAAACGTATTATGCCTTTCGCGGGCGGGAAGGGCGGATCACCTGGGATCCCATGTGGAACCCCCCCCGTTTGCTGGCCGAAAGTAGATTGGCAGGGTGGAGTGGCGCGCCCATGCAGGAGTATAAATTCCAGTTACGGGAATCCCCGGCTTATGGTGGGGGGCATGGCGAGATGTTTTTACGCGATTTCATCCGCGCTGCCCAGGGTGAAGGCTCGCCCCCGGCCACGGGGCGAGATGCGCTGCGCGTGGCGCGGATTGTGGACGCGGCTTACGAATCAAGCCGGCTTGGCCGGCGGGTCTTTGTATAGACATAAAATTAGAACCATCTGACTTGAGGAGGAATAAAGCACCATGAAAGCAGCCTTGTTGGGAGTTGACCATCCCCATTCGCGTTCCCACCTGCGCACCTTGCAGGTGCTCAAAGAGGTGGAGGGTATTTACCTGTGGGATGAAAGCCAGGCCGCCCTGGAAATAGTCCGGCAGGAGCAGGGAGAAAAGGTCATCGGTACCTTTACCGACTTGAAACAATTTCTAGCCCAGGACTTCTTCTTTGCCATAGCGGCCTGTCGCAATGACCTGGGCCCTGATATTCTGATCCAGGCGTTTCAGGCCGGAAAGCACGTGATGTCCGAAAAACCGATCGGGCGGACGGCTGCCGATTCGGCGCGGGTGGTAGATGCCGCCGAAAAGGCTAAAGTACAATTAGGGGTGGTCTATCAAAACAGGTACAACCCCGTTTCAGTCCAGGCGCGGAAATTGATCCACGATGGCAATATCGGCCACCTGGTATCCGTCGAAGCGCGCATGGTGACAACCCAGGTCAGGTATCGCAACCCGGCCGGCTGGTTGTTCAGCAAGGCCAAGGCTGGCGGCGGTATCTTGTCCTGGCTGGGTTGCCACTACATCGATATGATCCGCTATGTTTCGGGGGACGAGATTGTTTCGGTCTCGGCCGAGGTTGCCACCATGAGCGGGGAAAATATCGATGTGGAAGATGTCGCCTCCCTGTCCTTCCGCTTCCGCTCAGGCGCCATTGGTACGATGCATGCCGGTTATTTGCTGGCATTAAGCGGTAGCGGGTATCATAATCCCGGTGGGTATGATAATTATATGGCTTTCCGCGGCCGCGCCGGGCGCCTGTATTGGGATACGACCGTGAAACCATTACGGCTGCTGGCCGAGAGCGCCCAGCCGGATTGGTCCGCGGCGCCCATGCGGGAATTTGTGTACCAACTGCGCGAATCCCCGGCTTACGGTGGGGGGTATGGTGAGGATTTCATTATGGACTTTGTGCGGGCCGCCCAGGGCAAGGGCGCGCCGCCTACCACCGGGCGCGATGCGCTGCAGGTGGCGAGAATTATCGATGCTGCTTATGAATCCAGCCAGACGGGCCGCCGCGTGGCTGTGCCGCTAGATTAGTGGATAAGTAAGGAGGAATCCGTGTCCTTGAATGCTTCGCGCTCGTGGTATGAGCGGGCGAGCCGGGTTGTGGCCGGTGGGGTAAGCAGCGACGTGCGCCGCTCTGAGAAGCCTTTTCCGCTCTTCTTCGAGAGAGGCGAGGGCCCTTACATTTTTGATGTCGATGGCAACCGGTATATCGATTATGTATTAGGCCAGGGTCCGCTGCTCCTGGGCCATTCACCACGCCAGGTTATTGAGGCAGTGCATGCCCAACTGGACAAGGGTTTGATCTTCGCCGCCCAACATCCGCAGGAGGTCGAGCTGGCCGAGTTAATCTGCCAGGTTGTGCCTTCGGCCGAGCGGGTGCGTTTCAATAGCACCGGCTCGGAGGCGGTGGTTTCCGCCTTGCGGATTGCACGGGGGGCGCGCAATCGGCGGCTGGTGATCAAGTTTGAGGGGCAATGGCATGGTTGGTATGACAGTTTGTTCGTCTCTACATCCCCGCCGTTGGACAAGGCCGGTCCGCGGGAGGCCCCCATACCGTATATGCAAAGCCGCGGGCAGGTGGCTAATGCGGTTGAAAATCTGATTGTGTTGCCGTGGAATGATCTCTCCCTGGTAGAGCAGGTTTTTGCCGGGCGGGGTGATGAGATTGCCGCCGTGCTGACTGAGCCGATCATGATTAATGCCGGCGCGATCATGCCCCAGCCCGGTTTTCTCGAAGGGCTGCGCCGCCTGTGCGACCAGTATGGAGCATTGCTGATATTTGATGAGGTCATAACCGGTTTCAGAGTAGCCCTAGGCGGGGCGCAGGCCTATTTTGGCGTCACGCCGGACTTAACTACGTTAGCAAAAGGGATTGCTGCCGGTTTTACGCTGAGCGCAGTTGTGGGGAAAGCTGAGTTTATGGACCTGGTTTCACGGGGCGAGGTAGCGCATGCAGGTACCTACAACAGCAACCCGGTCGTGATTGCCGCCGGCCTGGCGGCGGTAAAGTGCCTGGCCGCAGATAATGGCAAAATCTATCACCATCTCTTTGCAATGGGTGAGATGCTCAGCAATGGCTTCAGGACTATACTGCGGCAGGCGGGGGTGCCAGCGATTGTAAACAATATTGGCCCCGTAGTCCAGGTCTGTTTGACGGACCTGCCGGCCATGCGCGATTACCGCGATTACGCCCGGCGTGATGTGGCCCGCTATGACCGGTTGGTTACCGAATTGGTATATCGGGGGGTACGCACCATTTCCCGCGGGACATGGTATATTTCCGCTGCCCATACGGCAGAAGAGATTAACCGGACTTTGGAGGCTTTTGCCGAGGCCTTAACTGCTACGATGGTTTGATTATCCGGTGATGGGGCGCGCCCACCGCGCCCCATCACCGGATAATGCGGAGTTTATTGAATATCGCTTTATGAGCCCATCGGCTTGGTCGCCCAGGGATCTTCTCCGGGATCAAGCCCTGCGGCGCAAATCAGGCGGGGGAGATAGTGATCCCAGCCGGCAGCGTGGAGCTGTTGCAATTCGGGCGCCAGGCCCATGTGGCGCAGGTGTACTACCGTACCGTCGCCGTCCGGGATTAAGATGATTTCTACGGTGGAGGAACCTGGCGGTAGCGGCTGCCCCTCACCTTCCCATCCCCAGGTAAATACGACCCGGCTGAAGGGAATGATCTCCAGATATTTACCGCTGACGATATCCCGCCCGTTGAGGTTGACCCGGTATTCACCGCCGGGTGTTGGTGTGAGATGCGCCTGGACGCCCTTCCATTGGATCATCTTCTGCGGATCAATAAAGAAAGCGAAAACGGTCTCGGGGCGGGCGTTGATGCGGATTTCCCGCTCTACGATGTCGATGGGCTCTATAGGACTCTGTTTTAGATTACTCTGCTGCATTCCCTTGTGCTACCCTCCGTTCCTCAGATTCTGCGGCCTGCTTGAGGAGATGTAAACTGGCGTCCCAAAATTCCTCCAGGTACATCCTCAATTCTTGTAAACCTTCAGGGCGGGCCAAATACAGATGGCGGGTACCATCCTTGCGCATAGAAACGAGGCCAGCGTCGGTAAGAATTTTTAGATGCTGCGAAATTGCCGGGCGGGTGACGTCGAAATGCGCGGCGATTTGGCCGGAGGAGAGTTCTGCATACCGGACGAGGCGCAAAATCTCCCGCCGATGTGGTTCGGCTATAGCACTCAACATTACATCCATCATGCCTCTATTTTAGCACATGCTTACAAAAGCGTCAACTAATATAACTTTAAAGCTGTTTTTTCCGCAGCGCCTTTCCTGCCAGGATACCGGTTACTTCGCCATCTTGCAATTCCAATTTGCCGTTCACCACCACGTGTTCTACGCCCTCAGCATATTGGTGGCCATTCTCGTAGGTGGCCTTGTCCTGGATGCGATCCGGATCAAAGACCACAATATCGGCCGCGAAGCCTTCGTGTATCAGGCCCCTATCGTGCAGGTAAAAACGGCGCGCGGCATGCCAGGTCATATGGCGCACGGCTTCTTCCCAGGAATAGTCGCCGCGTTGCCGGGTGTGGTAGGCCAGGTAGCGGGCGAAGGTGCCGAAGCCCCGCGGGTGGGGTTTGCTGCCGGAATAGATACCATCACTCCCGGCCATATGGGCCGGGTGCTGCATAATGCGCACCATATCCTCTTCGCTGCGCAAGCCCGTATGGTGCGCGAGGGCGCAGACTTCCATCTTCGTCTCCGCCAGCCGGTCGCATATGTAATCCACCGTGCTCAGCCCGGCGCGTTCGGCTGCGGCGGTGACGCGCATGCCTTCTTCCTCCGGGTGACCCGGCACGTTGGTCAATTGTAGATTCTGCATCCCAACCTTGGTATTGGTGGGCCTCTCGATCCACTCCCGTATTTTCTCACGGACCGCGGGCTGGCGCAGGCGTATTACGGTGACCTGGGGACCATCGGATTGCACCCATTGCGGCAGGGCTACCATCGCCAGGATGGTGCAGCCTGCCAGGTAGCAGTAGGTGTCGTAGGTGACATCAATCCCGCGGCGCCGCCCATCGTCAATCAGGGGCAGCAGGATATCGGCGCGCCCGTTATAGTGGGAGATATGCACCGGAATCTTGGCTTCGCGCCCGACCGTCAGAGTTTCCTCCACGGCTTCCGCGACCTTGTCGCCGTAATTGCGCATATGGGTCACAAAGACGCCATTCCAGGGGGAGACGGCCTTGCCAATATCGACCAATTCCTGGGTGTCGGAGTACGGGCAGGGGATGTAGTCCAACCCGGTAGAGAAGCCGATAGCCCCTTCGCGCATGCCTTGAGCGGCGAGGCGTTGCATATGCGCCATTTCAGCGGGCGAAGGCAGGCGATTCGCCAACCCCATAGCTTCCATGCGTAGATTGCCGTGGGGAATCAGGTAGGCTACGTTGATCGCGACCCGGTTATCGTAGAGGGAGAGAAATTCCGCGACGGTTGACCAGTCCCAGCCGATATCGGGATTGGTATTGATGGCCGCGAAATAGGCGCGCATATACTCCATGGTAGCGGGAGATGCCGGCGCCAAGCTGATACCATCCTGGCCAATGATCGTCGTCGTGATACCCTGGCGTAAACAGGCTTCAAATTGCGGATCGGCCAGCAGAGGAATATCAGTATGTACGTGGGCATCGATAAATCCCGGCGCTAGAAATTTGCCCTTGACATCGATGGTGGTGGCGGCGTCTAAATTTTCCAGCTTGCCCACCGCGACGATCTTATCGTCTTTAACGGCGACATCTCCCCAAAACCACGGATTTCCAGTACCGTCTAGAATGCGAGCGTTCTTGAATAAGAGGTCAAACAATGTGATTTCTCCCTTTTGTATCTGGAATTACCTCAGAACCGATACTGCGGTAGAGCCATTCTACCAAATTTGAGGCGCTTGTCAAAAATGTGTACCTGCGAGCAGCTCTGTAGCTACAGCTTCGACTTAAGGTATTTAGGCGATAGGAACAAAAAATGTATAATTGATGTTGACTTCACGATCTATACCCATTGAGACGGATAACAGGTTTTTATGATATTACTGCGCATACTCGTTTTCTTTTTGGGAATGGCCATCGTCGGCGCGACATTGATTTCTGCCATCCGATCCTTTGTGCTGCCGCGTAGTGCGCGGGACCAACTGTCTCGCGCCGTCTTTTTGACGACCAGGTTCTTTTTTACCTTGCGCACCCGGCGGGCTGTCTCCTACGAGGAACGGGATGCCATTATGGCGCTATATGCCCCGGTAAGTCTCCTCATCTTGCCGGCGGTCTGGTTGGTTGTGGTCCAGTTTGGGTATATGTGTATGTATTGGGCTTTAGGGGTAAACTCGTGGCGCGCCGCTTTTTTGCTGAGCGGATCATCGCTGCTCACCCTGGGTTTTGCTCCGGTTGAAGGGATCCCCAGAACGATGCTGGTATTTTCGGAAGCGGCCATTGGCCTGGTGCTGGTGGCGTTGCTCATCGCCTATTTGCCTACGATGTATGCGGCTTTTTCTAAGCGGGAAGCGGCCGTCAATATGCTGGAAGTCCGCGCCGGGTCGCCGCCTTCTGCGGTGGAGATGTTCGAACGTTTTAATCGTTTGCATAGGCTGGATCAGTTGCATGATCTTTGGATCACATGGGAGCTCTGGTTCGCTGACGTAGAAGAGACGCATACCTCTCTGGCGGCCCTGGCGTTTTTCCGCTCTCCCCAACCGGACCGGTCCTGGATCACGGCCGCCGGGGCAATTCTCGATGCGGCCTCGATGGCCTCCTCAACGCTCGATCTGCCGAAAGACCCCCAGGTGGACCTGTGCATCCGGGCCGGATACCTGGCCTTGCGCCGCATAGCAGATTTCTTCGCGATTCAGTACAACCCTAAGCCAACGCGGGATGATCCGATCAGCGTTACCAGAGATGAGTTCGAAATTGCACTCAACCGGTTAGCCAGCGCTGGCGTTCCGCTCAAACCTGATCGTGAGCAGGCCTGGCGGGATTTCAAAGGATGGCGGGTTAACTATGATACGGTGCTGCTAGCCCTGGCGGCCTTAACCATGGCGCCCTACGCGCCGTGGTCCTCGGATAGATCGCTGCGCCCGCAGCGGCGCGCCTTTTTAAACCTGCGCAGTTGACCAAATTGCAGTTGAGTATCACGGTGTAAAATATGAAACAGGGACAGGGGCAAGAACCATCCTCCTGAGCAGATGATCAAGCATCGCTGCCGGATCGGCGCACAGGCCGGAGTGTACGGGAGAAGTCTGAATGATGGTGCTGCGCGGCGCTACGAGCCAGTGGAATCGTTCGGCCAGCGGCAATTGGCCTATCGTCCCAGCAGCAGGGCTGCCGCTGCATATCAAGGGAATACTCTCCAGATAACGTTCTACCTCCATCACGTCGCTGTCCGGCGCCAGAGATAAAAGGCGCTGGTGATCCAACGCGATGCGAGCGCCCAAAAAGCGCTGCGTCCGGCAGAAGAAAATCACGCCTGTATTGATGCACTCGCCACGCTCAACATAGGGCACAACGCGCACGATGGCGTAATCATACGAACTGTACGCGGGCATGTAAGGCTTCCTCCAAAAAGGGGCGCGGCGCGGCCAGCCGCTGGGTGAGATAAGCGGCATAGGCGGCGCGGTGTTCCGCGCGATCGGCAAAGATCTCTTCCTCTTCCAACCATTCGTCCGGAATCCAGGAAACTATGTGCTCTATGATTTCCGGCGAGAGGCGGGCGCTTAAAGTGGCGTCAGCCTGCTCCAGCTCCTTGGCTAATGGTAGCAGCACGTGATCTTTGATGTAGGGGAATGGATTCCGGCTGCGCTCCAGATAGTCAGGCCAGGAATACTGGAAATACAGCGCGGCCCCGTGGTCTATCAACCAGAGGCGTTTATGCCAAATCAACATATTGTTATTGCGTGCCGTGCGGTCGACGTTGGTCACAAAAGCGTCGAACCAGACGATCTCCGAGGCTAACCTGGCATCGGGCGGCGGGGCGTGGATGGGATCGAAGGCCAGCGAGCCGGGCAGGTAATCCAGCCCCAGGTTGAGGCCGTTGCTGACCTTCAGCAGGTTCTGTATCTCCCAGTCCGGCTCCGAGCGTCCTATCGCCGGGTCAAGCTGGATGAAAACGATCTCCGGCACCAGCAGGCCCAAGGCGCGCCCGATTTCGCCGGCGACCAATTCGGCGATGAGCGCTTTATGCCCGTGGCCTGCGCCGCGGAACTTCAATACATACAGCCCGTCATCGTCTGCCTCGACGATCGCCGGCAGCGATCCCCCTTCTCTTAGGGGGGTCAGGTAGCGGGTAGCAGTTACCGTCCTGAGGTCTCTCAGCATCGAATCATAACCCTGTTCACAGGAATACACCTTCCCCTGCCCAACCCGGTTGGGCGCTCACCTTCTACCACCCCAAAGCATAACCGATGGTTCTCCTGGGAGAAGCGCCGCCGAGAATGACGCGCCGCTCTTTATCGAAGCGAATCGCCAACACCTTCCCGTGCGACCAGCCGTCAATCACATTGACCTGGTGGCCGCGGCGCTCCAACTCGGCAATAACGTCGCTGGGGATGCGGTCCTCGGCCTGGACCCGGCGCGGATAGGCCTCTCTCGGATAGAAAGAGGAGGGGAAGTGCAGCGATGTCACTGTCGGTGCATCCAGCGCCTCCTGGATATTCATGCCAAATTCTACATAGTTTAACAGGAATTGCACTGTCCACTGATCTTGCCCGTCGCCGCCGGGTGTGCCAAAAGCCATATAGGGTTCGCCATTGCGCGTGATCATGGAGGGTGTGAGGGTGGCGCGCGGCCGCTTGTGAGGGGCCAGCGCATTGGGGCGTTGGGAGTTCAGGTAGAACATCTGGCCGCGTGTACCGATGGGCAGCCCTAAACCGCGGATGATGGGTGAGGTGCCAAGCCATCCGCCGCTGGGGGTCGCCGCTACCATATTCCCTTCGCGATCGACCGCATCGAGGTGGGTGGTATCACCCATATGGGTATGGCTCAGGCCAATGTCGCGTACATCCTGCCCACTAATGCCGAGGGCGCGGCGGTTGTCCGCCAGGATGTCGCGCTGCATATATTCCGGAATGCCGTGGCCTACATCGCCCGGACGCAGTTCGGCGGAAGCTTGAGAAGATATCTGGCCGCGCCGCACGTTGTTATACGCGTGCGACAGGAGCACATCGAAGGGGACTTTGTCGAACAAGGGATCTCCGTAATACGCCTCGCGGTCGGCAAAAGCCAGCTTAGCGCACTCGATGAATGTATGCAGGTACTCGGGCGAATTGTGGCCCATGCTCTGTAGATCAAATCCATCCAACAGGGCCAACTGTTGCAGAAAGACCGGTCCTTGTGTCCAACCTGGGCACTTGTAGACATCCAGGCCGCGATAGTTGTAGGTCACCGGCTCTTCGACGGTGGCATGCCATTCGGCCATGTCGGCCGCAGATAACAAGCCGGTATGGGATTTGCCGCTGGCGTCTGCAACCGGATTTTGCGTGATAAATGATATGATACGTTCGGCGATCTCCCCCTTGTAAAAGGCATCGCGCGCTGCCTCGATGCCGGCGATGCGCCCTTTGGACTGGGCTGCGGTCTCTGCCCGGCACATGATCTGCAGCATGGCCGCGAAATCGGGGTTGCGGAAGATCTCGCCCGTTTCCGGCGCCCGTCCGCCGGGGCAATAGACCTCACCGGTGCTGGGGTAGAGCTCCAGGTACTTGGTGCGGTTGGATGCCAGAGCCTCTTGGAGTTCCGGGAACATGGGGTATCCTTTTTCAGCCAGCTCGATAGCCGGTTGTAGAATCTGGCTGAAGCTCATCGTGCCGAAGCGGGCCATCGCCGTAGCCCAGGTATCTACCACGGCGGGCACACAGGCCGGCAAGTAGCCATCACCGGGAATCAGATCGATGGCATGCTCCCGGCACCAATCGATGGTGAAAGCGGCCGGCGACCAGCCCATGCCGCTGACGGCAAAGCACTTGCCCTCTTTGGCGGAATATACCAGGGTGGGCACTTCGCCGCCAATCCCACAGCTTTGCGGCTCAAGCAGGTTGAGACAGATGCACATGGCTGCGGCGGCATCTATGGCATTGCCGCCTTGCTCCATAATGCGAAATCCAGCGGCGGTTGCCAGATAATGTCCCGAGGAGACAACGCCGCGGGTGCCCATAATAACGGGTCGGGTGGTAAATTTGGACATAAAGTTTCTCCTTTAGGTATTGTGCTGCGCTTGAATGGGATTTGGCATAGCTGCTAAGGCGCGGTCTAGATCCGCGCAAATATCCTCTTTATCCTCGATACCCACCGAAAGGCGGATCAGGCCGGGTGTGACGCCGATGGCTGCCCTTTGCGCCTCGCTCAGAAGTCGGTGGGAAGTGCCGGCCGGGTAACTAACCGTGGTGGACACATCGGCCAGGCTGGGGGAGAAGCTAATGCTGCCTATAGCGCTCAGCGCTCGTAAAAAGGCGTCCGCTCCGGACCTCCCCCCCGGTACTTCGAAACTGAGCATCCCACCAAAACCCTGCGGAAAGAGTCGCTGCGCCAGAGTGTGCTGCTGGTGATGCGGCAGCCCTGGATAAATGACCCGCATCACGCTGGGATGGCCGCGCCAGGAATGGCGCGCCAGGAATTGGGCGACATAGGCGCCGTTATCGCTGTGCGCTCGCATCCGTAAGGCCAGGGTTTTCAGCCCTTGCAGCGCCATCCAGGCATCAAAGGGCGCGAGCGTAGCGCCATAGAGGCTGAGCTTCGAGCGGATGATATTGATCAACTCTGCCCGGCCGGAGATGACGCCTCCCATAGCGGCGCTGTGTCCCCCCAGGTATTTCGGCAGCGAATGGCAGACCAGATCGGCGCCCATCTCCACCGGGCGCAGTAGATAGGGCGTGGCAAAAGTAGCATCGACACTCAGCAGGATATTATGGCGCTGCGCCAGGGCGATCAAGGCCGGTAAATCTACTACTTGCATCATAGGATTGGAGATGGCTTCCACGTGCAACAAGCGCGTACCAGGCCGGATACTCGCTGCTACCGCCGCTAGATCGGTGGCATCGACCAGGGAGGTTTCAATACCCAGGGCGGGTAGCTCTTTGGACAGTAGGTTGTAAGTACCGCCATAGACCACCCGGTCGCAGAGTACATGATCTCCTGGGCGCAGCAGGGAGAGGAACATGCCCGAAATGACCGCCATGCCTGAAGCGCCCACTACGGCGGCTGCGGCGCCCTCCAAGCCGGCAATAGCGCTTTCTAAGGTGGTGTGGTTGGGCGTGCCGTTGCGGTAATAAATATAGCCGGTTTCCCGTCCTTCCTGCACCGCGTCCACCTGATCAAGACCGGTAAACTTGTAGACCGTGCTTTGGTAGATCGGTTCGACCAGGGAAGGTGTAGTGGGTGGGCGCCATTCTCCTACGCGAGCGGCCCTGGTTTCAAATGTGAGTTGCGGGTGTTGTGGATCCATCTTTTCTCCTTACAACGGACGCCTCCATTATATCCGGTTGTCGCTTTCTAAACAAAAAAGGCCAATCTGGTTTAGATTGGCCTTTGGCAGTACCCCCGAGGCGACTCGAACGCCTGCACCCGGCTCCGGAGGCCGGTGCTCTATCCACTGAGCTACGGGGGCAAGCTTCCCCATGCGCGGCCTAGTTTAGCACAATTAGGCGTTTTTGGCAAGCCAGGGGAGTGGAAAATACCTAAGCCTCTTTGTCTTCTTCCTTGTCTTCCTTTTCGTCGAGGCTATCATCCTCCGGTTCCGGCGCATCTCTGCCTAATTCCGCCAACTCATGCAGCCGGTCTTCCACTCTGCCATTGACGGTTTCCGCAGGATAACAGCCGTCGGGTTGCAGTTCCCCGGCTGCTACCCCGGTTAATAAGGTGATGCCCTCGGCGGCCGTGGCAATAGGGTAGATATGGAATTTCTCCTGCGCGATGGCTGCCACCACATCCTCGCGCAGCATCAGGTTTCTTACATTTTGGATCGGAATAATCACGCCCTGGTCGCCGGTCAGGCCGCGCGATACGCAAACTTCGAAGAAACCTTCAATCTTCTCGTTCACCCCACCAATAGGCTGGATGATGCCTTGCTGGTTGATGCTGCCGGTAACGGCCAGGTTCTGCCTGATAGGCAAATTGGCCAGGCTGGAAAGCAACGCAAAGAGCTCAGCCGCGGATGCGCTATCTCCCTCTACCTCCTCATAAGATTGTTCAAAAACGATACTGGCAGAGAAGGAGAGCAATTGATGCTGGCCATATTTACCGTAGACATATCCTGTCAGAATCAAGACGCCTTTGTCGTGGATCGGACCAGATAATTTAACTTCCCGTTCGAGATTGATCAGTCCCTCTTTGCCTACCGAGACCCGCGCGGTGATGCGACTAGGGCGGCCGAATTCATAATCTGCCAGTCCCAACACCGACAATCCATTTACCTGTCCAACGACACTACCCTGGGTATCGACCAGGATCATACCATTATCAATGAATTCCTGCATGCGTTCCTCGACGCGGTTGGCCCGGTAAATGCGTTGGTGAATAGCCGTATCCACATCTTCAGCCTGCACCAGCGACTGTCCGGCCTTTTCCGCCCAGTAAGAGGACTCCCGCACCAGGTCGGCGATATCGCCGAAGCAGGTGGTAAGTTTTTCGCGGTCTTCGACCAGCCGGGCGCTACGTTCGATAATCCGGCCTACGGCAGCGCTCTGGAATGGGCGCAACCCTTCATCCTTCACCCGCCCGGCGACGAAGCGGGCATAGTGTTGGATGTTCTCCTGGTTCCAGGCCAGCTCCGTGTCAAAATCGGCTTTCACTTTAAAGAGATTTCGGAATTCCTCATCGTAGGTATAAAGGTTGTAATAGATCTGCGGCTCACCAATGAGTACAATCTTAATATCCAGCGGAATAGGCTCGGGCGCCAGGGTGGCGGTCGGCACATTGCGCAGCTCGGCCCCCATCTCCTCTATGACGATCCGCTGTTCTACCAGGGCGCGCTTCAGACCATCCAGCGCAAAGGGGTTGCGCAGCAGCGGTAAGGCTTCGATTACCAGGTAACCCCCATTGGCGCGATGGAGAGCGCCGGGCTTAATCATGGCCAGATCCGTGACCAGGGCGCCCAACTCCACCCGGTATTCGATCCGGCCCAGCAGGTTATAGTAGGTAGGATTCCGCTCAATGATCACCGGAGCGCCACTTTGTTTGGTATTGTCGACCAATACATTCACCCGGTACCGCTCCCAGGGCGATTCCCGTTTCATCATAGGGCGAGCCGGCGCTTCGGCGGCGCCGGCTTGCGCCTCCCGCAAGGTATCGACGTTGGTCACCACATCGTTCGCCAGGTCCTGGAGATAATTCCGGACAATATCGCCGTGGTTATAATGTGCTTGCATATCCGCCACGCGGCGCTCGATCAACCTACGGGCGACACTCTGATCCAACGCCTCGAGTTCGCTCTCCGCTTGCTTTTCAAATTCGCGCACGCGGCGCATCCCATTTTCCAGCAGGTCCTGCAGTTCCGGCCTCTGTCCTTCATATTCAGCGCGTTGGATAGGGTCCAATGCCTCGTACTCCTCGGGGGTAATCGGTTTACCGTGCAGCAGGGGGGATATAATAATACCGTTCGGCGTTTGCACCAGGCTAAAGCCACGGCGCGCCGCATCGTTATCGACTTCTTGCAGCACCCCCTGCCGTGCCTCGCCAGCCTTGCGGATAATCTGGTTGCGGTGGCGGGTGTAGGGCTCAGACTCGAAGGCTTTAGGCAACTCATCGCGCAAGGTCTTTACAAGTGCTTGCAGGTCATCGCGGAAGGAGCTGCCGTTACCCGCCGGCAGGCGTAGCGCCCGGGGAGTATCCGGATTGTCGAAATTGTAGACATAACACCAATCATCGGGCGCCTGCCGGGACGTCGCTTGTTGGGCCAGGTATTGCTGGATGGTAGTAGTTTTGCCGGCGCCGGATGGGCCCAGAGCAAAGATATTGAATCCCTTGGAACGCATATTGACGCCGAATTCAATAGCCTGGGTGGCGCGGGCCTGGCCGATGATCTCGTTTAAAATAGGCAATTCATCGGTGGTCTGAAAATTCAAATCGGATGGCTCGCAGCGCCGCCGGACTTCGCTGGCATTCAAGCGGCGTATGCTGGGCCTAGGAGTAGCGATATCGTTCTTTTGGGTCATGGATTACCTCCTACGCAGAGAGTATATGCCTGTGTGAGCGGTAGGTCAAGAGATGGACAGGAGCAGGGCAATCGCATCTTAATGGATTTCCTGGGAGCGCGAGCGTCTCGCTTGCATTGGGCGCACATGCGACCAGGATGGTCGCGCTCCCAGGCCGGTTCTGTAGAGCGACATCCAAAATTAGGTGCGAGTGCCCTGGTTTAACGCTGTGTCTATCATGTGGTATATTTTAGTGGGAAGAATTTTCCCTGGGCTTTTCTGTTTACCTGAAACGGCTTGCATCCCATGTTAGGAGTGGCGGCATATGGGTGAGACATCGAAAATATTAGTGGTGGATGACGAGATCCCCCTGTTAGAAACCCTGGAATACAACCTGAAAAAAGAAGGATATGAGGTTTTCAAAGGGACCGATGGCTTGCAGGCTTTGGCGCTGGCCGAAGCTCACGTGCCGGATTTGATCGTTTTGGACTTGATGTTGCCCCAGATGGATGGATTATCTGTCTGCCGCACGCTGCGGCGCGATGGGGTTAGCGTACCGATCATCATGTTGACGGCGCGCGCTGGTGAAGTAGACAAGATCGTGGGTTTGGATTCAGGCGCCGATGATTATATCACCAAGCCCTTCAGCCTGGGGGAGTTTATGGCCCGGGTGCGTGCGGCGTTGCGCCGCACGCCCTTAACGGCCAAAGACCGCCTGACATCGGGAAATCTGACGCTGGATCTGATTTCGCGGCGCGCTACCCTGGACGAGCAGGAAGTGACCCTGAGCCACAAAGAGTTTGATCTGTTGGCGGAGTTGATGCGCCACAGAGGCGCGGTCTTAACGCGCGAATCTCTGTTGGAACGGGTATGGGGCTTCGATTTCTACGGCGATAGTCGTACCGTCGATGTCCATATCCGCTGGCTGCGCTCCAAAGTAGAAATAGATCCCTCCAATCCGGAGCGCATTCAAACTGTGCGCGGCGTCGGCTATCGTTTCGAGGAGTAACGGGCTATGGACACCCTCTTGCTGGTTCTCGGGGGGTTAGCAATCGCAGGTTTATTTTATTACGCCTGGCGCTGGCATGCTGCATTGGAAATTTGCCGGCAGGAGGTAAGCCATGCCAGAAACATGGCACGTGAGGTCCAGGAGCGCCTGGCAGTAGCAGAGCGCCGGCTAGGCGGGGCGGCCCAGGCCATCAGCGATGGTATTTTGATCGTTGACCGGGAGCGGCGCGTGGTGTATGCCAATACCAGCGCCAGTGCTCTGTTCGGCCATGATCAACCCGCAGGGCGCAGTATCATTGAAGTCACGCGCGATTACCGCTTTCACCATCTCGTGGGCAGTGCCTTGGCGAGCAAGCCCAATCAACGGTCAGAATGGCAGATGGTACACTTACAAGACCGGTCGCTGCGTGTGCGGGCGGTAACCCTGGGGGCAGAGCGCGTGGAGGGCGTGATCCTGGCGATTGATGATATTACCGAAATGCAGCGCCTGGCCCGCGCCCGGCGCGATTTTGTCGCCAATATCTCGCATGAGCTGCGTACCCCGCTGGCTTCGGCGGCCCTGATGGTGGAAACCCTCAGGGGCGGGGCGCTGCATGACGCTACCATGGGTCCAAAACTGGTGGAGCGGCTGGAGACCGAGCTGGCGGGGCTCAGCCAACTGACATTGGAGCTGCTCTCCCTGGCCCAAATAGAATCGGGTGAGGCGCAACTGAATCTGCAGCCCGTTTTTTTGGATCGGTTGTTGGTGGAAGGTACCGAGCGGCTGAAAGAGCAGGCCGAACGGAAACACATTACCCTAAAGGTCGATACAGATTTCGTAGCGCCGGTGCAAGTTGACCAGGAAAAGATTGTGCGGGTAATCATAAACCTGGTACATAACGCGATTAAGTTCACTGGTGACGGTGGGCAGATACAGGTACGGTCACATCTGCAGGCCGGACCTGGCTCGGATGCACCCGACTTAGCACAGGAGCAACTGGGGGGGTGGGCCCGTGTCCAAATTTGCGATAATGGCGTTGGTATCCCGGCGAAGGATTTGCCCCGCATTTTCGAACGTTTTTATAAAGCCGATAGTGCCCGCACCCGGCGCTCCGCCGGTGGCACAGGATTGGGCCTCTCGATCGCCAAACATATCGTCGAGGCACACGGCGGGCGCATCTGGGCCGAGAGCCAGGAAGGGCGCGGCGCTACATTCTCCTTTACCCTGCCTTTGGCGTAGCTCTCTGTCACACATGATCTGATGGGTGGTAGCCTAGCCCCTTGTGGGCGCGGGGACGGGCACAAGGCCCTAGACTAGACTAGTTTCTGGTGCAAAAGGCACTGGTTGTTTAACAATTGACAAATGAAACGCCTTTTTGGTAAAAGTATGGTTGTCGAAGCAGCAACCACCGCGGAGGCACCTTCTATGTTACGCGAACGGTATCCCATTGACAAGTTGTTTGCAGACATCCTGCAACTGATCCCACACATGGATCCAGCCTTGGCTAAAATC
>SHYO01000080.1 GCA_009692745.1 Chloroflexota bacterium
GGGGAGGGCCAGGCCCTGGGCAACCTGGGCATCGCCTACTACACCCTGGGGGAGACGCGCCGCGCCATCGAGTACTACGAGCAGCACCTGGCCATCGCCCGCGAGATCGGCGACCGGCGCGGCGAAGGCAACGCCCTGGGCAACCTGGGCAACGCCTACGCCGCCCTGGGGGAGACGCGCCGCGCCATCGAGTTCTACGAGCAGGACCTGGTCATCGCCCGCGAGATCGGCGACCGGCGCGGCGAAGGCGCCGCCCTGGGCAACCTGGGCCTGGCCTACGCCGACCTGGGGGAGACGCGCCGCGCCATCGAGTACCATAAGCAGGCGCTGGTGATTGACCGCGAGATCGGCGACCGGCGCGGCGAAGGCAACGCCCTGGGCAACCTGGGCCTGGCCTACGCCGACCTGGGCGAATACCGCCGCGCCATCGACTTCTACGAGCAGCAACTGAAGATTACCCGCGAGATCGGCGACCGGCGCGGCGAAGGCAACGCCCTGTGGAATATGGCCCTGGCACACGATACGCTGGGGGAGCGGCCCCAGGCCATCGCCTGCGCCCAGGCATCCCTGGTGATCATGGAGCAGATCGAAGACCCCAACGCTGCCAAGGTCCGCACCCAGTTGGAGGCGTGGCAGAGTAAGGGCTGGGCCGCCAAAGTCCGTGCTCGCTTGGAGAAATGGCGGGGCGGGGCGGAGGCTTGACGGGCCGGGCGCTTCCTTTATGTAGCATGTAGAGAGCATCGCAACAGTCCGCATGGAATTCGGCAGGAGCAAGTCCACCGGCGGAGCACACCAGCTTGATGAAGTTTATATTTTTGATGGTGACATCGCCGCGGGTGTTCTGGCCGCCAGCAACATGGCTTTTATTGCAAGCACTACATTTTTCAAAATGTAGTTTGCCACACCGGCGCGCGCAAACTACACATTTCAATGTGTAGTACCACAACTAAACTCAACTTTGTCTGCTGCAGGAATCCAGTATCGTACTTAATTTCTTCATTTTCATAAAGATGTAGCTTGGGGGAGCGCGCGCGCAGACGGGGCGGATTTGCTTGAGCTATGCCTCTTAATAGAGGAATCAGTTAGAGTGCGGACTACTTAGGCGGACAATGGGAATCCAAAGGATTCCATCAAATTGTCCAACATAATCACGGGAGATTCGCTCTCTGCGGTGTTTTCGTAGGGGGTCACTATATCCATGCAGCAACGGATAAGCGGATAACTGCCATACGACCACGCCTCCCCTCGCGGCAGTGGATAAATGGGGTGTAATCCCCTCCACAGATAAGCACATGACGGGCGCACACCATCCGTTTATCCGCTTTTATCCGCTGCCTCCCCTCATCTTGCGGCAGTGGATAAATGGGGTGTAGTCCTCTCCACAGATAAGCGCATGACGAGCGCACACCATCCGTTTATCCGCTTTTATCCGCTGCCTCCCCCAACCATCCAGCCGGCCTGGCGCCCCCTGGCTCGCCCGCGGCATTGACACGCGCCCCCCTTCCCGCTACAATGGCAGCCAGCAACCATTCTGGAGGTGCATAGTATGGATAACAACACCGTTGTGGTCGTCGTCATCTTCGCTCTCATCATCCTTGCCATCGCCGTTGCCTATCGCGGCCAGATCGCCGTGAAGCTCAAAGGCCCCCTGGGCCTGGGCCTGGATGTGAAAGCCAGCCAGCCCACGCCGCCAGCTCCCGGCGCCGTCAGCGCCAGCGATATCACCGCCAAGCAGGGGAGCGTGACCATAGCAGGCCAGACCGGCGGCGACGTCACGGCAACGAAGGTGGTCGGCGGCGGCGACGTCTCCATCACCTCCAGCCCGCCGCCCAAAGATTCCAACCCAAAAGCCTGACCCCCGGCGGAGATTCGGGGACCTCGTCCCACCTGACGGCGCAACAACTGCAAGCCGGGCGCGATAACATCTTGGTGGCCGGCGATTATCACGCCGCGCCGCAAGCTGGAGAGGTTTCTCCCGCCCTGCACCAACTCCCCGCCCCCCCGGCCGACTTCACCGGGCGGGCGGAACAACTGGCGGAGCTGCGCGCCGCCCTCGGGATGCAGGGAGCCGCCATCTCCGGCGTGCACGGCATGGGCGGGGTGGGCAAGACCGCCCTGGCCCTCAAGCTGGCGGATGGCCTCAAGGCCGCCTACCCGGCCCACATCTACCTGAACCTGCAAGGCGCCGGTCCCCAGCCCCTCGCGCTGCACGAGATCATGGCCCACGTCATCCGCAGCTACCAGCCCGCCGCCCGTTTGCCAGAAGACGCGGCCGCGCTGGCTTCCCTCTACCGTTCCCTGCTGGCCGAGCAGCCGGCGCTGCTGCTCTACGACAACGCGCGCGACGGCGCCCAGGTGGCGCCCGTGCTCCCCCCGCCCCCCTCCCTGCTGCTGGTCACCTCCCGCACCCACTTCACGCTGCCCGGCCTCTTCGCGCTGGACCTGGACGTGATGGACCAGACTGAGGCGGAGGCCCTGCTCGGCCGCATCGCGCCGCGCCTGGCAAAAGAGGCGGGCGCCGCCGCGGAGCTGGCGCGGCTGTGCGGCTACCTGCCGCTGGCGCTGCGCCTGGCAGGCAGCGCCCTGGCCGAGCGGCGCGATCTGGCGGTCTCCGCCTACCGGCAGCGCCTGGAGGGTGCCCAGGAGCGCCTCTCCCTGGTGGAGGCTTCGCTGAGCCTGAGCTACGACCTGCTGGCCGAGACTCTGCAGCGGCAGTGGGCGCAGCTAGCCGTCTTCCCGGCGGACTTCGACCGGGCGGGGGCTGCCGCCGTGTGGGAGCTGGACGAAGAGGAGGCCGGCCGGGCGCTGGGCGAGCTGCTGCGCTACAGCCTGCTGGACTGGCAGGTGGAGCGCTACCGGCTGCACGACCTGGCGCGCCTCTTTGCCGCCGCCCGCCTGGCGCCTGCGGACGAAGCCGCCGCCCGGCTGCGCCACGCCGCCCACTATGAGGCCGTGGCCTACACCACCAAGGAACTGTACCTGCAAGGCGGAGCGGCCCTGCTGCAGGGGCTGGCGCTCTTCGACCGGGAATGGGCCAACATCCAGGCCGGGCAAGCCTGGGCCGCCGCCCACACGGCCACAGACCCGGCGGCCGCCGCCCTGTGCAACACTTACCCCGACGCCGGGACCTACTGTCTTCTCTTGCGCCTGCACCCGCGGCAGCAGATCGCCTGGCGGGAAGCCGCCCTGGCCGCCGCCCGGCAGTTGAAGCATCGAGGAGCAGAGGGCGCACACCTGGGCAACCTGGGCCTGGCCTTCGCCGACCTGGGCGAATACCGCCGCGCCATCGAGTTCTACGAGCAGGCGCTGGTGATTGACCGCGAGATCGGCGACCGGCGGGGGGAAGGCGCCGCCCTGGGCAACCTGGGCAACGCCTACGCGGACCTGGGGGAGACGCGCCGCGCCATCGAGTACTATGAGCAGCAATTGGGGATTACCCGCGAAATCGGCGACCGGCGCGGCGAAGGCAACGCTCTGGGCAACCTGGGCAACGCCTACGCCGACCTGGGGGAGACGCGCCGCGCCATCGAGTTCTACGAGCAGCGCCTGGTCATCGCCCGCGAGATCGGCGACCGGCGCGGCGAAGGCAACGCCCTGGGCAACCTGGGCCTGGCCTACGCCGACCTGGGGGAGACGCGTCGCGCCATCGAGTTCTACGAGCAGCGCCTGGTCATCGCCCGCGAGATCGGCGACCGGCGCGGCGAAGGCGCCGACCTGGGCAACCTGGGCAACGCCTACGCCGACCTGGGGGAGACGCGCCGCGCCATCGAGTTCTACGAGCAGTACCTGGCCATCGCCCGCGAGATCGGCGACCGGCGCGGCGAAGGCAACGCCCTGGGCAACCTGGGCATCGCCTACAAGAACCTGGGGGAGGCCCGCCGCGCCATCGAGTTCTACGAGCAGCGCCTGGCCATCGCCCGCGAGATCGGCGACCGGCGCGGCGAAGGCATCGCCCTGTGGAATATGGCCCTGGCCCACGATAAGCTGGGGGAGCGGCCCCAGGCCATCGCCTGCGCCCAGGCCGCCCTGGTGATCATGGAGCAGATCGAAGACCCCAATGCTGCCAAAGTCCGCGCCCAATTGGAGGCGTGGCAGGGCGGGGAGGCAACTGATAGAAGCGGATAAGCGGATAGGGCGGCGGCGCGCATCCGTTTATCCGCGCCCGACCCCTGGTCGGGACTAATCCGCTGCAGCCCTTCCCACAGGGCGACGACGAGGAAATAGAAGAGATCTTTAAATCTACTCCCATACCAACAAATATGGATCAGATTTGGTTGGCTGAGCCTGAGTGGGTCAATGATTCCGAATTTGAGGTTGCCTATCGGCAATATTACTCAGGTTTGGGGGCGGCGGATACGTAAGCCATTGGTTGTAGCGACGGTGACGGCGCCAGTCAAGGATTCAAGATTCATGATGACTAGAACCTGTTCCAGCAAACTGATAAGGGGACGGATGCCGTCCTGATCAGGACGCAACAACAAGATGCCTGCGTGTGTGCCGGGTGGATGAGCGCGCACGTCGGCAAATCCCTTATCGGCCGTCACCAAAAAGCGTTCTTCGTGCTGGATAACCTGCCATAGAGCTGGATCTTTCCATCCACCCATCCCTTGCTCCACAACAGTTATCGCTTCATGTCCCCTGGCTCGCAGCAAGGTTGCCACGTCGCGGGGCAAGTCTTCATCGATCTTGATGCGCATTGGTGGCGTTAGCTGGTCAAGGGCAGCAGCGTTTCCTGCTGTAGTAAGTCGGCGGCATAGGCCAGGGCGGCATGGATATCTTCAAGCGTAAGCTGAGGATAGGCCGCCTGGATCTCCGCAGGGGTCAGGCCATCGGCCAGACTGCCGATGATCGTCGCCAGCGGCACACGGGTGCCTTTGATGCATGGTGTGCCGTGGTGCAGATCGGGAGCGATCACAACGCGATCTTGCCATGAGCGCGGCATAGCTATACCTCCCAGATGATTGGATGCTGTACGGTGAAGTATATCATAGGATCGCGGCAGGAGAAAACGCCCTCTCGCCGGAGAGGGACGAAACGCCCGCCAGGGCGGGGACGTCGCCTGTATCATCTGCGAAATCTGTGAAATCTGCGCCCCAGCCTCGCTGGGGACTAATCTGCGGTTCAGATTGGCTTCCCCCCTCACGTTGTGTTACAATTCCCGGCAGCCGGAAGCCCCAAATATTTGCCAGACTTTTGAGGGTGAGCTATGAGCCAACCCGTACCTCCCGCCGGTCCCGCGCCGCGCTCCTTCCGCCAGCGGTTAAAACACTTCCTCTCGCGCCTGCCCATCGGGCAAACCACCGGCGCTGCGGGGCTGATGGCCCTTTCCGCCGCCTCCTTCCTGGCTCTTTACAATACCACCGGTGATCCGAATATCGCCCTTGCCAGCAGTGTAGGCTCCAACGTCCTGGCGGGGGTGCTGCAACAGGGCCTGTATGAGCTGCTCAATGACCCTACCGCAGACGAGGTGGACCAGGTCAACAGGTTGGCGCAACGCCTCAGCCTGGAAGCGCAAAAGCAGCCTGACTTGCTCAAGGAGATGGGGGCGTTCCTCGACGGACTGTCAGCCCTGGAGGTTGCCGAAGAGCTGGCCCGCGAGAACCCCGCCCAGAGCTGGCTGCTGCTCAGCATCCGCCATACGCTCGGACAGTACGGCGCTGAATTTGACAAGCTCAACCAAAAACTCGACCGGCTCCTTGACCGCCAGGCCGCATCTACGCCCCCCGCCCTGCACCAACTCCCCGCCCCCCCGGCCGACTTCACCGGGCGGGAGGCGCAACTGGCGGAGCTGCGGACGCACCTGGGCGCACAGAGCGCTGCGCAGGGGGCACTCATCAGCGGCATGGGTGGCTGCGGCAAGACCGCCCTGGCCCTCCAACTGGCCCAGGAACTGGCGCCGCGCTACCCAGACGCCCAATTCTTTCTGGACCTGAAAGGCACCTCCCGCCCGCCCCGCCCCCCGGCCGAGGTCATGGCCGAGGTGCTCCATGTCTACGATCCTGCCGCCCGCCTGCCGGAGACCGAGGCCGCGCTGGCCCCGCTCTACCGCGCCGCGCTGCAAGGCAAAAAAGCCTTGCTGCTGCTGGACAACGCCTGGAATGCGGCCCAGGTAGCCCCGCTGCTGCCCCCACCCGGCTACCTGCTGCTGGTTACCACCCGCCAGCTTTTCGTCCTGCCTGGCTTTTATAAGCTCGACCTACATCCGCTGCCGCAGGAGGAGGCCTGGGCCTTGCTGTCGAAGATTAGCCCAGGGATGGAGCAGGCCGAGCTGGCGGAAATTGCCGCGCTGTGCGGCTACCTGCCGCTGGCGCTGCGCCTGGCCGGCAGCACCCTGGCGACCCGGCCGGACCTGACCCCGCCAGGGTACATCCGCCGCTTGCAGGACGAACACAAGCGGCTGGCAACGCTGGACCGGGGAGCGGCGCTGAGCGCCACCGATCTACCCATCGAAGCCTCCCTGGCCCTCAGCTACGACCTGCTCCCCGCCCCGCTGCAGGCCCAGTGGGCGCAGCTATCCGTCTTCCCAGGCAGCTTTGACGCCCAAGGGGCCGCCGCCGTGTGGGAATTGGAGGGCGACGAGGCCCAGGACACACTGGGGGACTTGTTGGGGTACAGCCTGGTGGACGGGCAGGCCGGGCGCTACCGGCTGCACGACCTGGCGCGCCTCTACGCCGCCGCCCGCCTGGCCCCCGCCGCCGAAGCCCCCGCCCGGCTGCGCCACGCCGCCCACTATGAGACCGTGGCCCGCGCGACCAGTGACCTCTACCTGCAAGGCGGGGCATCCCTGCTGCAGGGGCTGGCGCTCTTCGACCGTGAGTGGCCCAACATCCAGGCCGGGCAGGCCTGGGCCGCCGCCCACACCGCCGCCGACCCGGCCGCCGCCGCCCTGTGCAACACCTACCCCGACGCCGGGTTGTACTGTCTTTTCCTGCGCCAGCACCCGCGGCAGCAGATCGCCTGGCTGGAAGCCGCCCTGGCCGCCGCCCGGCAGTTGCGAAACCGCAGCATGGAGGGCGTACACCTGGGCAACCTGGGATATGCTTATAATGACCTGGGCGAATACCGCCGCGCCATCGAGTTCTACGAGCAGCGCCTGGCCATCGCCCGCGAGATCGGCGACCGGCGCGGCGAAGGCGCCGCCCTGGGCAACCTGGGCCTGGCCTACGCCGCCCTGGGGGAGACGCGCCGCGCCATCGAGTTCTACGAGCAGGACCTGGCCATCGCCCGCGAGATCGGCGACCGGCGCGGCGAAGGCGCCGTCCTGGGCAACCTGGGCCTGGCCTACGCCGACCTGGGGGAGACGCGCCGCGCCATCGAGTACCATGAACAGGCGCTGGTGATTGACCGCGAGATCGGCGACCGGCGCGGCGAAGGCGCCGTCCTGGGCAACCTGGGCCTGGCCTACGCCGACCTGGGGGAGACGCGCCGCGCCATCGAGTTCTACGAGCAGTACCTGGCCATCGCCCGCGAGATCGGCGACCGGCGCGGCGAAGGCGCCGCCCTGGGGGAGACGCGCCGCGCCATCGAGTTCTACGAGCAGGCGCTGGTGATTGACCGCGAAGATCGGCGACCGGCGCGGCGAAGGCGCCGCCCTGGGCAACCTGGGCATCGCCTACAAGAACCTGGGGGAGACGCGCCGCGCCATCGAGTTCTACGAGCAGGCGCTGGTCATTGACCGCGAGATCGGCGACCGGCGCGGCGAAGGCAACGACCTGGGCAACCTGGGCAATGCCTACTACACCCTGGGGGAGACGCGCCGCGCCATCGAGTACCATGAGCAGGCGCTGGTGATTGACCGCGAGATCGGCGACCGGCGCGGCGAAGGCAACGACCTGGGCAACCTGGGCAACGCCTACTACTCCCTGGGGGAGACGCGCCGCGCCATCGACTTCTACGAGCAGCAATTGGGGATTACCCGCGAGATCGGCGACCGGCGCGGCGAAGGCAACGCCCTGTGGAATATGGCCCTGGCCCACGATATGCTGGGGGAGCGGCCCCAGGCCATCGCCTGCGCCCAGGCCGCCCTGGTGATTAGAGAGCAGATCGAAGACCCTAACGCTGCCATGATCCGCGCCCAATTGGAGGCGTGGCAGGCGCCACCCACCTCCTAGATCCCCTCCCCCTATCCCTCTCTCCTCCGCTGCCCCTTCCTCCCAGCCGGATTCATCCGGCTTCCATCCTTCAGCCGGAGGTTTTCAACCTCCGGGGCAGAGGCGACGATTGCCAGATTTAATTTCTAAGCCTCTATCATCTCCGGGGTTCCTCCCACCCCTCCCCGCCCCCCCCCTAAACCCCAAAAATCAGCGTAATCTGTGTCATCTTGCCCAATCTGGTTGGGCGGTAATCAGCGGTTCAGACCCTCCCCCATGTGCATAAATCTCCCATCCGGCGTAAAATGGTGCCAGAAATAGCAAATCAGCCAGCCGGGAGCCAGGACCTTTCTTTCTCCCTCCTTGACATAGTGTGTTAACATGATCATCAGATCCCAAAACTGGACACGCAAGCCAGATACAGACCAGCACCTGACTTTAAGAGGAAATCATGACGACCCCTGACCGGGATGACCTTAAATCCATCCTGGACCGTATCGCCTCAGGCCAGCACACCGCCGCCGACGTTGCTGCCCTGGTTCGTGCCGTATCGCAGGGCCAGCTTACCGTGGCTACTGGTGATCGCGCCGTGGCCTTGGGCGGCGATGCGACCGACGCCATAATTACCACTGGAGATAATAATAGAGTGGTGCGTGTTTTCAAGGGTCCTGACATGGCAACCATCCAGGAAGCCTTACGACGGGTGCTGCACCCCGACCCCGGCCCGCCTGAGGAAATCGACCTGCGCCGCTTCGAGGACGCCTTCTGCCAGCGCGTCAAAGAACGCTTCGCCGCAGGCGCCCCCTTCTACATCCCCCTGCTGGGCGAGGCCCCCGTGGTCCCCGATGTCTACGAGTGGGTCCCGCGCGGGCAGCAGATCGAGCGGGTCAAACTCCCCAGCATCCGCGCTGCCGTGGACAAATACCCCTGCATCATTTTGCTGGGAGATCCCGGCTGCGGCAAGAGCACTGCCCTGCAAAACCTGGCCTACCAGGTGGCCGCAGAAAGCGGCCAGCTCCCCTTGCCGGTCTCCCTGGGTGAATTCTCCGCGGGCCAGGACATGGCAAAGTTCCTGGAAGGGTACTGGCGCGGCACCCTGGGCAGCCACTGGCAAGCCCCGGAGCTGGCCGACCGCCTGCAGGATTACCTGGCCGCCGGCCGGCTGCTGCTGCTGTGCGACGGCCTCAACGAGATGCCCCGCAAAGGCTACGAGGAACGGGTAACCGCGCTGCGCGATTTTATCGAAAACTGGGTGCAAAAGGGAAACCGCTTTGTCGTGACCTGCCGTGTGCTGGATTACGGCGCCGAGCTGGATGGCCTGCAGCGCGTCGAAGTCCAACCCTTCAGCGATGACCAGATCAGGGACTTGTTACAGAAGCGCCTGCCGGACGGCTGGCAGGCATTGTGGCAAACTCTGGTGGCTGAGCATGAGGGTACGCGGCGCCTGCTGGAAATGGCGCGGAATCCGTTCAACCTGCGGATGATGATCGAAATCTTCATCGCCGATGGCCAATTGTACCAGAACCGGGCCGGGTTGCTAGAGAGATTCACCCGCGAGCTCTTCGCGCGCGAGCTGCAGCGCCGCACCAAAGCGAAGGTCCCTAAGGAAGAGTGGTTGGGCGCCGAGGTACAGCGGGCCTCGCTGGCGGAGCTAGCGTATGAGATGGGGGATCGCTCGGGCTTCGGCGCTCCCGTGGAGACAGTGCTGGCGCAAAGCATCATGCCAAAGCAAGTCCGGCTTAACCCTAACTATCCGGCGGTAGACGCGCCGCCGGGGCAGGTGCTGAAGCTAGCTGTCAGTGCCCACATCTTGGAGATGCCGGTAGACCTGCTGGAGATGCCGGTAGACCGCTCCAGTGTGCGCTTCTACCACCAGCTCTTGCAAGAATACTTCGCCGCCCTGGAGCTGCGCCGCCGGACGCCGGGCGCGGACGCCGCCACCCAGGCGAAGTGGTGGCGCTGGCCCTGGCGGGAAGCTGAGATGCCCCCCTGGGTACGCCCGGCAGGCAACTACGACCCGCTGCCCGCGCCGCCGCCCACCGGCTGGGAGGAGACCACCATCCTGGCGGCCGGGCTGGTCGCAAACGACGATCAATTGGTGCGGGCCTTGCTGCAGGTGAACCCGGTGCTGGCGGGGCGCTGTCTGCACGAGGGGCAGGCGCGCGTGTCTCCGGCGCTGCGCCAGGCGGTGATGGACGGCCTGCTGGCGGCCATCGGCGACGGGGCGGTGGCTTTGCGGGTGCGCCTCGTGGCGGGCGAGGTGTTGGGCTATTTGGGCGACCCGCGCCTGGGCGAGCTGGTGACGGTCCCGGCGGGCGAGTTCAAGATGGGAGAGGGTAAGGCGCAGCACACCGTAATATTGCGGGAGTACCGGCTGGGCAAATACCCGGTGACCAACGCGGAGTATGCCCGCTTCGTGGCGGCCGGGGGCTACCAACAGCAGCGCTGGTGGACCGAGGCCGGCTGGGCCCGGAAAATAGATGTGAAATGGACGGAACCAACATACTGGCAGGATCTGCGCTACAATAAGCCTAACCAGCCGGTGGTGGGGGTGAGCTGGTACGAAGCGGTGGCCTACTGCCGCTGGCTGAGCGCAGAGCTGAAGCCAGCGGTGCGGCTGCCCAGCGAGGCGCAGTGGGAGAAGGGCGCGCGGGGCACAGATGGCCGGGTCTATCCCTGGGGCAGCACCTTTGATGCGCACCGTTTGAATTGTGATGAGGGAGAGCAAGTGGTACGGAACACCACCCCGGTGGGCATCTACCCCGCGGGCGCTGGTCCGTACGGCGCGTTCGACTGCGCCGGGAATGTCTGGGAGTGGTGCGCTACCAAATATGATACCTATCCCTACGACGCTACGGAAGACGAGTGGCAGGCTGCCTACCTGGCAGGCAATGACGTCCGGGTGCTGCGGGGTGGGGCCTTCCTCAATAGTGGTTGGGACGTGCGCTGCGCCCTCCGCAACTACATCGTTCCGCGCTACAGGAACGTCGTTGTCGGGTTCCGCGTGGCGGCGTCCCCATCCCTCTGAACTCCGATCCCTCTGGTCTCTGGTCCTCTGATCTTGCTGTTGGCTTTTCCCCTCTTTGCGCGCGCAGCGCGCCCGCCGAAATTTCCGCAAACGCCTTCTGCTGCATCACGCAGCGCCGCCAGGCGCTTATCATGACAAAATACTACGGCCGCAAGGTATCGGCAATCATCTGCAAGACCTGGGAATTGCGCCAGTAATCGTGCGACGGCAGCGGAGCGGTAGCCACATCGATAAAGACATCCTCTATCGGATAGCCGGGAAAGGCAGGGCCAATGGGGTTGGCCACGGGATCGGTGGTGTCATAGAGGTTCCGCCATAGCGGCACAGTGCTGTGATTGATAGCGCCGAGGCCGGATGATCGCCGCCCCAGGCGTACCAGCTTGCGCAGCGGGCTGCCCATGGTGATGAACTTGCTGATTTTGTAACGGTCCGCGTTCTGCCGCAGCACATCGAAAGCCACAACGGTGCCGAGGCTGTGGCTGACGAGAATCGTCTCGTCATAATCCGCCGTGGCCTTGGCGAGTATATCCTTGAGAAGCTGCTGGATGTCCGCTTGCAGGCGGGAATCGAAGACGTAGCCCATAACATCCGTGACCAGGTCGGCAATAATAGCTGCACTATCGACCAGGCCGAAGTCAACCTGGGTGGGATCGGCCTCGGCCTCGATCTCCTGGCGGGAGGTGTTGATTTCTTGCCACAACTGATTGCGGAATTCCGTCGCCTCAGAGGGGGCGCCTGGATCCTCGATGCCAAAAACAGCAGAGCCAATATTGGATAAATTGGCGTACCAACAGGGCAGACAGGCAGGCGCGGCGCCCAGAATGGCCGTCAAGGCTTTGAGTCCCTCCACATAAAAGTCGCTCATCTCCTTACCGGCGCCATGGATGTTGACCAGTACCTTTGACATATAATTCCTCCAGTATTAAACACGATTCTGCTGGGTGGGATGCCGGCATCCAGCTCACCCGCCATCAATACATCCACCGGCGACCCGCAGTACACCGTGCCAGCAAGTCAAACGCTTGAGTTTCCCGCATAGTATAGACCGGTCGCAGAGCGCGGGCAAATTGAAATACCGGGTGATCCACAGAGTACACAGAGTACACAGAGCACACAGAGTAAAAACCAACAGGATATACAGGATAGGCAGGATGGTGGTAGAATAGTGGCATACGTACTAAGGGATCTTAGCGTGGTAGGAGAGAATAAAGGTTCCGATGACGCCTGGAGGATAGCTTATGCCGCCTAACAGAAATGCCAAAGACGTGGTCAAAGGACTCTATGATACCCACCTCCATCCGGGGCCGGATGTCTATCCGCGCGTGGCCGATGCCATCGAAATCGTGCAAATGGCGCGCCACGCCGGCATGGGTGGGGTGGTCTTCAAGACCTATGCTTTTATGAACGCCTTACTGGCCACCCTCTTAGAACGGCACTATCCCGGCATCGACATCATCGGCGCCATCTGCCTGGAAGCGGCCGTGGGCGGCATCAATCCCTGGGCGGTGGAGATGGCCATCGAGGCCGGCGCCAAAGTGATCTGGCTGCCGGCCCTCGATTCGGAGTGGAACCTGCTGTGGGCCGAACGGTACGGCCAGAGCGCAGCCAGCCAGTTGTTCGCTAAACGGCCGCGCTTAAGCCCGGTGCGCGACGGCAAAGTCAGCGCGGAGGCGCTGGAAATCTTCCGCATGGTGGGCGCGGCCGATATCGTGCTGCAGTCCGGCCACCTGCACGAGGATCACCGCGAGCTGGTGGCCGAGGCGGCCCTGCAGCAGGGCGTGCGCAAGTTTATCATCACCCACGCCAACATGCGGCAGAATTTTATCTCCCTGGAACAGCATAGGCGCCTGGTCCAGTACCCCAACGTCTATTTCGAGTATTGCGCCGCCGCCCTCTTGCCGTGGCTGGACAACCAGGACCCGGCCGAGATAGCGGCCATGATCCGCACGGTGGGACCGGAGCGCGCCGTCTTGGGCAGCGACGCGGGATATTCCCAGTCCCAGAACGGCTTGATCCATCCCCACCCGGTCGAAGCGCTGGCGGCCCTGGTGGGGGCGCTGCAAAAACAGGGCTTCTCGGAGGTCGAAATCCAGCTTATGGGGCGGCACAATCCGCGCCGCATGTTCGGGCTGGAGTAGGGAGCTTTGTTTTCACCGCCGCACTCTAAGAGGCTATAATTGCGGCAGCGAGATCAGGTTGGATTTGTCAGTGATCGTGGCAATCACGCGCGGTCGATGCCTGCCCTGGTGAAAGCGTCCGCTAAGGTCTGATAAGAAAACGTGGCCGCCCCCAGAGGATCATAGTCCGGGCGGCGCTGCACCATGTTGCTGATTTCCACGGTGATAAATCCGGTATATCCGTGGGCTTTCATCGCCCTCAAGTAGGTCACGTAGTCGAAATCTCCCTCGCCGGGGATCAGGAACTCGAAATCGGGATAACGGCCACGCTCGTCCTTGACATGCGTGTGTACGGAATAGGGCGCGAGGGCCGCCACGGTGGCCTCAATCTCCAGCCCCACGATGTCAAAGTGGCTGATATCGAAATTGACTTTGAGGTTGGGGGCGTCTACCAGAGCAAGCAGTTCCAGCACCCGCTCCGGTGTATCGATGGCCGAGCCATAATGCGGCTCGATAGCGATCACGACGCCACGGGAGCGAGCATATTCGGCCACCTCTCCTACGCGATCCACAACCAGCGATTTGACTTCCGGCCATCGACCTCGCTCTGCCCCCGCAGTGGTGTTGATCGCCGGGAGTGCATCACCCTGCGCCAAATCGACGGCCAGATCAATAGCTGCCTGCAGTTGTCCCAGCTCCTGTGCGTAGAGCTGGGGATCCCTCTCCAGCAAGTCCGCATGCGCCGCAATGGCCGGCAAGCCCAGGCTATGCTCTTGCAACAGCGCTGCGATACGCTGCCGTGCGGCCCTATCCAGGCTGCTCAGTCGAGTGGTGTAGTTGGGCAGGACGGTCAATTCCAGCCCATCATACCCCAGTTGCGCTATATGGCGTATGGCTACATCGATAGGGACGGTGGGCATGCCCCACGTGCTGATACCTAGTTTCATAGACGCCTCATCGGGTTCCCATGTTTATCGGGTCGCAGGTACATAGACAGGTCAGGATCATATCCTACTTTCCCTAAATCCCCAGGCTGATGTTAATCTCCCGCTGGTAATCGCCCACCAGCTCGGCGATCACATCCTCCATCGTCACAGCATGCCCGATTTTGCCCGATTCCAGCATCGCATAACACCCCGCCACTGCGCGCGTCCCCTGCTCAGCCCCCAGCTCGGCAGGGTGCTCGCCCAAAATCGCCCCGGCGAAATCCGCATACTCGACGGCCAGGAGCTTCCGGTCCACCTCGGGAAAGGGGAAGGCATAAGACCCTAATCGATCGCCGCCGAACAGGCTGGCCGTTGCCGCATCCAGGTGAAAGTCGGGCGCCAGGGCAAGCAGCTTTTCGCCGCTGATCTCATCCTGGCCCGCCACCGTCACGCTGATAGTCTTACCACTGCGGTCATCAGGCAATATCATCGAGCCGGCAGAGCCGTAAAGGCGCCGCTCCCATATGCCCTGTCCACGTCCGGCATGATCTTCAACGTACTGACCAATGGCGCCATTTTTGAAGGCCAGCGTGGCATAAGCGGCGTCCTCCGCCGTAGCTTCAAACTCAGCCGGCATCTCCCTTTGCCAGCGGCCGTAGACGCCCGCAGGATTTATCTCACCTCCGGCGCCGCCGGCAGCGGGGTTCTTACGGGTGCGTTCGTACAGTTTCGTATGCGCGTACACGGTTTCGATCTCGCCGCACAGGTACTCCAGCATATCCATATAATGGACTGTGACGTCCAGCAGTACCCCCCCTTCGTTCTTCTGGTGGCGCCACACCGTAATCGCCATGCGGTCATCGCCGCCGATGTACTGTTGGGTGAGGAGCCGGGGCGTACCAATCACCCCGCCATCCAACAGCGCCCTGACCAGGCGGTTCATCGGGTCGCGGCGGTAGTTTTCCGCCACGCTCAAAACGGTGCCGGATGCCTCCGCCGCCCGGCGCATCAGGTTGCAAGCCCGGACGGTCAGCCCCATAGGTTTTTCCACCATGGCGTGCCAGCCGCGCTGCAGCGCCTCAATCACCACGGTATGATGGGAGCGAGGCGTCGTTGTGACGTCGACTGCCTCAATACCCAGGCTGGCCAGTTCCTCCAGGTCGGCGGCAACGGTTGGCCGGCTGCCAAAATACTGCTCCGCTTGCGTGGCGAGAGATTCGGCATTCTGCCGGACAGGATCGCAAGCTCCCACCAACTCAAAGCGCCCCAGCCCGGCCCGCTGGAGCTCGGCCAGGCCGTACAGGTGCCGGTGCCCCATACCGCCGCATCCGACAACTGCCAATCGAATTTTTGACATAGTCATTTGTCCCTCTATATAGTGGTCTTGCTCGCGTAAAGTATCATCCAACTCCGCCGCCCGCGCCAGGATCTCCTCATCTCCACGTCGGCGTGCTTGCCCTGGTACTCCCAGGCGAAGGAGCCCTTCTTCCACACATCCGCCTAGCCCTGCCCCCGCCGGACCTGGCGACCCCGACCTCGAAAGCGAAGCTTTGGCCGCTGGGATCGTATGCAATCGGCGTCAGGTGGCCGATGCCTATCGGCCAGGCCGGGTCATGTCCTCCGTGGATTCAGCTTGACTGCTCCCTGCTGGATACGTCTTTCTCCCCTCGCGGATGAATTCCACAATCTCAGCAGTTGTAATACCCATGTCTATGCTCTTCACATCCAGAGGGGAACCGCTGCCGGGTTCCGGCCGGATGACGAAAACCCGGCCGTCCTTCCGTCTGATGCGCACTTCTCCATCTTGCACCGCCTGTTCGAGCAAGGCAGCCAGCCTCTGCCTGGCCTCCGAATACGTATATTCAACCATTAGCTATACTCCAAAATTTCTATCTGCATCGACCTGGCTAAAGCTACCAGGCTTTTATCCAAAGATAAAAGGGGAGCATGGTATTTCTGAGCACAGCGGATCAAATAAGCATCATAGGCGTAAATATGGAGCTCGTCCGCTATTTTCAAGGATTGTTCTAACTCAACTTCCACAAATCGTATAGGTATGGTAGAGTAGATTTCCAACGCATCAAGAACCTGTGCTAACCCGATTCTTTGCCGTTTAAGCATCGCAGAAAAAGCATTCCCTATCTCCCAACGAACAGGGAGAGGGGTAATAAGTTTAGCACCTTGGGTCAAATCAACTAAATAATCCCTCTCTGGCTCTCCGGCAATGACGGCAATAATCACGGAAGCATCTATCACGATAGCCATTGCAATCCTCGATTGGGATTTAAGATGTACAATTGTACAATCATCTCATAGTTTACTTCTATTCACCATCAAACGCAAGCGGTATTTTCAAAGTAGGCTCACGTTAATATGTCGTTCTGGCGGCTCTATTATCATCTAGTGTGGTGTACGAAAAACCGGGAGTATCTCATCCAACCGGCGGTAGAAAGGCGGCTTTTCCCGTATTTGGTCGGCAAGGCTGCCGAATCGGATGTATTTGTCTATGCCCTGAACGGCTGGTTTGACCACTTCCATATGGTAGTGGCTATCCCGCCCAAACATGCCGTGGCCGATATCGTCAAGCGTCTGAAGGGGGCCAGTTCCTACGATATGAATAGTCCCGCCAGGTCTGCGGATACGGCCTTCGCCTGGCAGCCCGGATATGGCGTGATAAGCCTGGGCGAAAAGCAAAAGCCCGTCGCCATTACCTATGTGGAAAACCAGAAGCAGCACCATACAGAGCAAACCACCAATGCCTGGTTGGAACAGATGGCCGAGCTGGAGGAGGGACCGGAGCCTACTGGAATAAAGCCCGGCCAGGTGCTGCCCAGGCTGAGAGAGGATGGCACACGCTATGACACGTTGGGGGATCTGCCGTTTTAATGTTGCCGCCACCCGGTCGTTCCCCCGATTGTCATCGGCGGCTAATACCCCAAACCGCGATACGTCTCGCGGCCTTTTGGAACCGGTTTCTAACCGGTTTTCCGTACCAGCCCAGGATTTCAATCCGGGGCCTATATAAAGGAGAAACTGCCATGTACGTGAAACTTGAACCCACGCCCGTAGCTACCGCGCCGAGCCAGATCCGTTACATACGGGAGGACTTCCCGCCCTTCGCGCTGCCATCCGGCCGGGGCGACCGCTACACGCGGCTGGTGCCGGATACCCTGGATTTGCAGGAGCGGGCTGCCCTGGCGGTGCATGGCCTGACAGCCCCTACCGACCCCGCCGCCGACTACGAGATATACTGGATCCTCTTCCCGCGCACCCGCCCCCCGCTGATGCAGCACGACTGGTGCGACTTAACCCAGGCGAAGTACATGGAAGTCTTGCCCCTGGTGCGGCTGGCCAGTGGCAGCGAGCTGAATCTGCATGTAGAGCGGCGTTGGCTGGAGACGATCTTCCAGATGCAAGGCCCCGACGGCCTGCTCTACTATCCCAAGATAGGCCGCCCCTGGTGGCAGGTCGTACACTTCGGCGCACCCACCCCGGGAGACCACTACTTTTCGCTGTACGCCGGCGGCCGGCTGCTGAACGCCATCACCATCTATGATCAACTCACCGGTGACGAGGTCTGGCGGGCGGCGGGCCGGCAGTTTGTCGATGGTCTGGCGCGCCTGGCGCTGGACGAGGGGGGACTGGCCTCCTTCCAGTGGATGCAGTACGGCCCCGGCGGCAGCCTGCCGCCCGGCGTTGATCCCCGCTTTACGCCTGGATATAATATGGCGAATTGGACCGCTCCCAACATCGGCGCACTGGCCCACACTTACCGCACCACAGGGTACGCGCCGGCCCTGGAGCTGGCCGGCAAGCTGGCGCGCTGGGTGGTGCAGCGCAGCAACCATTTCGACGCCAACGGCACTTTTATCCACGAACCGGCCCGGTCCGATGCCAGCATCTCCGATGCCAAGATCGCCGATGTGGCTGGTGGCAACCCCGGCCTGGCGCCCTACGCCCACTTCCACGGCCACACCATCACCCTGCTGGCGCTGCTCGAATATGCGCTGCTGGCGGGGGACCGGGAGGTCCTCGACCTGGTGACAAACGGTTACCGCTACGGCCGGGCCCAGGGCGACCTGCTGACCGGCTACTTCCCCGAGGTGGTCGGGCGGGGGAACTTCGAAGATTGCGAGACCTGCTGCGTGGCCGATATGGTCTCCCTGGCCTTGAAGCTGAGCGCCGCCGGGCTGGGCGACTATTGGGATGAGGCCGACCGCTGGCTGCGCAACCAACTGGTGGAGAACCAGATGACCCAGGCGGACTGGACCTGGCGCTTCTGGGAAATGGGGCCGGCCCATCCGCGGGATTTCGACCTGCGGAATTCCCAGCTCGATCCTACCCACCAGACGGCCGACCGGGCGCTGGAGCGCCACATCGGCGGCTTTGCCTCCCATGCTGCCGCCAACGACTTCTCCCACGGCCGGTCGGGGGTCACCGGCTGCTGCACCGGGAACGGAGCGCGCACCCTCTACCAGGCCTGGGAGCATATCCTGGACTACGCCGATGGGAAGCTGCGGGTGAACCTGCTGCTGAACCGCGCCTCCCCCTGGGCGGACGTAGACAGCTACATCCCCTACGAAGGGCAGGTCGACATAAGCATGAAGCAGTCCTGCGACCTGGCAGTGCGCCTGCCGGAGTGGGTGCAGCCGGACCAGGTCATCTGCTGCGTGGACGGCGCGGCGCGGGCGGTGGGCTGTGAGGGGCGGTACGCTCAGGTGGGGCAGGTGGGCGCCGGGCAGGTCGTCGTCCTGGCATTCCCGATTGCCGAGCGCCTGGACCAGATCTACATCCAGAAGCACCGCTTCACCCTGGTGCGCAAGGGGAACGAGGTGGTCAGCATCGACCCGCCGGGGCAGTACTATCCCCTCTACCAGCGCGACCACTACCGGCAGCGGGAAGTGCGCTGGCGCCAGATGGAGCGCTTCGTCCCGCAGAAGTCCATCGCCTGGTAACGGAACGCCTCCGTATCGCCCACGATCTCGTGGGCGATGGCGTGGCGCAAAGTTTGGCCGGACTGCCTGCTGAGTACGCTCAGCACAAATCGGCGCTCTGGTCTCACCTGACCGATGCGGCTCCCAGTGTCATGCGCACCGCGTTGGATGAACTGCAAGCCGTGCTCATTGCCGCCATCGCCGATCTGCGTCGCGTTATCTTCGCGCTGCGCCCCCTGGACCTGGACGCGCCGGGCCTTTTTCCGACCCTGGCGCATCTGGTGGCGGACTTTGGCGCGCGCCGCGCCTGGATCTATCCGGGCCACAGGACATCATGCCCGCGTCTTAGGCGAGTTCCACCTGCCCATGCCGGAACTGCCACGGGTCGCGCCGCTGACGGAGAGCGAGATGGAAGTGCTGCGCCTGGTAGCCCAGGGCGTGGAAAACGAGCACATCGCCCAGGCGCTGAGCTACTTGGCCTACACCGAGGCCAACCGGCTGCGCACCATCTACGAAAATTGCATGTGACTAACCGCACCCAGGCCGTCCTCTACGCCCTGCGCCAGGGCTGGGCCGCGCTGGACGAGCTGCCGGAGTAAGCGCCGCCAGACTGCTTGCCAACCTCAATCCCCCTCAATTACAAATGATTGTAGCGAAATTGCCCCATAAGTAGATCAATTCTTGGCTTGCGCCGCGCGGGGGATGGGTGTAAGATCAGAGGCCGTGGAAGTGGGCTACTCGGTGGCTGTTTCTCAGAGACAAGGAGGTAATATGTCAGATCCAAAGTTCTTTCGCATACTTTCTATTGATGGTGGAGGAATACGAGGCTTGATTCCTGCGCAGATCCTGACCGTCTTGGAGGACAAGCTGAAAAGAGCCTCCCATGATCCTACCACGCGCATTGCGGACTGGTTTGATCTCATCGCGGGCACGAGCACCGGGGGTATTCTGACTTGTATTTATCTATGTCCCCAACCGGATGACCCTCATCGCCCACGTTACGCTGCCTCAGAAGCCGTCGAGCTATACAAGCAGAATGGCGCCCAGATTTTTGATGTCTCGGTGTGGCATAAGCTCAGATCTGCCGGTGGTACCCTTGACGAGAATTATTCGGCCACGGGACTTGAAACCTTGCTTAAAGACAAGCTGCATGATCTGAAGCTTAGCGACCTCATCAAGCCTTGTCTGATTACGGCTTATGATATCGAGAATCGAGCTGCCTATTTCTTCACGCAACACGATGCTCGGAAGTATCCCAGACGGAATTTCCTTCTGCGCGACGTAGCGCGTGCCACTTCGGCGGCTCCTACATTCTCTCTAGTTTCGGCTAACCGGCTTCCAGCCAGTAGGCTGCCCAGAAGGTCTGGTGGGCAGCACCAAGGGCCTCGTCATCGTGGCGAGGTCCGCAAGACGAGTTCTTATGTGTCTAAACGCCCTGCAAAGGGCCTTACAGCAGCGCCGCC
>SHYO01000081.1 GCA_009692745.1 Chloroflexota bacterium
CCAGCTCTTTTGCCAGATCCGCAGCTATATCTCCACCGCCCGCAAACAGGGTCAACGGGTTTTGGATGTTTTGTTGCTGGCCTCCCTCGGTTCTCCCTTTATGCCGCCTTCCCTTTTCCCTGACTCACCTACCTGAGCAGTTACCATATAATAAGGGCTGACTATTCATCGTACCGCACCGACCGGGAGAAGCCATGACCACCCGCTCTACCAGACTCATACCCTTACTCAGCGTGCTCCTGGTGACGATCGCCGCCGACCAGTTGGCCAAGGTTGCGGCCCGCCAATACCTGGCGTCCCAACCCCCCATCAGCCTGCTGGGCGGGATCGTACGCCTGCAATATACCGAAAATCTGGGGGCTTTCCTCGGGTTAGGCGCCTGGCTGCCGGCGGAGCTGCGCTTCTGGGCTTTCACCGTGGTCGCCGGCGCGGTGCTTCTGGGCATCCTGGTCTACCTGCTGTGGGCCTCGAGTCTGTCCCTCCCCAATGTGGTAGCCCTGGCCCTGATCGTGGCCGGAGGGCTGGGAAACCAGATCGACCGCTTCCTGCAGGAAGGGCGGGTGACGGACTTCATGGTGCTGGGCCTCGGCCCGCTGCACACCGGGATCTTCAACCTGGCCGACGTGGCGGTGATGGCAGGCATCGCTCTGCTGCTGCTGGACACGGCCCGGGGAGAGCAGGAAACCACTGTTCAGCCGGACAGCGCCGGATAATGAACCGTAAAAATTCAACTTCGAAAGCTTCTTTAACCTTATCGCCTCACTTCAAGGAGAAAACATGACCACAGACAATCAGAATATACGCGCCATTGGCAGCCGGCTGGAGCTTTTGTGCGATACCTGGCTGATTGACACGCTCAGCGACGACGCCAGCTTGCAACTGCACCACCCAGAACGCCGGGAAGTGGCCCTGGTCACAGACCGGCCCTGGGAAGGGAATATGTGCGGTTACATGACCATTTTCCAGGATGGGGAGCGCGCCCGCCTCTATTACTGCACGGGACGCTTCGACCCCGATACCGGTACCTTCCAGCCCTCCAACACCTGGATTGCCTATGCCGAGAGCCGGGATGGGCGCCACTGGGAGCGACCGGAGTTGGAGCTCCACGAGGTGGAAGGGTACCGGCGCAACAACATCCTGTTTGTGGGAGAGGGTCCGCAACAGAACGGCACGCACGGCTTCGCCCCTTTCAAGGATACGCACCCCGGCGTAGACCCCGCCGCCCGCTATAAGGCCGTCGGCGCTGGCAACAACTCACGGACATCGGGGCTCTTCGCCCTGGTTTCTCCCGACGGTATTCACTGGTCCCTGCTGCAGCCGGAGCCGGTGATGCGCGGCGCAGCCTATGACTCCCAAAACCTGGCTTTCTGGGATGCGCAGCGGCAGGAGTACCGCGCCTATGTGCGGGATTTCCGCAACGGCGTGCGCGGGATTCTCACCTGCACCTCCCAGGATTTTGTCCACTGGACCGACCCGGTCTGGTTGGATTATCCCGGCGTCCCTGAGGAACCGCTTTATACGAACCAGGTATTGCCTTACTATCGCGCTCCCCACCTGCTCATCGGCTTTCCCTCGCGCTACGTGGAGCGCCCCTGGTCGCCCTCCATCGAGGCCCTGCCGGAGCCGGAGCACCGCCGCCTGCGGGGGAGTGTCCACCCGCGCTACGGCTCGGCGGTGACAGACGGGCTGTTTATGAGCAGCCGGGATGGCCAGACCTTCCGCCGCTGGCCGGAAGCCTTCATCCGTCCGGGCCCCCAGCTAGAGGGGAACTGGACCTATGGGGATAATTACCAGTGCTGGGGTCTGTTGGAAACCCCGTCCGATCTGGCCGGGGCGCCGCCGGAACTTTCCTTCCTGGCGGTAGAGCACTATTGGCGCGGTGGCGCCACCCTCTTCCGCCGCTATGCCTTGCGGATAGATGGCTTTGTCTCCGTCCAGGCGCCCTTGAGCGGCGGGGAGATACTGACGCAGCCCCTGACCTTCGATGGGCGCCAATTGCACCTGAATTTCTCGACCTCGGCGGCCGGCGGGCTGTGGGTGGAGGTGCAGGATGCCGCCGGGCAGCCCATCGCCGGCTTCACCCAGGCGGATTGCTACGAAGTGATCGGCGACGAACTGGAGCGGGTGGTAACCTGGCGCGGCGGCAGCGACCTCGGCGCCCTGGCCGGCCAGCCGGTGCGGTTGAGGGTTACCCTGAAGGATGCGGATCTGTACGCTTTGCGCTTCAAGTAGATATTTCTGACAAGTTGCCTTACACCCCCTTGCTCTGCTACAATCATAGTGGGAATGTTGTAACAAAGCAAGGGGCAACATGGCAAAACCACAAAAGCTGGCCATCATTGACCTGGGGTCGAACACCACGCGCCTGGTGGTCTTCCATTATATTCCCGGTGAGATGTTCCGCCTCACCGACCAGATCTCAGAACGGGTGCGGTTGAGCGAGGGTATGGGCGATGCCAACTTACTGCAAGCCCAACCGATGGAACGGGCTATCGATACCCTGCGCATGTTTAAGGCTTTCTGCCGGGCGAACCATATCGAGGATATCGTGGCGGTGGGTACCAGCGCGGTGCGCGACGCGGTCAACCAACGGGCTTTGCTGGCCCGGTTGGAGTACGAGTCCGGCATCAAGCTGCGGGTATTGAGTGGTACGGAAGAAGCTTATTATGCCTACCTGGGGATTCTCAACAGCCTGGATGTGCAGCACGGCATTGCCATAGACCAGGGCGGCGGCAGTGTTGAGATGGTCTCCTTCAGCGACCGGCACCTGACGCAGATGGTGAGCCTGCCTTTGGGCACGGTGCGCCTGACGGAAGGCTTCGTCCGTAGCAACCCCATCAACAAAGAGGATTACCAACGCCTGGATAACCACATTCGCAAATCCCTGGCCCAGGTGGACTGGTACCGGCCCCAACCCCAGACCGAACTGGTGGCTTCGGGCGGCACCATCCGTACCCTGGTGCGGATGGACCGGCGGGTTAAAAAATATCCCCTGGACCGTATCCACGGCTATTATCTGCCCTACGAATCGGTTGCCCGCATCGAAGCACAGGTGCGGGAACTCCCCGTTGCCAAGCGCACCTCCCTCCCCGGCCTAAAAGAGGACCGCGCCGATATCGTATTGGCCGGGGTCATGGTGGTCAAAGCCATTATGGAGCTGGGCCGCTTCGAGGGCATGACCGTCAGCGGCCAGGGCATTCGCGAAGGCCTATTCTATGAGAGATTCCTGGCGGAAAACCATCCGCCTTCAGGGGATCAACCCCCTCTCTTCCCTGATATCCGGCAGGCCAGCATCGAAAACCTGGCCCGGGTGTACGACCAGTTCAATGCCCATGCTTTGCACGTGCGCCATTTATCGCTGCAACTCTTCGACCAATTGCAGGAGATCCATGGACTAGGAATGGCGGAGCGGGAGCTGCTGGCGGCAGCGGCTTTGGTTCATGACATTGGGGTCGTGATCGATTACTACCAGCACCACGAGCACTCGGCCTACCTGATCCTGAATGCCGACTTGCCGGGATATACCCACCGGGAAGTAGTGCTGTTGGCGCAAATGGCCCGCTACCACCGGCGCGGCAAACCCGAAGCCGGCGAGTATGCCACGATCCTCATACCCGGCGATGAAGGGCGCCTGGTCATGCTGACAGCCTTGTTGCGCCTGGCCGAGTACCTGGAACGGGGGCGTACCCAGGTAGTATCGAATGTGTACTGCCACATCACGAAGCGGCTGGTACAAATTGAGGCCCAGGTGCAGGGGGATGCCAGCGTGGAGCTTTGGGACGCAGAGCGCAACAGCGATCTCTTGGAGAGCGTCGTCAGTCGTGAGGTAGAGATTCTCACCGTACCACAACCGGTGGCGATGGCTTAACTATAAGGAGGGCCTGATGGCCGATATAGAGAAACAAGTTCAGATTGCTGCTCCTATTGAGGTCGTATGGACCGCATTGACGGATCTGGCAGCCATCCACACCTGGATGCAAGATAGGACCGCGAAGGTCGATTTGCAGCCTGGCGGCAGCTATACATTTTTCGATGGGGAGATGATGGGCAAGTTCACAGAGATCGCTCCACCCACCACGCTGGCCTATACCTGTCGCGTGAGAGGGTGGCCGGATGCCTGGGCGGATTCTTTGGTGCGCTGGGAGCTGGCCCCGATTACTCCCCAGTCCACGGCAGTGTACCTGACCCACGACCGGCTGCCAAACGCCGCGGAGCTCGAAGGGCACATCGATGGTTGGGATGATTATTTCCTCAATCCTGTGACAGAATGGTGCAAGGAACAGACTCAGGAATAGGCGAACGCGGTCCCTGCTTAAAGAAAACCGTTTAAAATAAAGCGGCCCGGTGGGGGAAAGTCCCCCGCCGGGCCGTGTTCATGCTTACAGATCTTACTTAAAGATCTACCCTTACAGGGCGGCTGCCGTGGTGACAACCTCCTGGCGTGTGAAGGACAGGTTGCCTTCAGCATCCAGGTCAATCAAGATCGCATCGCCATCCTTGATCTCGCCGGCCAACAGCTTCCGGCTTAACGGTGTCTCCACCTGGCGCTGGATGGCGCGCTTCAAGGGACGGGCCCCAAACTGCGCATCGAAGCCTTCCTTCGCCAGCCAACTGCGGGCGGCAGGGGTCAGCTCGATAGAGATATTGCTCTCGGCCAGGCGCTGCGACAGCAACTTGATCTGCAGGTCAACGATCTGCTCAATCTGCTCGCCGCTCAAGCTCTGGAAGACAATCACCTCGTCGATGCGGTTGAGGAACTCGGGCCGGAAGACCCGCCGTAGCTCCACCAAGATTTTCTCGCGGAGGCTCTTCTCCTCATGGCCGCGCTCACCGGCACGGAACCCGATCAACCCACCGCGCTGGGTAAACTCGGTACCCACGTTGCTCGTCATAATGATGACGGTGTTGCGGAAGTCCACCACGCGCCCCTGGCCGTCGGTCAAGCGGCCGTCGTCCAGGATCTGGAGCATCGAATTCCAGACCTCCGGGTGGGCTTTCTCGACCTCATCGAAGAGCACCACCTGGTACGGGCGGCGCCGCACAGCCTCGGTCAATTGCCCCCCCTCTTCGTAGCCCACGTAACCCGGGGGCGCACCGAACAGGCGAGAGACCGTATGTTGCTCGTGGTATTCGCTCATATCGATCCGTACAATGGCGTCTTCGTCATCGAACATAAACTCCGCCAGGGCGCGGGCCAGCTCGGTCTTACCCACACCGGTTGAACCCAGGAATAGGAAGCTGCCGATGGGCCGGCGTGGGTCCTTCAACCCGGAGCGACCGCGGCGAATGGCGTCCGCCACGGCCGCCACAGCCTCATCCTGGCCCACAATGCGCTTGTGGAGCAAGGCTTCCATATTCAACAACTTCTGGCTTTCGCCCTCCAACATCCGGCTAACCGGTACACCTGTCCAACTGGAAACCACCTGGGCGATATCTTCTTCGTCTACTACCTCATCCAACCCGCGGTCGGTGCGCCAATTCTGCACCTCTGCGGTATATTCGGCATCCAATTGCAGCCGCTCGCTCTTGACCATGGCAGCCTTCTCATAGTTGCGGCTCTGCCAGGCGGCTTCCTCATCGGCCGTCAACTGTGTCAGATACTGCTTCTTTTCGCGCAGCCCGGCGGGCATATCGTACATCTCTATACGCAGCTTGGAAGCCGACTCATCGACCAGGTCGATGGCCTTATCGGGCAGATTCCGGCCGGTCACATACCGGTGGGATAGGTGCGCCGCCGCTTCTAAAGCCTTATCGGTGATGGTCACGTTGTGGTGCAGCTCATAGCGCTTGCGCAACCCATGCAACATCTTGATAGTATCCTCCGGAGAGGGCTCATCTACGAAGACCGGGGCAAAGCGCCGCTCCAGCGCGCTGTCGTGCTCGATGCGCCGGTACTCGTCCAGCGTCGTGGCGCCAATCATCTGCATCTCACCGCGGGCCAGGGCCGGTTTTAGCATATTGGAAGCATCCATCGCTCCCTGAGCCGCGCCGGCGCCGACTACGTTATGCAACTCGTCGATAAAGAGCACGATCTCGCCCTTCGAGTTGCGCACTTCATCCATCACAGCCTTGAGCCGTTCCTCAAATTCACCGCGGAACTTGGAACCGGCGACCATGCCGCCCAAGTCGAGCTCGATCAGCCGCCTGTTTTCCAGGCTCTCGGGCACGTCGGTGGAAACGATGCGCTGGGCCAGCCCCTCCACGATGGCGGTCTTACCCACGCCGGCTTCACCCACCAACACCGCATTGTTCTTAGTGCGCCGCGCCAGCACCCGCATCACGCGCAAGATTTCGTTCTCGCGGCCGATGACCGGGTCGAGCTTGCCGGCTTTCGCCAGGGCGGTCAGATCGCGGCCGTATTTCTCCAAGATGCGGTACTTAGTCTCAGCTTGCGGGTCATCTACCTTTTTCCCGCCGCGGATCTTCTCAATCGCATCCAGCACCTTGTCCTTGGTAACGCTAGCATCCTTCAGAATCCGTGCCGCCGGGGTGCCCTCTTCGCTGGCAATCCCCACGAACATATGCTCGGTCGAAATATATTCATCACCCAGGCGGCTGGCTTCCGCAGCAGCCACCCCGGCGAGATTTTGAATCCGAGGTGTCACAAAAACCTGGATAGCGCCGCCGGGAGTGGGCTGCATATACTGCTTAGGCATACTCTTCAGCACATCATCCAGCCGTCGCTTGATCCCATCCACGTCCACTTTCAGACGCTCCAGGATCTGGCCCACCAGCCCTTCGGGTTGCTCCACCAACGCCAGAAAGACATGTTCCACATCCAACTGGTTGTGTTGGTAGCGCAACAAAATCTCTTGTGACCGGGCGATGGCGTCTTGCGCCCGCTCGGTAAATCGGTTAAAGTTCATCATGCGTTATATGGTAACCTCATTAAAAATGGTATCAGCTTTATCATCTTGTTACAAGAAAATTATAGCCTCATTGTCAAGGTTTTACAATAAAATAGACGCCCTGGGCGTACCTTTCTTACCCCGGTTATTTTCACAGTAATTCCCATGCCCGCTGCGAGCACCATATACCATGAAAATGGTTACCCCATCACCCCATCACCTTGTCATTTTCAGAGCAGTCGCCATGCCCTGGCGGGCACCATGAACGATGAAAATGCCTCTCGTAGGTGCGGTCTCCTGGCCGCACGATCTTCAAGGCGGACAATTTTGGCAAATTGTCCAACATGCTGAAGGGTATTTTCATAGTAGTGCCGCTCGCAACCGCTCTCCCACCACCTGCTCTTCCCCGTCCGCCAGTTGAGTGACGATCACGCTGAGGACATTGTCAGTGCGGTTGACGTAGATACTGGGGTTGCCGTCGCGCAGTGCCTGGTCCACCTGGGCGGTGGTCTTGCCCAGGGCGGCCTCGTCCAGTGTAATGCGTACCGCGTCGGAAAGGCCGCGCTCATCGTCGATCGCCGTGGCGTCAATGTGGGGCACCCCTGCCAGGCTGCGGCAGATAACCTGGATCTTGCGCTCGTGGCCCGCCATGCGGGCGGTGTGGTCCATGTTGAACCACTGGCGCAGGGCCGCTACCACGCCCACCACTTCCTGCCGGTCAACCTTCAAAGGGCGGCCCACGCCGCGGGTGTTGCCGGCCTCGAAACCGACGAAAGTATGCAGGAAGGCCGCATCCACCAGGGCCTTGCGCCCGACCAGGATGCCGGTGGAGTTGGGTGCGCCGATATATTTGGCGCCATAGCAGACCAGATCTGCCCCCAGGCGCGTATAGCGGCGCAGCTCATCGATGGGATAAACCTGCCCGGCAGCATCCACGATCACCGGTATACCGCTTTGATGCGCCACGCGGATGACATCTGCCAGGGCTAGCTCCCCCTGTCGCTTCCCTACAGCCAGGTAGAACAGCCCGGCGGTACGCTCCGTGATAGCCTGGCGCAGTTGGTCGACGGTGGCGCCCTGCTCGTCCCCTACTTCCACCATCTTGCCGCCGAAGATCGTCAGGCAGCGGTCGTATTTATAACGCTGCACCTTCTGTATCAAGAATTCGTTTTTCATGCCCGTGGTATCGGGCAACCGGGAGATCTTTGCCGGGTCGCTGCCGGCCATGCAGGCCGCCGTGCTCAAGGTGATGGCGCCTGCCGCGCCGGAGGTCACCAGGGCGGCCTCGCTCTGCAACATATCGGCGATGATGGCCCCGCTGCGCTTTAGCAAGGTTTCCATATCAGCATAATGGCGGTTCGCCAGGTCCATAGCGGTGCGGACCTGCGGCGAGATGCGCGAGCCTCCCAGCACCGTCTTATTGCCCTGGGCATTGATAACCGGTTTAACCCCCAGATCCTCGTAAATCCGGCGCTCACTGTCGCTGCTCATGTGTTCACCTCTTTCACTGGTTGATGTAATATTTGTAGGACGAAGTAGCCGCTCCCGGCTGCAACCCCAGGGATAGCAGCGTGCCCGCAACGATCAACGTCAAGTTCACACTATTGAATTCAGGTAGGAGGATGGGAAGACGCCAAACAGCTTTCGACTAAACTATAGCCGGAACCGGCAAGCGGGTCAAGTTCGCGCAATACCAGAGCAGCCGCACCTGATTTACCTGTCGCACGGAGAAGTTGGCCGGAGCGCGAGCGCCTCATTCGCAACCGGCAGCGTTTTCGCAAGAATTAGACGGTTAAGGTACAATAATGTGCATCGCTTCCCCGGCGACAGCCTGAAGTATCATGAGACCTCATTAATAGCTGCGGAAAGATATTATAAGTTGGTGCGACCGGAAGATCTATCACAAGAAGAGCTTAAGAAATATCGGGAACGGCCATTTTGAAAGAGTATTGACAAATCTCGGTTTCGGTGTTAATTTAGTAATAATCGATATTAAATTGAGTATTACTGAAGTCCTGCCAGATCCCGCTTCAGGCTTGGCAAGTTAATAATAATAACTTGGAAGGCAAAAAATTCTCACCATGCCAAAACTTCAAAATGTCAATACCACTAGCCTCTGCGACGCCATCAGCTTGGGCTGCCGGACTATGTGCAACGTCTTCAATGCCGATGACAACGATATCCCATTCTTCGGCTCCCGCGTTTGGCCGGAGGCCTACCTGGCCTTTAGCTGGGCGCACTCCGAATCTCACGTTCCCGGGCGCCATCTCAACGCTCTGCTCAATGCTGAAGATGCCATGGGTTTACCCCTGGACGAAGAGGCGGTGGACAAGCACGCCCGGGCGGTCTTCCTTTCTTACAGCGGCGCCTTGCCCTTCCCCCTTAACCGGCAGGAGATCGGCGGCCCACCGGTCAACTTCCTGACACATAACCTGCGCGAGGGCTTCCATGCCCTCTACGCCCTGGTCCGTTATCGCCAGTCGGCCCGCGCCCGGTCCCTGGCCGAAGCCAGTATTGCTGCCATCCTCCAATTCTGGGATCCGCAGCAGGGCTGGAACCAGCAAGCTTTGGAAAACGACTATGGCTTGAAATTCTGGGAGGGTTCCCTGATGTCCGGTGTAGCCCGCGCGATCGGTCCGCTGGTGAAATACTATCGCGCTACCCACTATGCCCCTGCCCTGGATCTGGCGCTGGTATTGAAGGAACGGATACTGCAGGACTGTTACCCGACAGATGGTGCTTACGACATGAACCTATTTGGCACAGGTGTCCACTCGATCACCTGTGTCCACTCCTCCCTGGCGCAACTCGCGGACTTGTTGTGCGATGGGCATCTCATGGCCCGGGTCAAGACCTTCTACGATAATGGCCTGTGGCAACTTCGCGACACGCTGGGCTGGTCACCCGAGACCACCGCGCCAGACAAGATATTCGACCGGGGCGAAGCCAATTGTACCGGCGATATCCTGGAAACCGCCCTGATCTTGGGCCGCTGGGGCTATACCGAATATTATCACGATGCCGAGCGCATCCTGCGCGGCCAGCTACTCCCATCACAATTGCGTGACGTCTCCTTTATTCCGGAACCGCCCAACCCTGAAAACCAGGACGGCAAACGGGACGTCGCCCAGCGCAATCTGGGGGCTTTTGGTTTTCCCGCACCCTATGGCCACCAGCCGGTCGACTTTCCCACCATCGGCTTTAACATGGATATCGTCGGAGGCGTGGTAGGCTCGCTGTGTGAAGCCTATCGGGAGGTCACCCGCTTCGACCACGCCATCCATCGCGTCAACCTGCTCTTCGATCACGAAACGGAGCACATCCAGATCGAATCTCCCTACACCCACCCGGCGCTGCGCGTCCGCCTCAAGCGACCGGGCGCGCTACTGGTCCGCATCCCCCCCTGGGTGGACCAGCAGGAATTGGCGATTGAGGGCGCCAGCGGGCAGCGGGCTCTATCCAACGGCTACCTCTTCTTTGCCCGGCCACCCGTGAACCGCCCTATCACCATTTCCTTCCCCCTGAAGCCCCAGGAATTGACCTTACACCATCCCAAGCGGGAAATCCGGGTGCGCCTGCGAGGTGACGCAGTCACGGCCATGGAGAATTTCGGCACAGATTTCACCTACTTCGACCCGTATTAAGGCAGTGGCAATTTGTCCGCCCTATTAACATCTTCGTCAATTTTGCATAGATTGTTGCTCTGATAGACAAATCTAAAAGAACAGTTTCGTTGATAAGAATTCGCTACGGAAATTCCGGAAAGGGTTTTCATTTGGGGGCCAGCGGCGGTCTATCTGGCGGGACAACCTGTGATGGTGCGGCTCAACGTCACCCAAAGCGAAGTTTTCTTACTGTGGTGGGACTAGGCTGAGAGTACTCAGCAAGGAGCAGCAGCATGGCCGAGCTGATAAAATTCACCGAACACCTGGTCAAGGACGGATTTGCTTACGCTTTTGGTATTTCTGCCGCCGACCTCACCGGCAGCGGTAGCCTGGATCTGATTGCCGCCGACACGGCCGTGGGCCTGTACTGGTTTGAGAATGACGGGCAGGGGAATTTTACCTACCATGTGATCCACCGGCGCACCGATGAGTGGCTGGAGCGCCACGCTATTGCGGATATTAATGGGGATGGGCGCCCCGAGATTGTAATTATCGACAATATTAATGGCAGCGTGCTCTATTTTGCCTTTGACGGAGATCCCAGAGAGGCAGATTCCTGGAGCTTTACCTATATTTGCGAGGGTGGTTTGCCGGGAGCTTACGATGTAGCCGTGGCGGATTTTGATGGCGATGGCGACCTGGACGTGGCCGCCTCCAGTTGGATAAAGGGAAATCAGTTTGTCTGGTTCGAAAATCGCGCTGGGAAATGGATTAAACACCTTATCGAGGAACATATCGCTGAAACCCGTACCATCTGTGCTGTTGATTTCAATAAAGACGGCAAGATGGATCTGTTGGGGAGCGCCTCGACCGCTGGTCAGGTGATGTGGTACGAGAATCCGGGCGACCCGGTACACGCGCCCTGGAAGAAACACTTGATTGATAGCGGCGTGCGGGCGGTACACGGTCACCCAGTGGATATGGATGGAGATGGGGATATGGATGTGGTCATGGCGCTGGGGCAGCCGCCAGCGCAAACCATAGAGAACCTGGGGCATAACCAGATCGTCTGGTATGAAAACCCTGGTGACCCGGCCCAATCACCCTGGCGGAAGCATACCATCACCGCTGATTTGCCCTACGGCAGCGAGGCTGTGGCGGCCGACCTGGATGGGGATGGGCAGATAGAGGTCGTGGCCACCGGTTGGGGACCCGATGGCCGCCTGCTGCTATTTAAGCACCAGGGTGACCCACGCGGACCCTGGTCTATGCAGGTACTGAAAGAACATTGGAGTAAGGCTGACATGGTATTTACAGCCGACCTGGATGGGGATGGTCGCCTCGATATTATTGCAGCGGCCGAACGCGGCAGCAACGAGGTGCGTTGGTGGCAAAACGAAGGAGCGCTATAACCGAGTTACATGGTCTAACTGAAAGCGAAATCCAACGAATGGTGAGAAGTGACACATGCAAACCATGTTATTCTTCGATGATTGGATGATTGAGCGGCGCGACTGGCTGGAGCGCATCTGGGGCAAGCCCACGTTTGTGAAGGAAATCTTTACAGATTTCCACCGGGGCGCGTTAGGGTACGGCGGCTATCTCACTGTCTTCTACGATGAGCGGCTAGGTTCCTACGTTATGTACAATGCGGTATACCCGCCCGAGGCCGATCCGGGCACCTTCGTGGTCCGCTTGCAGTCCGATGACCCGTATAACTGGCCCAATCCACCGTACGATACCGCCCGCAGTCCCATGTGGCAGGGGTTTAGCGATGTGCTGCTGAATGACCAGGGGGAGCCTTTCTGGCCCACCGCCATCCATTCCCTGGCGGGCACACCCCACGCCGATTGGGGCTACTATGCCACCGTGTGGTACCGGCAAAAGCGGACCAGCGTCAATGCTTTCTCGCAAGACGGGCTGCACTTCCGCGTAGATGCCGGCCATCCGTGGCAAGATCCCGGCAGTGATTGGAACGACGCCCTGTGGAATAAGCAAGCGGGCTTTTATGAGCTCTTTACCCGGCCGGTGTGCGTCGACCGGCGCATCTCCCTGACCACTACCACCGATTTTGAGCATTATTCCCCGATTATCACCGTGCTACAGCCGGACGCGCTTGATCCCCTGGGGACAGAGTTCTACCACATGACCACCCGCCCATACGAAGACCTGTTTGTGGGGATGGTGATGATCTATTCGACCGATACCTATGAAACACGGCGCTATAAGCGCACCGGCCGGACCGAGGTGGAGCTGACCTACAGCTTCAACGGAATCAACTGGTACCGCACCGTGCGCGAACCCTTCATCGGTATCCGCGAGCTGGGGTTGCAAGGGGGTGGGCAGGTGGCGGCGCAAGAGATCCTACGCACGAAAGATAACCGGTTGCTCTTCTATATCTCCGCCACCAAAGGGGAGCATGCCGCCTACCCCGACATGCAAAAGGCGGGAGTGGATGTCACGGGGTATATCGCGCCGCTGCTCTATGAAATGCGGCTGGACGGCTTCTGCTCACTGAAGACGATGGCGCGGCAGGGCCTGCTGCGCACCAAAACCGTGCTTCCCAGGAGCGGGGAGCTGCAGCTAAATGTGCGCACCGCGGGCCACTCGGAAATCCTGGTACAGATCCTGGATGGGGAGACCGCCCAACCGATTCCCGGCTATACCTGGGAGGAAGCCAGCCCAATCACAGGCGACCATCTCTTCGTCCAGCCAAAGTGGGGAGAAAAGGCCGATATTGCCGCGTTGATTGGCAGGCCTATACGTATTGAGGTGGCGATGCACGAGGCGGAGCTCTTCGCCATCCGGGTGGACTGCCAGGTGTACATCGGCACCGAACCCACAGAGACGGTCTAAATCAGTGGTAAGTGGCAGGGGGATCGGCTTAGCGCCGCCCCCACCAGTACAATAGCGTGCATAGCCACATATTTCCTGGAAGGGAGCATTGCCTATGTGATTTCGCGAGAAGTGGATCTGGATGCTCTGAAGGCAGAATTTACCATCGACAAACTGGAGGATGATTATGCAAATACGGAAATTGGCAGTTGGGCTGTTGCTGCTGGTATCTGTGCTGGGTTTCCTGGTAGCTTGCGGCGCCACACCTACTCCTGAGATAAAGATTCAGGAGAAGGTAGTCACCCAGGTGGTCACCCAGGTGGTGACTCAGGTGGTGGAAAAGCAAGTACAGGTAAAAGAAACCGTGGTAGTAGAGAAGATCGTGGAGAAGCCAGTGCTGATTACACCCACGCCCATACCGACGGTGGCGGGCAGCGATCTGGCAGCGGACCAGACGCTGCACTATACGTATCGCAACTTCGGCACCATCGACCCGGCTTTGGAGGCCGGTTCGACCAGGCAGTTCATCATCGCTCTCTGGATGCCGCTGTTTATCCGGGATAACAAACACAACATCATTCCCTGGCTGGCGACGAAGTACGATGTCAACGCCGACAGCACCGTTTATACCGTCTATCTTAACCCCAAGGCTGTCTGGTCCGATGGCTCGCCGGTAACAGCCAAGGAAGCCAAAGAATACTGGACATATGGCATCAGCCCGGATTGCAAGGGATGCTACCTGGCTACCTTCGCCGGTTTTGATAACCTCAAGGGGGCCAAGGATGTGATTGCCGGGAAATCCACAGACCTGCCCGGCGTAGTTGTGAAGGATGATAAGACCCTGGAATTTGACCTGGAAATAGCCGATCCGATCTTTGTACACAAGCTATCTTTGTACGACACCGGCTTTGTCAAAATGGAGGACGTAAAAAAGGCTCCCAATTATGCCGCCGACGGCACGGTGCGGACCAACGGTCCTTTCAAAATCAAAGTCTGGGACATTGATAGAAAGCAATTTGAGCTGGTGCAGAACCCCAAATGGTGGGGCGATAAGAAGCCCAAGCTCAACCGGATCGTTATCCTGGAAAATACGGATGAGAATGTATCCTTCATCCAGTGGCAAAACAACGAAATTGACGTTGTCTGGTGGCTCACCGCCATCAAGGAGCGCCTGAAGCCGAGCGATCCCAACAGCTTCTACATCACACCGAACGCCGGCAACTGGTATTTCCCCATGAAGCTAGACCTGCCGCCTATGGATGACATCAACGTGCGCAAGGCCTTGACCTGGGCGGTGGATTGGGACAAGGCCATCGCGGCGGCCTACGAAGGCTCCAGCTTTGATAAGCCGCAAAAAGGCTGGCTCACGTCAGAGCTCCCCTGTTATAAGCCGAACAACTGGCCGGATTATGGCTATAATCTGCAAAAAGCCAAGGATGCCCTGGCAGCATCGAAGTATAAGACGCCGGATAAGCTGGGCAAGATCCGCATTACCACCGGCGGCATGTCTCCCAACTTCATCCGCACCGCCGAGATCATGCAGGAGCAGTGGAAGACCAACCTGGGCATCACCGACGTCGAGATCAAGCCCGGCTCCCTGGATGCCTGGGGCCAGGACAAGGACGCGGTACAGATCCGGCGGTCCAGCGGCGGCGCTCAGATTCCCGACGGGGTGGTCTCCTTAAACGAGGTATATAATTATCACAACACCTCTTTGGCGCTCAAAGACGCGGACCTGGAAAGCATGCTGGCCCAGTTGAAACCCATGAAGCGGGATAATGCCCAGTTCTGTGGCTTGTTGCAGAAGGCGGAAGCCCAATTCCTGGGCGACTATGCCTTCCTGCCCATCGCCACCAGCAACAACGCTTTGAACTTCAAGCCGTGGGTCAAGAATATGGAAGTCAACAACGTCTTTGGCTGGTACTCGATTCTGGATATGTACATCGCTAAGCACTAAGAGTATGAACGCCAGACCTGTCAGGTTATGGCTGCACTCTATAAGCCGCCAGACCTGACAGGTCTGTTCGATATGGAAGGCAAAACAAAATGGCGCATGTGATCGATATTGGAACGCGCTGGGAGCCGTTGGTGGATCGCTTGCTGATCGACCGGCTGGATCGGGCAACCCAGCGGTTGAATCCCCCGATACGGCGCGAAGTCGTCTTCCAGGTTCAGCACCCGAACGAGAACTCTTGTACGGGTTGTTATAATCTGGTGCAGGACGGCGACCGCATCCTCATGTATTATCGCGGATATTACCCTCTGAACGAGCCGGGCGACCGGGACCTACGGAGCACCCAAACGGCGAACCTGGTAATCAGCACAGACGGCATCCATTTCGAGCGGCCGTCGCTGGGGTTGGTGGAGTTTAATGGATCGAAGGACAATAACATCGTCTGGCGCGACATCCAGTCCCACAACATGGTGGCATTCCTCGACAACAATCCGGCGGCGCGATCAGAGGAGCGATTTAAGGCGGTGGGCGGTTCTGGTCGCAAAAAGCTCTACGGCATGACCTCGCCCGATGGTATCCACTGGCGGCTGGCGCAGGAGCAACCTTTGGACATCGATGGGGCGTTTGACAGTGTCAACGTACCCCTCTGGGATCCCCTGAAAGGGCGCTATCGCCTGTTCAGTCGCTACTTCATCGAGGAGCAGCGACTACGGGCTATTCAGAGTTGCGAGTCGGAGGATTTTCTGCATTGGACCGCGCCGGTCCCCCATCAGTACGGCGCGGGGGTACCGATGGAGCATTTCTATACCAATGCTACGGTGCAGATCCCCGGCGCCGAGCATATCCTGCTGTCGTTCCCCATGCGCTATGTGCCGGCGCGCACCCGTGACACCGAGGGGATGGACTATCCGGGGCCGGGCGTCTCTGACGCCATCATGATGTCCAGTCGGGATGGCGTCCACTGGGACCGCACGTTCCTGGAGGCATGGTTACGGGCGGGTCCGGATGAGCGCAACTGGACCCATCGGAACCAGACCCCGGCGGTGGGGATCGTGCAAACGGCGTCCGACGAGTGGTCGCTGTATGCTGCAGAGCACTATGGCTGGGACACGAACCGGCTGCGCCGCCTGAGCATCCCGCCGATGCGCTTGGCCTCGGTGCAAGCCGGGTATGCCGGTGGGGAGTTGCTCACCCCGCCGCTGACCTTCGCCGGCCGACGGCTCTACCTGAACTACGCCACCTCGGCGGTGGGTTCGGTGCAGGTAGAAGTGTGCGATCCCGATGGGCGCCCCCTCCAGGGGCTTGCGGGCATGGAGGGCATGTTTGGCGATACCTTCGATGGGGCTGCGCCCTATGACCTCTCCGCTGTAGTCGGAAAGCCGGTGCGGCTGCGCTTCCGCCTGCACGACGCGGACCTTTACGCGCTGCGTACAGGAGAGTAATTAACCGGAAAAGAGCGAACCAATTGTAGACGATTTTATTTTTGGACAACTGGATGATTGAGCGACAGGATTGCCTGGAGCGCGTGTGGAGTAAGCCCCAGTTTGTGAAGGATGTCTTTACCGACTGCATCCCGATGTTTTGGGGTATGGCGGTTATGATACGATCTTTTTCGATGAACGTCTGGGGCGATATGTGATGTACCTGGCAGTTTATCCGCCGGTAGGGTGAGAAAACTTCCCCACCAGCGTGCTCCTCCATCCTCGGCTCAACCATATCCCGCGTTATAACTCATTTCCGAGGCAATTCCCCTGCCCCCCGATGGACCATTTCATTGATTTTACATAAAATCATCTGGCGGCTATAATGGATATACATCAAAGGATGTTATTAGGAAAATCTTAAGACTTTCTTACGATCAATTCATTATAGCACGCTATAATTTATAATGGTGGCAAAGATATTCATAAAGGATCTGTCGAGGACTCGTACAGAGGAGTGTGGCGCATGAAACGTATTAGTTGGCTCTTGATGAAATCTTTGCTTCCCCTTGTGCTCCTGGTAGGCTGCAATAGCGTGAGCCTCCCTTCTCTGGATCTGATCCAGTTGCAGACTACTGCTACAGCGCCATCTGCCGCTACCCCTGAACCTGCCGTTGCCACCATAGTCCCCACAGCAACTCTGGAACCGACCATTACCACCGTGCCCACGCTGGCGCCTGCCCCTACCGCGCCGCCGGCGCCACTGGCGGCTGCCAACACGGCTGCTTCTTCCGTTACCTCTGCCAGCGTCATTGCTGCCCTCCAGGGAACCCTGGAAAATATCTATTCCCAGGTCTCTCCCTCGGTGGTAAAGATTGACGTGGTGGAAAACCAGCCGGCCTTTGGCCGGGGCCGGTTCCGCGGTTCTCAAGGCACACCGCCACAGGTCCAAGGATTAGGTTCCGGTTTCGTGTGGGATCAGGCAGGAAATATCGTCACAAATAACCACGTGGTGGCCAATGCGGTGAGCATCATCGTGACCTTTGCCGATGGCACTTCCGTGCCGGCTACGTTGGTGGGGGCGGACCCCGATACTGATTTGGCAGTGGTGAAAGTAGATATGCCGGCTGCGGCCTTACAGCCGGTGCAGATGGGCGACTCGACCATAGTCAAAGTGGGGCAATTGGCTATCGCCATTGGCAATCCCTTCGGCGAGCAAGGCACCATGACCACCGGCATCATCAGCGCTCTGAGCCGCGCTGTCTCCACCAGCAGCGCCAGCCAGCAGGGACCTACATACACCGTAGCGGACCTCATCCAGACCGATGCGCCTATTAACCCGGGAAATTCAGGAGGTGTGTTGCTGAACGCCGATGGCCGGGTGATCGGTGTTACCTCGGCCATAGAATCTACCGGCCAGAGTTCCTCCGGTATCGGCTTCGCGATCCCCTCTATTATGATAACGAAGGTCGTACCCGCATTAATCTCCGCGGGGCACTATGACCATGCCTGGTTGGGCATCAGCGGCACATCTCTCACCCCGCAACTGACCAAGGAAATGGATTTGCCGGCAGCGCAGCGCGGCGCCCTGGTCGAGAATGTTGTGTCTGCCAGTCCGGCCGGTAAAGCGGGGCTGCAGGCTGGTAAGGGCGCGGTGACCGTCAATAGCGAGCAGGTACAGGTGGGTGGGGAGGTGATTGTGGCTATCGACGGCCAGCCGGTGAAGGAGTGGGGTACGCTGATTACCTACCTGGCGCACCATACCACCACCGGGCAGACTGTAAGTCTCACCGTCTTACGCCAGGGCAAAGAGGAAAAAGTGCAGGTTACCCTGGCAACCCGGCCCACATCTCCAACGAGAACCTATTAGATCCAGCGCCAGCAGATTCTTTGGAGCGCGCTTGAAGGTGACGCCATTATGCATTATAATCTTCCTGAGGCTGGGGGATAGGCGGCACTTCTCTCTGGCGCCAAAGTGAAACCTGTTTCACTCCTTTCTGCGTCTCCCTCTTTTGACCGCGCCCTGGCTTTAGCATAATCGATGTGCAGGTGTCAAACAATTGACTGTGCAGTATCGGGGCCAGAGCCTGGGGGGTATCACAGTATCGATAGGCGTATCCGTCTTCCCGGCGCATGGTAGGAGCGTAGACGCTATCCTGAGTGCGGCGGATGGCGCGCTCTACCGGGCTAAACACACCGGTCGTGACCGGTTCATCGTGGCCGCCAGTGATAAATAAATCTGCAGTCACCGCTTCAAATAAACAAATAGCAAATGAGGAGAAACCTATGAGCACATCGCCAGATACCAACCTTTCCAACTGGGGCCGTTGGGGGCCGGAGGATCAGCGCGGCAGCCTGAATTTGATCACGCCGGAGATCATCAAGCGCGCAGCCGGCCTGATCAAAACCGGCAAGGTCTACAGCCTCAGCGCGCCCCTGGATGCCAACGGGCCCCAATGGCCGCTGCGCCATAAGACCTGGCGGGTGACGACCCTGGGCGCCGTTGCCGATGGAGCGGGAGTCGCCGACGATGTGGTGATGATGCATTCCCACTCCGGCACCCATATGGATGCGTTGTGCCATATCTGGTACGGCAACCAGATTTATAACGGCTTCAGCGCCAGCGAGCATCTGAGCAGCACCGGCGCGGGCCGCAATTCCATCGACAATGTGCCCTTTATCGTAGGGCGGGCTGTGCTGTTGGACATCGCCGGTTGGAAGGGCGTGCCGCACCTGCAGGGCGATGAAGCCATCTCGGCCACCGACCTGGACCAATGCGCCGCCGCCCAGGGAGTCACGCTAGAACCCGGCGATATTTTGCTACTGCGCACGGGCTGGATGGAGGTTTTCCGTCAAGACCCGGCTACGTTCAACAGCGGTGAGCCGGGCCTGGACGCCTCGACCATCCCCTGGCTCAAAGAGCACGATATCGTGGCGGTCTGCGCGGATAACCACAGTATCGAAGTCATGTATAACATCCCCCCGGCCAGCATCCCTGTCCACGCGAGCGTCCTGCGGGACCTGGGCATCTACCTGGTGGAAAACCTGAACCTGGACGAATTGGTAGCCGACGGGGTGCGCGAGTGCCTGCTGGTGATTGCCCCTTTGCAGCTCACCGGCGCAGTCGGCAGCCCGGTTAATCCCGTGGCTATTGCGTAGCAGTCTGTCAACGATGATCTGATGGGTGGTAGTCTAGCCCCTTGTGATTCTGTAGGTTTTCGGTTATTTCCCCACTAGATACGGGAAAATGGACCGAAGCAGACACAGCCCCTAGTAGTATAAAGGGCGTTTTCCTACAGAATCCCTTGTGGGCGTTGGGGCGGGCACAAGGCCCTAGGCTAGTTTCTGGTGCAAAAGGCACCGGTTGTTTAACAATTGACAAGTGAAACGCCTTTTTGGTAAAAGTATGGTTGTCGAAGCAGCAACCACCGCGGAGGCACCTTCTATGTTACGCGAACGGTATCCCATTGACAAGTTGTTTGCAGACATCCTGCAACTGATCCCACACATGGATCCAGCCTTGGCTAAAATC
>SHYO01000082.1 GCA_009692745.1 Chloroflexota bacterium
TCATTCAGGCTTTGATCCTCTCTGCCCATGAACGACTCTTGCAAGGTCAGAAACCGGAACAGGTATTTGCGTTTCTATTTGCCAAGCATAGGGTAGCCATAGCTACATGACTTCACACCTGTCACCTGCCAAAACACAACAGTCGAGTAGGATAGAGGCGTGATCGACTCCCAGAAAGGCGAAAGCTGGTCTCGCGGGCTGCCGGCATCGTGGGTAATGATGGTATTGGCCACATCTACCGTCTGCAGCAAATCCCAGATCACGCGGTAGGGCGACAGAGGTGTCTCGTTGGAGGTCAGGCGGCCCATCCATTGATCCAACCAGGCGACTTTCCCTTGCCGAACCTGCTGCACTACACCTGCCTTCCGGTTGCGGGGCTGACCACCCAGGCGCGCGCCAACGGCGGCTGCCAAGGCTTCCAGGGTCAGACGGGCATCCCCCACCAGGGCATACTCTGAGGCCACATCTTTATTGATATCCGCCGGATCCAACGTAGCGTGTATGATAGTCTTGCCCTGGGGTATGTGCACGCCGAAGTTGGTAATGGTGAAGCTACAGCCAATACCGAAGATCACATCCGCATTCTGTAAGAAATCATAGGCGGTACGGGGCAAGGTCCGGCCAGCGCACCCCAGGGAGAGGGGGTGGCCTTCCGGGAAGGCGCTCTTCCCGTTGAGCGTGGTCGTAACCGGGGCTTCCAGCAGTTCCGCCAACGCCTGCAACGCCTGCCATCCCTGGGCATAATGCACCCCCTGGCCGGCATAGATCACCGGCCGCTCGGCCGCCAGCAGCACTTCGGCCACGCGCTCCACTGCCTCGGGATCGGGAGCCGAACGCAACGTTGTCGTTGGGCGGTATTGGAAATCGCCCGGCACCTCCTCGTCGAATAGGTCGGAGGGAATTTCGACCATCGTCGGGCGCGGCCGCCCGCTGCGCACCTGGCTAAAAGCCCGCCGCATCGCATCGGGTACGGCCTGGGGCAAGACCACTTGCTCGCACGACTTGGTCACATGCTGGAAATTCAGAAATGAATTGAAATTCGGCTGCACGTTGGTTAAGGAGCGCTTATATCCCATCGGCAGCACCACGATGGGCACCGAATCACCATACGCCTGGGCCACGCCGCCAAAGGCATTCTCAGCCCCGGGGCCACTTTGCATACAGAAGACTCCGATGCGCTGGCCAGAGGTCACCCGGCTAAACGCGTCGGCCATGTGCAACCCGGTACGCTCCTGGCGTACGATAATCGGGCGAATATCCAGCTTAGCAGCAGCCTCGATTAAGGGATTGACCGGATAGGCGAACAGAATCTCCACACCTTCAGCTTTCAGGATATGGGCTATAACATCGGCAACTTTCATGATTGTCCTCCCTCTGGGGATTGGTAATTACTCTATTGTAACCCCACCTGCGCATTTTGGGAAGTAGCGGAAGATATCTGGCAGCATTACACCTTTTTGCCGGCGCCGGGATTTACGTAGGGTTGTGGGCCGATTTACGTACGGTTGTGGGGCGACTTACGTAGGTTTGTGGGCCGATTTACGGGGGGTTGTGGGGAATCCTTTTAACATTCAAGTAAAAACAGGCCAAAATTCGACATGAAATAGCGCGAAATGGATAGAATCGATGGGACTCCGCACCTTAAATTTCTCTAGATTTATATAGATTATATATAGAGGGCTTGGGACGTTTGGCAACGCCCAGCCCTATATAAAGACATACTTCCTACCGGCGGGGGCTCCTGCCCGGGTCAGCAGACGGCCCGGCCAGGGTCTCGCCTACATCGGGCACGAAAGGAAATTTTGACACTCTCCTCTCATTGTACTACTATGCATCAATCAATGCAGTGCAACATACGGTTCTTCCTTCTCTCGCCACTCCTGGTAGGGAGAATCAGGTCCACAGTATACATTGAACATTCCTATCCTGAGTACCGAAGATTTCTATACGGCGGTCCACCGCTATATGCAAAGCGTCGATCCCACTTGGGAGGAGGACCAATGGCGAGGACACCAGGTCCAAGAGGAAGCGCTCCTCCCAACAATCCTGGGTGAAGCGCCTAATTGCGCCATCCTGGATTGCACGTGCGGCACCGGTATCCAGGCCATTAGCCTTGCCCGGCTGGGCTGGCAGGTCACGGCCACAGATATCACCGCCGCATCTCTCGACATTGCGCGAAGATATAGCCATCAGATGGGAATTCACGTGGATTTTCGAAGATGTGATGTGCGGCATCTAGAAAGTCTTTTCCCACCGATGTTTGATTGGGTGATTTCCTGCATGGCCCTTGACAATCTTACCCTGGATACAGAGTTGCAACAAGCTTGCGACGCAATCCTCCGGGTACTGAAACCAGGCGGCAAATGCTACATCCGGCTGCGAGACTTTGATACAATTCTCAGTGCCAGGCCACGGTACGATCTCAAAGAAGAGCATCACACGGTTAATGGCCGTATTATCCGCCTGGAAGACTGGGAATACGAAAGCGATGCCCACGTTATCTGTATCTACGTATTCTTACAGGAAGACTTAACTACCACCCAAGGACATTGGAGCACTAATATATTTGCCTACCGGCGCCGGGCTTTGCGCAAGGTTGAACTCGAAGGGTTCCTCCGCAAAACAGGCTTCCAAGATATTACATTTTTATCCCAACCGAGCCCGTGGAGTCCGTATAGTGTTATCGCTGGCAGGCATCCCGAATGATCGTCTCAGCCCATTCAGTGATTGCTGTATATCGCCAACGCATCGAAGCGGGTTGCCGGGCTACCGGCAAGTACAGGAACCTCCGCCAGCGGATCGACGTCTTGAATGCGATAGGATAATTCATAAGGAAATGACATGAGGTTTTGGCCCGGATTGCTATATGCTGCCAGCAGATTACGTTGGCGCCTCATGAAGCCGGTAACCCTTGGGGTGCGCCTGATATTGGTCAAGCGGGAGTCTAACAGAGACCCGGAAATCCTCCTGGTGAAGCATACCTATCAAAAACATTGGTATCTACCAGGAGGCGGTGTTAAGAGAGGTGAAACCCTGGAAGAAGCTGCCAGGCGAGAAGCTGGCGAAGAAGTTGGCGCGATACTGGCATCGCTTCGTCTGTTCGGCATATATACCAATTTCTACGAACATAAAAGTGACCATGTGGTAGTCTTTGTTTGTAACGATTTCACTCTCTCAGGTAAGACCGATCACGAGATAGCAGAATACGGCTTTTTTACATTCAGCGACTTGCCAGGTGATTTATCTCCTGGAACCAGGCGTAGATTGGATGAGTATGTGAAGCATGATAGCGTGCCTATCGTAGGAACTTGGTAGGTGATTATTTGAGCTTCGCACGGAGAAGCATTATTGGAGCGCGAGCGAGACGCTTACCGAACGAAGTTCGGGCCGCTCCCAGGAAATCGTGGTATACTAGAGAAATCAACAAAAGGGGATGGCGCTTTCCAATGTTCTTCAAAGTGGCACGATCCCGTATCGGGCGACGATTTATAGGCTGGGCATTTACACATATGAGCTTTGCCATTCCTATACACCGCTTGAGCGAAACCAAGACGCTATTGGCCTTTTACCATCCGCAACCAAGTTATCCTATACACATACTGTTGGTATCTAAGCAGCCCTATGCTACGCTACTCGATCTTAGCCCTCGGGATACCGATTTTCTCAGAGACTTGATTGAGACAGTACAGAATCTAGTACGGGAGCTTAACCTGGAGCGATCTGGTTATCGGCTGATCGCCAACGGAGGTCCATTTCAGGACATACCGCACTTACACTTTCATCTAGTCGCAGGCACAGTTACTGGAAATATCTGAAATATGAAAGGCTTTCTCCTCTTTATCATTATTTTCATAGCCATCCTCCTGGGCGGCTGCGCCGTTGCCAGCCAGTCGGCCCCGGTAGGGCGCCTGGCTACGCTGATGCTGACCTATAACGACAGCGGCTACCAAACGACAGAGCCCGGGCAGGTCACCTTCCTGGTGCTGGGCCTGGACCGGCGCAGCAAAAGCGAACCCACGCGCAGCGATGGGATGATGTTAGTCAACGTAAATGTAGAACACGGGCGGGTGAGCATACTCTCTATCCCGCGGGATCTCTGGGTGACAGTGCCGGGTTATGGTGAGGATCGCATCAATACCGCTTTCTTCTACGGCGAGTTAGAAGATGGTGAGTCCGGCGGCGGCAAGCTGGCAATGGAGACAGTTGCTCAAAATTTCAATGTGCCGGTGGACCACTTTGTGGCGCTGGATTTTCATGCTTTCCAGACGTTGGTAGATGATGTAGGTGGTATAGACATCAACGTCCCTCGTGAGATCCGGGACGACCAATATCCCGACAATAACTATGGCTATAAATCCATTTACATCCCGGCGGGGGCGCAGCATATGAATGGGGAATTGGCCCTGGAATACGGCCGCACGCGCCACGCCGATAGTGACCTGGGACGTAACCAACGGCAGGCACAATTGGCCCAGGCTTTCATCAAAGCGGCCCTACAGCCCCAAATACTGGTCCGGCTGCCGCAATTGGCCCACGACGTCCAAACCCTGGTAGAGACGGATATGGCTCCGCGGGAGATGGTCTGGTCCTTGCTGCTAGCCCGCCAGGTTAATCCTCATAACCTGGTAACCCAGCGGATTGGCGAAACGGAAGTATCGCGTTGGATTACACCGCAGGGGGCAGATGTGCTACGTCCCAATTGGGCCGCGATCCACAAAACTGTTGTAGAGTGGCAAAATCCCTCTAAAACCAGCAATAACCGTTAAAACTAATGGAATTTTTACGCCTGGGTTATTGACATCGGCATAACCGAGTGTTATAGTTACATCAAGTCCCGTTAGTTAAGACCTTTTGTGTATTTTCAAGAGGAGTCTGGATAGTTTCCCGCAGGTTTACTGGGAAGGGGAGATGAGGCCCATTAATCTGGAAAGCCGCTCGCGTCATGAGGGAGAACGATGGGCCCAGAACCTGCTCATTCCGTTTTTCCTGATTTCTGTTGTATTCTTAACCTATTGGTCCATCTTTCTCCCGGCGCGCCAATCCGTCCAGGCCGCCATCCCCAGCAACGATCTGTTACTTGGGGGAAACCCGGTTGTTGCCGTCCTTCCCCCCACCGGTCCCGCAATCGTGGAACAACCTATCGCAATCACTATCGTCATCAGCAATGTGTCCGACCTGGATAGCTTCAACTTCACCCTGGATTTCTCAAATACTGTTCTTAGCCCGACAAACGCCATTCTGGGGCCATTTATCGGTAGCAGCGGGCGGATAGTTATTCCCAGCTCGCCCTCCTATTCGCCAGGCCATGTGAGCATCGGCGCTTTCACTACCGGGACTGTTTCAGGATCTGTGGGATCGGGGGTACTGGCGACCATCCATTTCCTGCCGTTAAACCCAGGCATCACACCGTTGGATTTGAGCAGTATCTTACTGCACGATACAAATAATAATGCAATCCCATTCACCACTAGCAACAGCCAGATCCAGGTAGAATTACCGCCACCTACGCCTACTCCCACAAATACACCCAGCGCGACAGCCACCCAGGGCACCACCACACCTACCACAACGCCTACAGCCACAGCCACGCCAACCGGAACGGCACCGCCAACTATCACGCCTACCCGCACACCTCCCAGCCAGTTCGGTACCATTTGCGTGCTGGCATTCGAAGACAACAACCAAGATTTAACCAGGCAGGAGGACAGCGAACCCCTACTGGCCGGAGCCACCATTTCCATACGGGATATTAGTACCGATAGTATTCTGGAGCAATATGTCACCGATGCAATCCATGAGCCCCACTGTTTCCAATTTGTTCCGGTGGGCAACTGGATCGTACAGGAGAATGATCCGCCAGGCTATGACTCTTCTACCTTCAATCGCCAGTCGGCCATTCTCGGTTTAGGCGAAACCCGCTCTTTCAGCTTTGGGGATTTCCTGCTGTTAACCGCCACGCCTAGCCATACGCCTACTATTACCCCCACACCTACTGCCACCGGCACGCCAACCGCTACAGGCACAGCTACAGGGACGTCTACGGCCACTGCTACAGGCTCTCCGACGGTCACCGGCACAATATCACCCTCTGCCACCCAGACAGCGACATCCACCGCTACCCAACCCAGCTCGCCGACCCGCACGCCCACCATTACCCCTACCCCCACTACCCAGAGCGGCACGGGCCTTATCTGCGTCGAGGCCTTTGACGATATGAATGGGAATGGGTCGAAGGATCTGAATGATCCTCTCCTGGCCGGAGCGACCATCAATGTTACCCATGTCATCTCCGGCATCATCGGCACCTGGATTACCGATGGTATTCATGAGCCCTACTGCTTCTATAATCTACCCGCCAGCAGCTATTTTGTAGATGAAACGGACCCACCTGGCTATATATCCACTACTTCCAATAATGTGGGATTAGTCCTAAGCGCCAGCGACAATCGCCTGGTAATCTTTGGCGACAGACAAGCTATAACACCCACGGTCACATCTACGCTGACCCGGACGCCGTCTCCTACTGCCAGTACTACAGCCACGGTTACCCGGACACCTACTACCACCGGTACGACCACAACGACCAATACCGCAACTCCTACTTTCACTGCCACGCAGACACTGACTGCTACGACAACGGTAGCTACAACAACTACTACTGCTACGCTTACTGTCAGCGGCACCGGTACTGCCACGGCAACTATTACCGCTACACCTACTGCCAGCAGCACCGGCACCGCCACAGTAACAGGCACGACCAGCCCCAGCGCCACCAGCACAACCACCGATACCGCTACTGGCACAGCGACAGATACTGCCACGGGCACTGCCTCGGCGACGACCACCTCTACCGCGACACCCACTTTGACGGCCAGCATGTCAGCCACAGCCAGCGGCACGACTACCGCCACCCTTACTCCTAGCGCTTCGGCTACCGGGACCACGGTACCGCCACCCCCGGGGTCTTTTACAATCTACCTTCCTCTGGTACAGCGGAATGCCCAATCACTAGCAGTGCTGCATATCGAGCCCTCACTGATTAAACTCGATACGGGTCAACAGGGCTATGTAGACCTGCGCTTGGACCGGGTCGCCGGGGTCACAGCTATTACCCTGACACTGGTCTATAACCCAGCCATCATCACCCCCATAGATACCCATACCACCAAACCCGGGGTTCAAATAGAGCGGGGCGATTTCCCGGATAAGTATATCAGTGAAGTAACATTGAATGAGGTGGACCTGGTCCAAGGGATAGTAATGTATGCCGTGACCGTCCAACCCGGCATGAGTATTACAGGTGGCGGAGTGGTAGCCCGGTTTGACTTTACCGGCATTGCCGAGGGTTTCACCAAGCTCCAATGGGCCGCGGTACAGGTGGATGGCTTTGCCGGCGCCATCATTTATGTGCCGGGCGATGTTTATGTAGCCGGTCCCACGGTCACCGTTACCGCGACCCCGCCGGGCACAGCCACATCCTCTGCCACTAGAACGGCCACATTCACCGGCACACCATCCATCACTCCTACAGCCAGCCAAACGGGGACGCCCAGCCGCACACCTACCGGAACGGCCACACGCACGCCAATACTGTCACCAACCATCACCCTGACACCTAGCCGCACCGGTACACCGTCCAATATCCAAACGCCATCAACCACACCTACACCTACCCGCACGGGAACGGCAACCTTGTCACCCACCATCACCCTAACGCCCAACCATATCAGTACGCCCAGCCGCACTTCTACGCCGCTGGCCACCGTTACTGTCACGCCGGGCCAATGTCACGAACTGCTGATCAACGGCGATTTTGAGAGCAACACTGGGTGGATTTTCGGCGAAACACCGCGCCCCGGGCGCTATGTCCATAACCCGGTCTATCATGGCAGTCAGGCCGTCCAATTAGGAATCCTGCCTCCCACCGCTGATATAGAGAGCTACTCTTCTGTGCGCCAGTTCGTTACGCTTCCGGCTGGAATTACCAGCGCCAAACTCAGCTTCTGGTACTGGTCGGCTAGCTCGGACACGACAGTAGATTTCCAGGAAGCCTGGCTGTTGGATCCCATAACCCTATTCCCATTACCTTCACCAGATGCCAAGATTATGAAACTTCTATCCAACAATCGCAGATGGGAGCCCGTAGTACAGGATCTCACCGCCTTCGCAGGCCAATCCTTTTATCTCTATTTTAATGCCTTCAATGATGGGGATGGTCGAGTCACGAGTATGGCCGTAGACGCCGTTTCCTTAGCTATCTGCGGACCATAACGCTTAATTCCTAAATTTTAACGCTCAGGAGCTAAGGTTTACTTCTAACATCGCACGGTCAGGCGATGCCGGACGTTATCATCATCATTACTGGGATAATTTTAAGGCGTTGTGACAGAGGGCCGGTACCGTTGCAGTAGATATAGCACCATGGCCCAGATAACAGCTACAAAGGGCACACCAAACAGCGCTCCCCAAAATCCCGCAATTTTAATACCGGAAAGCAGGGCAAAGAAGACCAGTAGAGGGTGCAACCCCATGGCGTTGCTAAGAATACGAGGCATCACGACATTAAAGAGAATTTGTTGCTCTATGAAGAGGATTGCCGTCACCCAAATAGCTTTGTCAGGTCCCTGAAGCAGGGCGGCCACGAGAGGCGGCAGAATAGCCAGTCCTCCACCTATAGCTGGAATCAGCACAAAGAGTATCGCCAGGGCGCTACTTAAGGCCACGTATCCGATTCCCAGAAAGGTCATGGTAAAAGCAGTCGCAAGACCCGTCACTAATCCCATAACCAACTGGCCGCGGATAAAGCCGCCGAAAGTCCGGTCAATACTGATATTCAGAAATTCGACTTCTTCCCGCAAACCCATAGGAATGTAGAATTGTAACCTCTGGACAATGCGTGGACCATCCAGGGTAAAGTAAATGCTCAAAATAAACACTAAGAAGAAATTCGCCAGAAAGGACGCCAGACCCGTAGCCACACTCAATGCATTCTGGCCCAGCAGGGCAGCAAATGATTGCAAATAGCCAACCACTTGTTGGGTAGGTAAAGATGTCGGCATTTCTAGTGGCAGGCCAATGCGTACCAACTGCTCTGCAAAAAACTGCCACCAGCGGGGCGCTTCATGGCTGGCCTGGGCAAAGGCATCCGGCAAGCGCGTGGCAAAGGTGGTGGCCTGATTGGCAACCAGTGGCAGAAAGACGAGCAAGATCAGAATCATCAGCAGCAGAATGCTGAGGTAGATGAACAGCACAGCCAGGAAGCGCGGCAAGCGGTAACGTTCCAATCCAGTTCCCAGAGAGGCCGCTCCCAGGTGGTGGAGCCGTGACGTGATAAGCACCGGAACGCCGGTGGTACTGAGGTAATCGACCAGGGGTCTTAAGATAAAAGCCAGCAACCACGACAGGAAAAAAAGCAACAGAATGTCGGCAAATAGCTGTACCAATACCCATAGCTGTCCCGCCAACCATACCGTGATAGCAACGGCGATCAAGTATAAGAGCCAGCGTGGAAGAACCAAGGGTGAGTTTCCCATAGCCTTATTTTACATTGGTCATACCAGAATGACAATTACGCATTAAGAGCAATTACCCAATCAGGGATATCATAAAAGTGAATAATTACTATAGATCCCTAAAATAGACAATTATAATAGATCCTAAAGATAAATCCTAAAAAGGATCATGTATTTAGTCCTAAAAAAGTCAATACTACGAAATACAGACCGGGGATTTTCAGAAGTTGACAGGCGCAAAATCCCTGTGGTATCATCAGACTGGTTTTGTCCCGTCTGGCCAGGAGGCATTCAATGGTTCATCCGAAGTTGCGCTCAGTGCTTAAGTTCCTGTTGATAGTGGCGCTGTTGATATCCGTAGCGGCATGCCGCCGCTCCAAGGATGATTCGACCGCTTCAGTTTCCACACCTGCCGCAGGGCGTGGAGTTCTGGGAGCGGTCTCTAGCCCCACTACTACTGCCCTTGTACCGGGAAGGCTGATTTCCGGTACGGTCACCATTCCCACGGCTGCACCGGCGATGAGCGGCACCAACACCACCATCATCATCATCCCTACCTTCACTCCCTCCAGCGGGCAACCGGCTGGACAGAACACCCCTCTGCCGGAGCCTTCCGGTGGGGGTACTACAGTGCAATATACCGTCGCGCCCGGGGATACGCTCTTTAGCATCGCGCGCCGCTTTCGCGTCATGGCTGAAGAGGTGGCGCGGGATAATGGCATCGCCGATTTAAATAAAGTTGTGATCGGGCAGGCATTGACGATCAAAAATGCCAATCCTATCCCCGTAAGCTATACCGTCCAGGTGGGAGACACGCTAATTTCTATCGCGTCCCGCCACAATACCACGGTCGAGGCGCTGAAAGCTGCCAATGCAATGACCAGCGACACCGTACAAGTTGGCCAGAAGCTTAACCTGCCTCTCGATGCCGCTGGCCCGCCACAACCCACTGCTGGTGCCAGCCAGGGAGGCAGCAGTGGCCAAACTTATGTAGTCCAGCCGGGAGATACCCTGCTAGGCATCGCCGTGCGCTATAAGACCACTACCGAAGCTCTGGTGGCCGCCAATAACCTACAAAACGAAAACAGTATTTTCGTAGGGCAGAAGCTCAAGATTCCCTAGTATTTGGAATGCACTTGAAGTTTAAACGGGATATGAATTTGCGATATAAACCGGGATTCTGGGCAAGAGATGCACTCTTTGTTCAGAATCCTGGTTTATATTTTAGGCCAGCACATAGACTTAGACCTGGTTTTGTGATATAGTCTATCTGCTCATAGCGCCCTATATTCTATCAATTTCCTACAGTGCGCTATGTCGGAGGAGATCATGCCTGAACCTGTACCTTTTTCCGCTTTTGGCAGTTGTGCCGCTCTGATCATCACAGCCATCGTCCTGAGCCTGGGCGGTGCGCTGGTAATGCTCAGCCAGAGCTTTGGCTGGCTGCTACTCGGTCTTGGAACGATGTTCTTGCTGGGTTGGACACTAACGACTATTCGCGAACGCGTCCCCTAGTTGTCTGATACGGCTACGCCAAGCGAGTCTGTGATACGGTCTTCCTATGACCTCTGTTGATAACACTCCATCCCCCCTGGAACAGGCCCTGGCGACACTGCATCCCAAAGGCCAGATTGAAGCCTGGCATAGCCTGCCAGCGCAAAAAGGCACCTGGACCGATTGGCCGGCCGGCCTGGATGACCGCCTGATCCGGGCCGCAAACCAACTGGGCATTTCCCGCCCCTATCTCCACCAGGCCCAGGCACTCGATACCGTGCTTCAGGAACAGGGATTCATCCTGGTCACTCCCACAGCTTCCGGCAAGTCCCTTGCCTTTACCCTTCCCACGCTGCAGACCCTGGCTCACCTTCCCGCGGCGCGAGCCCTATGGCTCTTCCCCACGAAAGCCCTGGCGCAAGATCAGATGGCAGCCGTGCGCCGCTGGGAAGCCACCAGCAAGATACCCATCCATCCTGCCACCTACGACGGTGACACTCCCAGCCATCAACGCCCCGCCATCCGCCGTACTGCCCGCCTGATAGCGACCAATCCGGATATGCTCCACATGGCCTTGCTGCCCCACCATACTACCTGGGCCGAATTCTTCGCGGGTCTGCGTATCGTCGTGCTGGATGAGATTCACGCCTACCGGGGCGTTTTGGGCAGTCATGTCGCCAATGTGCTGCGCCGTCTAAAACGCATCTGCCGTTTCTATGGCAGTAATCCTCTCTTTTTGTGTACCTCGGCCACTATCGCTAATCCTGTGGAGCACGCTCAGGCGTTAACCGGCGTTGCCTTGCGCCTGATCGACCAGGATAGCGCCCCCCGCGGAGCCCGGGAATTCCTGTTTTATAACCCGCCGGTACTGGATCCTGAGTTGGGTATCCGGCGCAGTATGATGCTGGAAGCCGCCGAGATGGCCAGGCATACCCTGGAGTACAATTTACAAACGCTAACCTTCGCTCGCTCGCGCCTATCCGCCGAGCTGATTCTCTCCTACATCCGCCAGAGCGGCCAGGGGGAGGTCTCCGCTTATCGCGCCGGGTACCTGCCCTCGGTGCGGCGGGCTATTGAGCTGGGGTTACGAGAGGGGTCCGTCCGCGGCGTTGTGGCCACCAACGCATTGGAACTCGGGGTCGACGTGGGCGAGTTGGAAGTTTGCATCCTGGCGGGCTACCCCGGATCGATCGCCAGTACCTGGCAGCAAGTGGGGCGCGCCGGCCGGCGTGCCAACCGTTCTGCTGCTATCCTGATCGCCAGCGCCAGCCCTCTAGATCAGTACCTGGTGCGCCACCCCGAGTATTTTTTCCAGCGCTCCCCCGAAACCGCCCGGATTAATCCGGACAATCTCCTGATCTTGCTAGACCATCTACGCTGTGCCGCCTTCGAGCTCCCCTTTGACGATGGCGAGGCATTTTCCCCCGCCGAAAGTCTACCCAACACCGGGGAGGTAGACGAGCTGGCCTTTCAATGTCCGGCGGAAGCCACGCGGGAGTTGCTGGAATATTTAACTGATGCAGCCGAAGTCCACTTATCACAAGGTCGCTGGTACTGGATCGGAAGCTCGTACCCGGCAGAACATGTTTCGCTACGTTCAGCCGGCGGTCTCACCGTCACCATTCAGGACCAGGATAGCAGCGAAGTTATCGGCACACTGGATAAAGCCTCCGCGCCTGCGTTGGTGCATCCAGGCGCTATTTATCTGCACAATGGGCAAACCTATTTAGTAGAAGAACTCGATTTGGAAGGCGGCCGGGCGCAGGTGCGCCCGGCAAATCCCGGCTATTTTACAGACGCCGGCAGCTCGGGCAGCGTCGAGTTGATCGGCATTCACGCCCACCGCACCAGCGGCGGGGCGGAAGTCTCCCACGGCGAAGTGCAGATCATCTCGCGCATCACCAGCTTCAAAAAGATCCGCTGGCATACCCATGAGAATTTAGGCGTGGAACGGCTGGATCTACCCCCTCAGATGCTAACAACCGCAGCTTACTGGTTTTGTTTGGCCGAGGCTACAGTCGATAAACTGCGTGATGCCGGCTGGTGGCGCTACGACCCTCTCACCAACCGGGGATCTAACTGGCCCCAGGCACGCCAGGCCACCCGTGCGCGGGATGGTTTCCGCTGCCGCCACTGTAATGCTCCAGAGCGCCCTGACCGGCAGCACGACGTGCATCATATTCAACCCTTCCGCACCTTCAACTGGATTCCCGGGCAGAATAACAACTATCTCCAGGCAAACCGGCTGGAAAACCTGGTGACCTTGTGCCGCGAGTGCCACTGGCGCGCCGAAAGCGCCGAGGGCATACACGGCGCCCTCAGCGGTCTGGGATATGCTGTAGGGCACCTGGCCCCCCTAATTCTGATGTGTGATCAGCATGATGTAGGCGTCATGGCCGAAGCCCAGGCTCAATTTACCAAAGCCCCCACCGTCACCATCTATGAGCAGATTCCCGGTGGCATCGGTTTTGCCCTCCTGCTCTACCAGCAGCACGAAACGTTGCTGCGAATGGTGCGCGACCTGGTCCATGCCTGCCCATGTACTGCAGGCTGCCCAGGGTGCATTGGTCCGGTAACCCCCGGCGATCACAATGAAAAATCCTACGTGCTGGCCTTGTTGGATGTCCTGCAATAAGAACCCGGGCCTTCGACTATAGATCAGCAGCCCGGGTTCTTAATTAGTCACGTTTCACGCGCGGCTTTGTTGGATAACGAGGATAAAAGAAGGTATCTAGTAACAACTTCCCCAGGTAGACAATCAGGCCAAAAATAATCAAGGGCGCCTGGCAATATGTAGCCCAGAGCGGCCACCAAGGCATGGGGAAAAACATAAATAATAGAGCAATGATGACTGCCATGAAAAAGCGAGGCATCACATGGCGCAGGATTAAGCCCATGATCTGCCCTAAGGATATCTGCTGATGATCTATCACCGTCAATATCCTCCGTTACCGGTCCCAGGCCCTATAGCCCCCTACGCTGCATGTAGCGGAAATTATTCGTAGCGCAATGCTTCGATAGGACTCAGGCCGGAGGCCCGAACTGCCGGGTATATTCCAAAGAATAATCCCACTGCCAGGGAAAAGCCGACTGCCAGGGCTACAGACTCTATAGAAACTTGGGTTGCGATCTGTCCGGTCGAATTCACTGCCGCTGAAATTCCGACCCCCATCAAAATCCCAATCGCGCCTCCCAGAATACTGAGGGTGACCGCTTCAATTAGAAATTGCACCAGGATATCCCAACGTTTGGCGCCGATCGCTTTGCGCAGGCCTATCTCCCGTGTGCGCTCCGTAACCGACACCAGCATGATATTCATGATACCAATACCGCCCACCAGGAGCGAAATAGCCGCGATGGCCCCCAGAAAAATCGTCAGAATTGTGGTTACCTGGGAAAATGCCCCCAGTAGATCCTTCTGGGTAATAATAGTAAAATCATCGGCTGTAAACTGAACCTTGTGCCGGCGGCGCAATTCCAACGTGATCTCTTGCACCAATTGATCTACTTTATCTTCACTGACCGCCGAAATACTAATAGCGGAAACCAGCCGGCTGGAGCCGGTGATAGCACGGGAGCCGATCAGCCGTACCTGGGCGGTCGAGAGGGGCACCACAATCACATCATCTTGACTGCCGCCAAAGGCATTAGTCCCGCCCTTCTCCACCAACACCCCAACCACGCGGAAGGGTATCTGTTGGATCTTGACCACCTGGCCAACGGGGTCTGCCCCTTTGAATAGATTTTGCGCTGGGATCATCCCCAAAACTGCCACCCGCGCCAGGGTTTCTATATCATTATTGGAGATATACCGTCCCCGGGTAACCTTCATGTTGCGTACGCCGGCATATTCCGGCGTCACACCGTAAATCAACGTGTTAACATTTTCTCCATTATACACCACCTGGTATTGGCGCTGCACATAAGGCGCCACCAGGGCAGCGCTGGGAGCCACTCGCCCGTTAGCTAACGCCTGGGAATCCCCAATAGTAAGCGTGGGAGCGGAACCGGCTACCGCGCGCGGCGCTCCGCCCCGCTGAATCGCACCCGGCAACACCACGACCAGGTTAGATCCCACGCCTTGAATTTGGGAAGTGATAGCGGCCTGGGCTCCCTGGCCGATGGAAAGCAAAGCAATCACGGCGCCTACCCCTATGATCACGCCCAACATCGTCAAAGAAGAGCGTAATTTATTCGACGCCAGAGCGCGGATGGATAAGCGGAAACTCTCCCAAGGGTTCATGCTTGCGGGACAGCCTCCACCGGTTCCAACTGCTGGTGTTTCGCCAGAACCTGGTTTCCCACAATCTCTTCATTCTGGACGACGCCATCACGGATATGGATGATACGCCGCGTATAGCTGGCAATTTCACTTTCATGGGTCACAAAGATGATAGTGATGCCTTGTTTTATATTCAAATCCTGAAATATAGCCATAACCTCTTCACCCGATTTGGTATCCAGGTTACCGGTAGGCTCATCCGCCAGAATAATGGCCGGATTGGTTACCAGCGCCCGGGCAATAGCCACCCGCTGTTGCTGGCCGCCCGATAGTTCGTTGGGTTTATGCCTCATCCGGTCCGCCAACCCCACAGCCTCCAAAGCCGCTTTAGCCCGCTGGCGCCGCGTCTTGGAAGATATCCCGCCATATAGCAAAGGCAGCTCCACATTATCCAACGCCGAAGTACGCGGTAACAGATTGAAACTCTGGAAAACGAAGCCGATCTTACGGTTGCGCACATCGGCCAGTTGGTCATCCTTTAACCGGCTAACATCCTGCCCATCTAGCCAATATTGCCCATCCGTCGGCTGGTCCAGGCAGCCAAGAATGTTCATTAAAGTAGATTTGCCCGATCCAGAGGGGCCCATAATGCTGATCAACTCGCCTTTATGGATGACCAGGTCCACACCCCGTAAGGCATGGACTTCCATTTCCCCCATGCGGTAAACTTTAGTAATATGTTCGATCCGAATAACAGATTCTGGTGCTGAATTTTGCACAGGCTGAGTTTGCATGCTTATCTCCCTTGACCTCCTCCGAAGAAGCCCCCTTGTAAAGGATTGTTAGTTGGTACCACACTGGTTGCAACCTGATCACCTTCACTCAGGCCGCTCAATATCTCTGCATCTGTGTCATTGGTCAGCCCAACTTTCACCACTTGCGCTTTAGGCTGCCCATCCTGGATCACCGTCACAACCTTTTCGCGGTCGCTTTGTCGCGACCGGATGGTGCGCAACGGTACCAGGAGTATACCTTCTTTCTGGTCTACCACAATATTGACATTCACTGTCATTCCCGGTTTCAAAGGCAACGGACTCTTCGCTACATCAATCCGTACCGGGAAGGTGACCACACCCTGCTGCACACTCGCCGTCACAGCCACTTTTCTGATTTCACCCTGGAGTTCCGCTCCCGGGAAAGCGTCTAGAGTCAGGTTGGCCGTTTGTCCAAGCTGAATGCGGCTGATATCGGTTTCATCGATATTCACGGTAATATGATACTTAGATAAATCTACCAGCACCACTGTGGGGGTTGCTGCATTGGTGAATTCCCCGACATTGCCGTTAACTATAGCCACTACACCGCCCACCGGAGCCTTCAAATAGGAATCCTCCAGGCGCAATTTAGTCTGGGCCAAAGAAGCTTCGGCTTGGGAAACCTGGGCTTCAGCAATGGTCACATCTTGGGCATTCGGCGGATTCTTTAACTTATCCACTTGAGCCTGGGCCGAGACTACCTGGGCTTCCGCCGAACTGACCTGGGCTTCCGCCGAACTGACCTGGGCCTGAGCCGAGGCTATCGGGGCAGCTTCCGGACCTTTGACTTTCTGATTATAGACCGCCTGCGCCCGCTCATATTCCACCGTTGCCTGTTGCAGATTCGCTGCTTGAGGGAGGCTACCGATGTCAGGTCTCCAGGCCACCTTGTCATATGCCGATTGCGCCTGCTCAACCTTGGCCTGGGCCAATGCCAGATCTGCCTTCGCAGCATCGATGTCATCCGACGTGGGACCCTGCCGGATCTTGACTAGATTTTCTTTGGCGCTGGCCAGACTTTGCCTGGCACTGGCCAGGCTTTGCTTGGCGCTGGCCAGGTTCGCATCCACAGTTAGCACATCCTCCTTTTTGGGACCTACCTTGAGTTGCGCCAATTTAGCCTGGTTAATTCTCAAGGTCGCTTCGGACTGCTTAATCTGTAATTCCAGGTCGGCCGTATCCTGTTGAGCTAGAATCTCTCCTGCCTTAACCGCCTGATTTTCCTTCACAAAAATGGTTGCCAATCTTCCCGGAGATTTGAAGCTTAAGGAGATTTTATCCTGAGCTTCAATGCTCCCGGTGGCTCCCACTACAGCGGTAATATCTCCTCGGATCACCGGTGTTGTTTCCGGTCCAGTTTCAGCCGCCGCTTTGGTCTCTGTCAGGCGGCGAATACCAAAAAAGCTGCCTGTTACCACGGCGACTATCAGAATAACAATAATCAACCTTCTGCCACTCATTTTCCTCCCGCAATTCCTGCACGCAAGGGATGGCTACGCGTATCTTGCGCCCGCGCACCCTACACACGTGACTTTCAAACTCTTTTACCCATCGGTGCTTAGTATGTTAATAAAAGTATAGTCTCACGGAATGGACAAGTCAAGAATTCGGAAGCCTCCTACAGGCCACAACACTGCTTATGCCATATTCCACTAATATTACCCCAAACCCGGCCAGAAGTTTCATACGCCTGGTTAAGCTGCGTGTATCAGATTGACTCCCAGCAATTGACCCTATATGATTGCGGTTTATCTCTTCGATACCATCTGCAAGTATAATCGGAGTCATCGTGCACTCAGAACTATTTGGGGCTATAACAAAGTATCATTTATAGGTCGCGTGTCCCATGACCAATAGCATGGATGTACTCTCCCTGCCTCCACCCGCTGGGAATATCCGTATTCCGTACGGACCGGGCGAATTCCACTTTGGAGATCTACGCCTACCGGACACTCCGCCGCCCTATCCGACCCTAACCATGATCCACGGCGGCTTCTGGCGCTCCCAATATGGCCTCGACCACACCGGCCACCTGTGCGCCGCCCTTACTGCCGCCGGCTGCGCTACCTGGAGCATCGAATATCGGCGCCTGGGAAACCCGGGCGGCGGTTGGCCCGGCACCTTCCAGGATGTTGCCCAGGCCATCGGTCACCTGCGCCTATTGGCCCCACATTACCACCTGGACCTACAACGGCTGGTGCTCATGGGCCATTCCGCGGGAGGGCACCTGGCGCTATGGCTGGCAGGCGCCGGCCGTATCCCGCCGGGTAACCCGCTCCATGCCCCGGACCTGCCCCGATGTCGCGCCGCCATCTCCCTGGCCGGGGTCATCGACCTGCGCCACGCCTGGCAGTTGGGTCTCAGCCAGGGTATAGTGGAGCAACTGCTAGGCAGTCCGGCGGCATATCCCGAACGGTATGCGACAGCCTCTCCCATTGAGCTCTTGCCCCTGGGCATTCGCCAGATCTTACTCCACGGCACCGAGGATACCAATGTCCCCATCGAAATTAGCCAGCGCTATTATAACACCGCCCTCGCCCACGGTGACGATATCACGCTCATCTCTTTGCCACAGATGGGCCATTTTGAGCCAATCGATCCTCAATCTGCCGCCTGGCCTGTTGTCCACCGGGCTGTTACCCAGACTTTAACATAGCATTCGCCATACCCTCAGTAAGCACCATGAAGGAGAAAATAGGGTCTGCTGTCCGGATCGCAACACAGATTCCTGATTGCTAACGGCAAACGACGGATACGCGAAAGGATGCCAATCTTCCGTGCATCCGTGTAATAATCCATGTCGTGCTATTTTCAAGACAGAACCTGCCCACCACTGCCCTCAATTTAGACCGCCGAGCTGGGCATCCAGGAAACACCATCTTTCTCAGCTTCCTCTTAGACGGCAGGTATTGACCGGCCATACTGTTGGCTTATACTTTAAAAAGGCGATATTCGTATTATCGGAGGAAAAATGCGTAAGGTTCAGCAACAGGTTCCATCGTTTGTGCAGCCCATCCGCCTCGCCATTATATCGTTCCTGTTAGCAGTCGCCATTTTAAGCACTGCCTGCGCCGAGCAGGCCATCGTTGCCACCCCGACCCCCTTACCTATACCACCGGGCCAGAGCGCCCGCCTGCCCACGGCCACAAGCGTCCCGACCAAGCAGAGCCCCCAACCGGCTGCTTCTGCAGGCATGGCCAACCCTCAATCCTCCGGCAACCGTCAGCGCAACGATCCCCTAGCACAAATCCCCAGGTGCCCGGAGATCAGCACGCCGCTTTTTGATACCATGCCGATAGCACCCAAGGATTTCCTGGCCTTCCGCCCTTTGGGGTGGCTATCGCCCCCCATCCATATCTTCCCGGCGAAACATTCCAGCTTCACGCTATCCCTTCCCGGCGAAACGTCTCCCCAGGTAACCCTCCAGTTTCCGGGTCACGCCTGGGTTACCGAGATTTGGTCGACGCAGTTCGAAGGCAGCAGCGCCATCGGTTACCAACTTTACTTCTATCCCTGCCGGGAATTTCGCGCCTACCTTTTTCACCTCTCTGCCATCTCGGATAAGCTTTTGGCCGAATTTAAAAAAGGTGATCCCCAATGCCAGGCATTCAACGATGGGAATTCCCTGGTGCAGAAATGCCAACAGAACGTCATGGTTCAGGTGGATAGCGGGGAAATGGCCGGCTTGGGCAGTGATGCCTCCGGCGTGGATTTCGGTGCCACCGATGAGCGCATTCCTGATGAACCCTTCATCAATCCCGCCCATTATCCCCACGATTACATGAAATATGTCTCACCGGTTGACTACTTCACACCGGCGGTAAAAGCCCAATTTACCCCCAAACTGGCAAGTTTTGATGGGAAAGTGCCCCGCGAAGCCGAGCCGAAAACCGGCTCTTATATGCAGGATCTTCCGGGCAAGGCTCAAGGGAACTGGTTTTTTCCCGGCATCTCTTATCAACTCTACTTTCCGCTAAGTTAAGCTTTGCCGGGGTGGGCAACATGGTGTAAACTGGCTGTACTTTCGAATCCATGCTGGAGGGCCGATCCAATGAACGAACCTACTTGGCAGATGATGACGTTGCTGTGCAGTGTCGTGCGGTCCAC
>SHYO01000083.1 GCA_009692745.1 Chloroflexota bacterium
TGCGATAGTTTCCAAAAGTTCACGTTTACTTTTCTGACTCATCATAGCCTCTTTCCTCCCGACCATTTTTGTCGTGCAACCTGATCGGGTAACATTATTATCTGAGGCAACGAATCCGCCAAAGTAAGATTTTCAATGAGGCAATGCGCATGCTTATTATGCGCGCTACCGACGTAGTTATGTGTATCCCGAGTCTGATTATCATTATGACTGTCGTCGTTCTGATCGGCCCCAGCATCTACAATGTGATGATCGTCCTCGGCATATTAGGGTGGCCAGGAAAGACCAGATTACTACGGGGACAAATCCTTTCTGTACGAGAGAGAGACTTCATCCTAGCAGCCCGTTGTGTGGGCGTCTCCGATCGGCGGATCATGATCATGCATGTGCTGCCCAATTGCGTCGCTCCACTACTTGTTGCGGCTACGTTGAGCGTGGCTGGAGCGATTTTAACAGAAGCTGGGCTGAGTTTCCTGGGCTTGGGCGTACTACCTCCTACCCCCAGTTGGGGCAACATGCTCAACGCGGCCCGCTCCTTAGCCCGGCTCCAGGAAAATCCCTGGTTCTGGATTCCGCCAGGTCTCATGATCCTGCTTACCGTAATGGCTATTAATTTTATCGGCGATGGCCTTCGAGATGCTCTCGATCCACGTCATCAGGATTAGTAAGCCCTACCGAAGAGTGGACTACTTTGACAGATCAGCCTCAAGCAGTTGATTTGAAGGATCATCTACATCTCGGTGTAGATCATATCTATGCAGGTCTGGATCGCAAGCGCGGTTGCCGTCCCTATTTCCGCTTTCAGCTTGTGCAGAATCCGGTGTGGGCACAGCACGAGAGTGGCGATACCCCACATGTCGTTGGGCGTTTCCTGGATGCCCTCAGTCGTTGCGCTCGCATTATTGACATGCCACAGGATGAAGAGGCAGATAAGGACCTCGCAAGCTTGCTCTACGCCAGCTTGGTTGGGAATAATGGCTTCGCCTGGGATGACATGGCAATGACGCCGGGTAAAGCCCCATACGATAGGCCATTGGCAGTGATGCACCACCAGCGTGAGGTGTTGCTAGGCTTGATTGCTCTCGCAAGCTGGAAAAATGAGGAGAGGGCTTTACATCTGGCGCAGCAGTTGGTGCAGGTGATGGAACAAGCGACACGCGAAACACGCGGCTATCCTGGCTCAGCGCTATCTGAGCAGGGCTGGGTTGCTCCCCGCCAGGATGGAAGCTATAGCCCGGCCAATGACAGTGGTCGGACTCTTGGGGCACTGGTCAGGTATTACCGTATGACGGCTGATTCGATGGCACTGGAAGTGGCCCGCCGCTTCGCTGACTATAACCGCGAGGTCTGCTTCACGCAAGAGGGCCAGCTCACGCCGCTCGCTGGGACCCATCTGCACTCTATCGAAGGGACTATCACCGGGCTTATCGATTTTGGTCTGCTGATCAACGATCGCTCTTATCTTGATTTTGCCAAACGTATTTATGATGTCGGTTTGGTAGCGTGGCGGACGAGCTACGGCTGGGCAAAGGAGAGCCGTAAAAACGAATGGGGCCGTGGCGAGGCCAATAATACGACTGATTTTATTGAGGCAGCCTTACTCCTTGGTCAGGCCGGCTATCCCCAATACTACGAAGATGCCGAGCGCTTCTTGCGCAACGGGCTCTTACCCTGCCAATTGATTGATGTCAACTGGATTCAAGATAATGAGGGACTGGAAGACACCTGGGAACGTGCCTACCGCGACCTGCGGCGGCGGGCCCGGGGCGGCTTCTGCTTTGCCACTCCCAATGATTTTCATTCTTACAATACAGATCTAACCGGAGGGGCACTGCAAGGAATTTGCGAATCCTGGGCCGCAATCTTCTCAGAGGATCAGACAGGCGTAAGGGTAAATTTGCTGCTCAACAAAGAGAGCGAGAGCCTGAGCCTGCGTAGCTATCTCCCAAATGAGGGCAGGTTGGAGATACATATGCACAAAAACAGGCATCTCTGGGTGCGTCTGCCTTCTTGGTTGAAAACCGAGAAGATAAGGTTACGCGTTGATCGTGAAACAGCGCCGCTACAGCTACAAGCTCCCTATCTTTTCCTGCCGGCGCTGAAGGCTGGAACGGCGATTGAGATAACTTTCCCATTAGCACGGCAATCCATGACCGAGCAGGTTATAGATCGTTCTTTCCAAGTGGAGTGGTTGGGAGACACGGTTGTATCAATTTCGCCGCGAGGAATCATCGCGCCACGTTATGGCTGAATATTTTTATGTTCTTGTCGTATATACTGGCCCCCAGAATTGGATTCTCCATGACTTTGGTAATTCATGAGCCGTCGGAATAAAGTTTCTGCTAACTGCTCAGCCAGTAATTGACCTAACCGCCATAGCCCGAAGGATGTAGGAAATCATAAGGTAAAAAGCCACCCGACACCGTCGAGTGAAAAGTTCATCAGCCCCGCGCACTACTTTACAGACGCCAAAAAACATACTATACTGGAATCTGGCAGCAGTCCGGACCAGCACGTCCCGAATCTACGCAGCCGCTGTCCCTGCTGTCTTCCACAAAACAAACCCACCGATAGCCGGCTTTTGCCGCAAAGGAGTAAATATGCTTTCTGAAATCAGGAAAAGAAAAATCAAACGGCTGATCGATTCGTACGACTTCGATGGCAACGGTTATGTGGAGAAGGGCGATTTTGAACAGCTCTTCCAACGCCTGGCGACAAACCTGGGCCTGGCGCCAGGCAGCCAGGAATACCATAAGATGCACGGAATCACAATGGCCGGCTGGGATGGTGTGAAGGAAATGGCCGATTTCAATCACGACGACAAGGTAACCTACGAAGAATACTTCCAGGCAGTTGATGCTGTGACGGCGAATAGGGATATATTCGCCCGGCTCGCATTGGGCATCACCGACAGCAGTTTCAGCATGCAGGATACCAACGGCGACGGCCAGATTTCCGGCGAGGAATCCATCGCCTACACCAGCAGCTACAATATGACAAAAGCGGATGCTGCCACGGCTTTCGCCCATCTCGACCGCAACGGGGATGGCTTCATTACCAGGGACGAGATGTTGGAGAACGTGACCGATTTCTTCCTGAGCGAGGACCAGAACTCACCGGGCAACTGGCTGATGGGACCGTTCTAACCTATCGGGACTTGCAGCGCCCCGACTGTAACACCTGCACGGTGACCGGCCAACCCGTGCCCTTCAGATGAATTCTTTTGATACCAATTCGTGGTAGATGAATTAACATCCGTACAAGATTGGGAGGAGGCAATTATGAAACTGGGAGCTTTCTCTGTTAGCCTGGCCGTAAAAGATATCGAGGCGTCGAAGCTCTTTTACGAAAAGCTGGGTTTTACAGCTTTCGCAGGAGATCAATCGCAGAATTGGCTGATTATGAAGAATGGCGACACCGCTATTGGTTTATTTCAAGGTATGTTTGACAAGAACATTCTCACCTTCAACCCGGGCTGGAATAGCGATGCACAGCCACTCGGCGAATTCACGGACATTCGAGAGTTGCAGCGTCAGCTCAAAGATCGTGGCGTAAACATGATTTTAGAAGCAGACGAAAGCTCGACTGGCCCGGCCAGCTTTATGATTGTTGATCCAGACGGGAACACGATCCTGTTAGATCAACACGTGTAGGTGATGTGGCAGTTGGAGTTTCTGTTTGAGAAGCGACGCACGACAATCTACAATCTCCACTAATCCCAATCTATCGTTAGCTGGCTTTGGCCCCAAAGGAGTAATCATGCTTTCTGAATTCAGGAAAAGAAAATTGAATAGGCTGTTGGTTGTCAATGACTCCCGTGGCAAAGGTTTCATCGAGAAAGCCGATTATGAACTGATCTTCGAGCGCCTGGCGAAAAATATGGAATGGGCGCCTGGCACCGAAGCGCACGATATGATGCACGCCGCCGTGCTGCAAGGCTGGGAAGGCTTGGTGCTGATGGCCGATGCCAATAAAGATGGCCGGGTGACCTACGAAGAATTCCTCCAGGCCACCGAGGCCATTATCGGCCAGAAGGAATTATTCGACCAGTTCGTCATGGGACAGGTGGAGATGGGTTTGATACAGGCTGATAAAAACCGGGACGGGCAGATTACCATAACCGAATTTATAGCCTACCTGACAAGTTATAACATCACGGCAGATGAGGCTACCCTGGCTTTCTATCACCTTGACCGCAACGGGGATGGCTTCCTCACCAGAGATGAGATGATGCAGAACGCGGTGGACTTCTTTACGAGCGACGACCCGGCCGCACCCGGCAACTGGCTGGTGGGTCCGGTCTAACCTGGCGGGACCACTATGGACCTGACCTATCACCCCTGCACAGTGAGGGGTTCGCTCCTGTGCGGCAGGCGAAATTGAAAAGTAACAAAAGCCATTCGATAGTATTGGGTGGCTTTTTTCTACCCCGGATCATACTGGACAGGGTTATAGCAATAGAGGCATAATTCCAGGGACGAGTAATGAGTTGGGGGAATTATTTATGCGCATTGCTTTGATTGCTACGGGAAGTCGCGGGGATGTTGAACCCTACATCGCTTTAGGCAAGGGCTTGCAAAAGGCCGGTCACATTGTCCGATTGGTGACCCATGAAAACTTTGAGATGCTGGTCAATGCGCATGGGGTAGAGTTCTGGCCCGTTGCGGGGAATGTGCAGGACATAGCGCAAAGCCCAGAAATGCGGCAGCTTTTGGAGAGGGGGAATTTCCTCGCCATTATGTCGCACATGGCAAAAGAAGCCCAACGCGGCGCTCTGGCTTTAGCAGAGGCAGGTCTAGCAGCTTGCCGGGGCATGGACCTGGTGCTCGCAGGGATAGGCGGTCTGTTTGTTGGCCTGGCCCTGGCAGAGAAGTTGGAGCTGCCATTTCTGCAGGCCTATTACATTCCCTTTACGCCTACACAAGCCTTTGCCAGTTTTGCCTTTCCCAAGCTCCCGGCGTGGTTCGGAGGTGCTCTTAATCCCCTGTCCCATCATCTTACCCGGCAGATCATGTGGCAGACGTCCCGGTCAGCCGATAAATTGGCGCGCCAGAAAGTGCTAGGCTTACCAGCATCCCCGTTTTGGGGACCCTACCATGCCGCCCGCCTTCATGATTATCCAATTCTCTATGGATACAGCCCATCAGTCATTCCCCCACCATCTGATTGGGATAGTAATATGCATGTCACGGGTTATTGGTTCTTAGATCCGCCGGCTGATTGGACCCCGCCCCCAGCCCTGGTGGAGTTTTTGCAGGCCGGTCCCCCGCCTGTCTATGTCGGGTTTGGCAGTATGAGCAATCGAAAACCAGAAGAAACCGCTGATCTCGTCTTACAAGCTCTTGCGCGAACTCAACAACGGGGCATCATACTGTCCGGCTGGGGCGGTATGCAGACGGCAGATTTGCCGCGCTCCGTTTATATGCTGGATTCTATCCCTTTTTCCTGGCTTTTCCCGCGCGTCGCAGTCGTAGTCCATCACGGTGGCGCTGGAACAACGGCCGCCGGTCTCAGGGCAGGGGTTCCATCTATTGTTATTCCTTTCTTTGGGGACCAACCATTTTGGGGGCAGCGCGTAGCAGAATTAGGGGTTGGGCCAGAACCTATTCCACGTAAGAAATTAACGGTTGACCGACTGGCGCAAGCGATACAAAAGGCATTGACAGATCAAACGATGCGCCAGCGCGCCGCCGATCTGGGGTCGAAAATCCAGGCCGAAGATGGGATCGCCCGCGCAGTTGCCGTGGTACAACAGATCGAGAAAGGTGGGGCTGCCTACGGATGCCCCGATGGTTACCTTATCACTGTTCATGGGAGCAAAGGATAACGAGATGAAACCGAGATATTGGATTGTAGTTGCCTCGCGCGACCATGTGCAGCGCGGCGTGGTCGGGGGCTTTGCCCAGGCAAATCATGGCAAGTCGTCACCGCTTTTGCGCATGCACCCGGGCGATTGGTTGATCTACTATTCTTCCAAAATAACAATGGGTAAGAGCGATACATGCCAGAACTTTACGGCTATAGGCAAGCTGAAGGATGACCCGGTCTACCAACACGATATGGGCGATGGCTTCGCGCCCTTCCGGCGCGATGTGTTCTACCAGGATTGCCGCGAGGTATCTATCCTGCCCTTGATTGATGCGCTGTCCTTTATCAAGGACAAAGGGCATTGGGGAGCGCCCTTCCGGTTTGGCGTGGTAGAAATACCGGAGCCAGATTTCCGGCTGATTGCCGGGCAGATGTTATCAGAAGAGCAACTCGCCAAAATATAGGCAGCATTCAGGTCCTCGCCGCCCTCCCCAGCGCCAGCTTACCCGCCTTCGGCTACGCTTCACGCGAGAAGGTGACTTTGTTATCCTTAACTATCATCGCAATATTTACAAGAGATAACAGGCAGGTTATAATGAAAATAGCTGTTTTTTTGTGGCTTGCTCTGTCAAATAAGTTGAGTCAATCAGGAGGTTTGTCATGAGTGTAGCCCATGTGATCGAGATCAGCTCCACGTCCACCAAGAGCTTCGAGGATGCCATTCAGCAGGGAATTGCGCGCGCCGAGCAAACGCTGCGCCAGGTGAAGAGTGCCTGGATTAAAGAACAGCGCGTCGATATTGATCAGGGGAAGATTACTGGCTACCAGGTAAACATGTTAGTCACCTTTGTTTTGGAAGATACGAAGTAAACCGTTTTTAAGCAAAAACACTCCGGAGGGTTACCCTAATCCGTGCATCCGTGTTAAAATTCGTGGCGTACGGCAGCAGGGTTACTTATCCTCATACCTAAGGAGAAAAATCATGGCAGAACAGAAATTGCGTGCGGCAGTGATCGGTTGCGGCCTGGGAGCCAACCATGCCTATGCGTATGCTAATGTCCCTGAGTACGAACTGGTAGGGGTGTGCGATATCAACCCCGCGGTCTTCCCGCGCTTCTATGAGCGCTCCCGGCTGGCGCCCGGCAGCGTGCGGGAATATCTCGACTACCACGATATGCTGGCAAAGGAGCGCCCCGACGTGGTCAGCGTCGCCACCCCTGACGATTACCACACCAACCCGGTGATTGATGCTTCCAATGCGGGCGTTAAGGGCATCTTCTGCGAGAAGCCGATCTGCATCAACCTGAAAGATGCCGACCGCATGCTGGCGACCGTGACCAAGAACGGCACCAAGATGTCGGTAGACCATACCCGTAGCTGGCGCAACCCGTACCAATCGGTGCGCAAGCTGGTACGGCAGGGAGAGATCGGTCCGATCACCCGGATTGTGGCTCACATGGGCGGCCATCGCTCCATGCTCTTCCGCAACGGCACCCACCTTGTCGATGCGGTGTGCTTCTTCGCGGAGGCAGAGCCGGTGTGGGTGATGGCGGTCCACGAGCAGGGCTTCGAGAATTACGGCACGGAGTACAAGGGCGAGGGCGGCAAGGACCCCGCGCTGGACCCCGGCTCCACCATCATCATCGAGTTTGCCAACGGTGTCCGCGGCGTCGTAAACAGCGCCAAGAATACCCCCGCCATCTTCGAATTTGACCTGCAGGGACCGATGGGCCGCTTCCTGGTCAGCGATAAGGACGGCACCGGGCGGGCCTGGAAGACGGATAAGCCGGAAGGCTCCCTGACGGAAGTGCCCGCGCCCTGGTCCAGCGGCGTCCAAGAATTCTTGGGCGACAATTTGATTCCCGCGGTGCAAGAGATGGCGCAGATGATCTGGCACAATGCGCCCAGCAGCTCGCCGCCCGAACGCGCCCACAACACGCTGGAGATTTTGTACGGCGCGCTCGTCTCCCATTCCCAGGGAGGCACAAAGGTACAACTACCGCTGCCACGGGAGTGAGGTAAGGATGTAACTGTTCACGTTTTCGGTAGGTGCGGTTTGTAACCGCACGCCTTGCTCGTGGGAGCAAAAATGTGCGGTTACAAACTGCACCTACTAAAGTTACCCCTATTAACACCTTTGCCAATAGGCTTATTTAGGTGTTACTCATACCGCAAAGCATCGATCGGGTTGAGGCGCGCCGCCTGGCGCGCCGGGTAGATACCGAAAAACAGCCCGAAGGCCATTGCCACGCTGATCGCCATCAGCGCCACCCCCGGACTGACGGATGCGGTTAGCGCCCCGGAGAGGGTAATCGCCAGCGCGAAGGCCCCTCCCAGCACCAGGCCGATCAAGCCACCCACCAGGCTGATCACCAGCGCCTCGGCAATAAACTGCAGTAGGATATCCCTTTCGCGAGCGCCGACGGCTTTACGCAAGCCGATCTCGCGCGTCCGCTCCGTCACGCTCACCAGCATGATATTCATGATGCCGACACCGCCGACAAACAGCGAGATGCCGGCCAAAGCCGCCAGGAAGGTGGTAAGCAAGGCGGTAATGGAGTTCAAGGTGCTCAGAAACGCTGTCTGGCTGAGCACACTAAAATCATCCTCGCTACCATCCGCTTTCAGATGGTGGCGCTCGCGCAGCAGAATCTGGATGCGTTGCTGGATAGCGGGCAAATCCTCGCCATGCACCAATTCCAACGTGATGGCCGTGACGCGGTAGCCGTTGCCATCCGGGGTGCGCGCGCCGAACAGCCGCTGCTGCGCCACGGTAATGGGCACAAAAGCCTGGTCGTCCACCGAGCCGAAGCCGCCCCCGCCTTGGGTAGCCAGGACGCCTATGACCTGCAAGGACTGGTCTTTGGCCCGCACGATCTGTCCCACAGCCTGGCCGCTGCCGAACAACTCTTTTGCCAGGTTGGCGCCCAAGACCATCACCGGCGCCGCGTTGCGCACCTGGCTGTCATCGAAAAAAGAGCCGCTGCTCAGCACCAGATGGTTGAGCGCCTGATAGGACGGCGCAGCACCGACGAAGGCTGCATCTTTATCGGCTGCGGCTGCCACAATCCTGGTATTACCGTTGAATTGCGGCGCGACCCCTTTCAGTGGCAGATTTAAAGCTGCGATGGCATTAGCATCTTCCAGGGTCATAGTTTGGGCGGGACCACTAAAGCCTGCGCTCCGGTTGGTGATGGACCCGGGCGCAATAACCACCAAATTGGTGCCGAAGGATTGCACCTGGCTGGTGATGGCGTTGCTGGCGCCGCTCCCCACCGCCAATAAAGCCACCACCGAAAACACACCGATGATCACACCCAACATGGTCAGAAAGGAACGCATCTTCTTGGCCCACAGACTCTCAATGGAGACGCGCACCACCGCTATCAGATCCACATTATTGTCATCCGCACCGGTCAATGGCTCCAGCACAAAATCACCGGCGGGCAGCGTATGCGCTATGGAAGATTCGATTTCAGACGTTATGGTTGCCAAAATTGTACCTCTTTCACGCCACCAGGTTGCTCTGCAGTTGCTCGTCGCGGACGAGCTTGCCGTCGCTGATATGCAAGATTCGTTGCGCAAAAGCCGCTATATCGTGCTCGTGGGTCACCACAAGGATGGTGAGGCCCTGTTCACGATTCAGCCGCTGCAGAATACGCATGATCTCGATACCGGTTTTGCTATCCAGGGCGCCGGTAGGCTCGTCCGCCAGGATCACGGACGGACTGCCCACCAAGGCGCGGGCGATAGCGACCCGTTGCTGCTGGCCGCCGCTGAGCTCGTTAGGGCGGTGGTCCATCCGGTCGCCCATCCCTACGATCCGCAAAGCAATCCCGGCACGATGCCGGCGCTCTGTGGCCGGCATACCGCGGTAGATAAGCGGCATCTCCACATTCCGCAGCGCAGACTGGCGCGGCAGCAGGTTATACTGTTGGAAGACGAAACCGAGCTTCCGCGCCCGCACCGCCGCCAGATCATCGCCGGATAACTGCTCCACATCCACACCATCCAATTGATAGCGGCCGGCACTGGGCATATCCAAACAACCGATCAGGTTCATCAACGTGCTTTTGCCACTGCCGCTAGGCCCCATGATCGCGACGAATTCACCGCGTCGGATCTCAAAGGATACACCCTGCAGCGCAGGCACCTGCACATCGCCCATGTGATAAATTTTTTGTAAGTCGGTGATAGAAATAATTACCGGGTTCATGTAAATTTCCTTACAGTATTGTTGGACAATTTTGAAAATTGTCCTACTATCAATTGCCGAACAGACCGCCTCGAGGTCGCGCGGCTCCGGAGGTGGGTAGGGCAATGACCTGTGCGCCTTCCCGTAGACCGCCGGTAATTTCAGTATTTAATCCGTCGGTCAACCCCGTCTGCACATCGACTTCCTGCGGCGGTGCGCCGGCGGCGCCGGGAACGTACACCACGCGCCCGCTGCCCTTGGGTAAGAGCGCCGAATTCGGCACCAGCAATACCCCGTCCTTCTGAGCCGTGAGAATATTGATATTGGCCGACATCCCCACCTTCACCCTGGGATCTTCATCGCCAAAGCTGACCCGCATGCCGTACGTCACGATGCCATTACTGTTTTCCGCCGCCGGGGAGATATAACTTACCTTACCTTGCTCCTTCCAGCCGCTCAGAGAGTCGATCACCAAGGCCACCGGTTGGTCGAGCTGGACTTTGACGATGTCGTTCTCATTCAATTTCAGATCGACATGTAACGTGCTGCGGTCCAACAATCTGACTGCGGGCGTGGCGCTGTTCACGGTGCTGCCCGGCACGATATTCACGGCCGTCACCACGCTGGCAAACGGCGCGCGCAAAACGGCATTTTCCAGGTTAAGCTGCGCCTGTTTCAAGTTTTGCTCTGCCTGTGTTACGCTGGTTTGCTGAATGCTCAGATCGCTCTGCGTGGCGGTGGCTATCAGCTTATCCAGGTTGGCTTTAGCTTGATCTACACCAGCCTGGGCTACGGCCAGATCGTTCCGGTTGACCACCAGTTTAGCCAGGTTGGCGTTGGCCTGTTCCAGTTGGGCACGGGCCGACTGCACCTTCGATTGGGCATCGGTCTCGGCGGTACTGGACAGGGTTTCATAATTGGCCTGCGCCTGTTGGTTATCGATGGTGGCGTTTTGCAATGCTTTAGTCTCCGGCCGGATGCCAATATCCGGCATCCAGGCCACTTTATCGTAGGCCGATTGCGCCTGCTGCAGAGCTAGCTGGGCTTTCTCGCGCGCGGCTTTCGCGGACTCAATTTGGGAACTGGAAGACCCCGCTGACCTTACGGCAGCGTCATAGGCCGCCTGGGCGCTCCGCACCGCTGCCTGGGCCGCCGCAATATCTGCCGCTGCGGGACCAGCCGCGACCTTATCGTAGCTGGCCTGCGCCGAGGCCAATTGCGCCTTGACTGCGGTAATGTCCTCAGGCTTGATATTCCCCCGCCGGAGCTGGTCCAACCTGGTCTGGGCAGCGGACAAACCGGCCTGGGCATTGACTACCTGCAGTTGCAAAGCCCGGTCGTCCAGCCTGGCAAGCGCCTGGCCTTTGCTCACCCGATCTCCCTCTTTGACCATCACCTCGGTGACATTGCCACCGGTTTGAAAGACCAGGGCCAACATTTGCTCCGCAGCAACGGTCCCGTTACCGTTGACGGCGGAGACAATATTGCCCCGCGTCACCGGGACGGTGTTAACCGTCGTGGCCGCAGATGACCGTCGCCCGTTGGTCAGAACTATGAAAGCAGCTACCAATACTATCAGAATGATGCCCCCTACCAGCCAGCGACGCGAAAGAAAGCCCTGGCGGCGGGGAAGTGTGGCACTTGACATGATCTACCCTTTCCAAAATGAGACGAATACGCTTCGTGTTCACCATGCTTGAGACATACTTACTTTTTGGCAGATATCCCCTGGAAGAAGAGGCGGCTTTCTTGGGCCACCAATGCCTCCCGTGACAGTTGGCCCTTAGCGACTATATACATATATGCCATAGGAGAAATCAGGCTCAGAAAAATTATCGCCATCACATCGGTGGAGATGGCCAGATCAAATTCACCGGCGGCCTTGCCCTCTTCCAGCACAGCGTGAATGCGCCTTTGGAGCTGCTCCATACGTTCTCGCAATGGCATCTTTTGCTCAATTAAGCTCCTAGGAGCATCCATACTGGTAAAGATGGTCATCAAGAAGCGCGTGCGCTTACCATCCAACTCCTGGTAGGCATAATCCAGAAACAGCTCCAACTTGGCCCGCGCTGTTGTAGTACCGGAAAAAACCTGTTCCATCGATTGGAGGAACAGGGATATTTGCTGGTCGAGCAGCGCGAAGATCAACTCTTCCTTACTGGGAAAATGCTGGTATACCGTCCCCTTGGACACGCCTACGCGGGCTGCGATCTCGTCCATCGAGGTTTCGTGATAGCCCTTCTCCATTAAGATTGCCTCGGCTGCTTGGAGGATCAGATCCGCCCGTTCCTGGCGCTGCTTCTCTTTCAGCAATTGGTGAGGCGATTCCGTTTGCATCCGTATACCTCCATCAAAGACTTGACCCACCGGAATTTTTTCCAAAACCATCACTCTTTAGTATTACTATAGAGAATATTTTTTGACTCTTAAGTCTAATTATAACTCAATAGTCAAAAAAGTCAAGAGAAAAGCGGGCTATCGACAAAAATCTGGAAATTCTTATAATCACAGACCGAATAGAATTCGGCGCTGCAGGGCGTACCGCCGGGTGTCCACCTACGTGGACACAGCATCTTCATAGTTGCTTGAACAGGCGCTCGAACCCGCGCAACGCTTTGCATACCAGGAGAATGCCCTATGAAAATCACCGATATCCGCAGTATGTTGCTTCGTGGTCCCCGGCTGCATTTACCCGGTGGAGGGAAGGGGGTTATTAACAAGCTGCTGGTGCGGGTAGATACCGATGCCGGCATCTACGGCCTGGGCGAAGCCGATTTCTATATGGGGGTGCGCGAGGCCTTGGGCTATATCAAAGCATTTCTGCTGGGGCGCAACCCGCTGGACATCTGCCCAATGGTATCGGAGGTGCTATACGGCACCCTGGCGCCGCATCCGCAGGATTCCAGGGCACTCGATCGGGAGGCATTCACCCCCTTCATTCCCATCCTCGATTCCTCCCCGACAGCCGTGCCGGTGGGGCCGATCGTATGGGCCATCAGTGGGGTCGAGATGGCCTTATGCGACCTGGCAGGGAAGATTTTGCGTACCCCTGTCTATTATCTGCTGGGGGGAAAGTACCGCGACCACGTGCAGGTATACCTGGACCGCAGCGCGCCGCAGGACAAGGAAAATCTGGATGCCTGGAAGAGAATGGCGGCGGAAGCGGCGGAAGCGGGTTTTACGCATATCAAGTTCGATATCGATTACACCGCGCCGGAGTATACGCGGGACGTATGGAACCGCTCCATCCCACCCGGCCAGATGCGCCGCATTGTGGAACGCCTGGCAGCGGTGCGGCAGACGGTCGGCTGGGATATGGCGCTGTGCGCCGACTGTCACCGGCACTACAACGTTGCGGATGCTATCCGGGTGGCCCAGGAATTAGCTCCTTTGAAACTCTCCTGGCTGGAGGACCCCACGCCCACCGCCAACATAGATTCCTGTATCGCGGTCAGGGAGAAAAGCCCGATTCCCATCTGCGTCGGCGAAATGTTTACTGCCGATATCTTCCAGGGATTTATCGATCGCCAGGCCTGCGATATTGTACACCCGGATGTGATCTTCTGCGGCGGCCTGCATGAAGCCCGGTTGATCGCCGACTACGCCGAATTGCACCATATGCCGATGGCGATGCACGGCAACGGGGGCAGCCTGGCGACGATTGCGGCGGCGCACGTGGCGGCGGCCAGCCGCACCTTTCTCGGGCTGGAGTATCACTTTATCGAGTCGCAATGGATTAGCGAATACGTGACACGCGCCGGAGCGCCGCTCTTTAAGAATGGCACTATAGAGCTGACTGACGCTCCGGGTTTGGGAGTAGAGCTCAATACGGAAGTCTGCCGGCAGTACTTAGCGCCTGGAGAGTCATTGTTCTAAGAGATAAACTTCGAATCTATACCTGCTGCAATCTGCCAAGAACATTTGGCAAAAGAGGGAAATGGTAGTAAAATTAGTTCTACTTTAAGACCATTTTTCCTCAGCTCTGCCTGCACTATCACCGTATGAATATGGTTTCTTACCATTTCGGCGGCGAGGGTGCGACGTAATGCGAGTGGGCAGCCCCGGATAATGGTGCAATGGATGCCTTCATCACCAACCGGGCTTAGCCTGGAAAGGATGCCTCTTGGTCACTAAACGTAAGGTTAAAGTCGATAACCGCCAGACGAACTGGTCTTCCCTGAATGATGTACGCCAGCAATCTGTCGCAGCGCGCCAAACGCTGCTGACTTATATGCTGCAGAAAGATCCAGTCCAGGCGACCCTGCTGGCCGGTTTTTATAACCGGATGGTGCAACGGGGTGACCCACAAATTGTACCAACCCAGACGGAGAGAGTGGCCTTTGAACAGGTAAACCAGGACGAAGAGGCGCGGCGGCTGACCGAGATCGTGCAGACCACGACCGAGGCATACATTGCCCGGCTGGGAGTAAGCGTGGGATAGCGCCCAGCCCTTTGCCCTGAGCCATCGGTATAAAGATAATTTACAACAATCCACGTCCACTAGCGGCGAAGGAATTGCTAGTCCTTCCAAGGCATTTCCGTTTTAATTAAATCGGTTATATTCCACCGCAAAAGTAAGCCCAAAAGAAACTCCCCTCAATTCCGATTATGCTCACTTCCATAATTCATTCGAGGCTGACGAAGGCGTTTGACAATCCTTATACCTTGCCTCTAAAATATAACAGATTCGCAACATGAGGAGATTTGTAGCAAACGAAAACTTTGATTACTAGGGCATGATCGTGGCATACTGGGATCTCTTACATGGAGATATCTCAGATTCGTAGAAGTATATGCCCATTCTAATATCAAATTCGAGCCGTCCTCAGAGGCGGATACAATCTATATCGTGTTGTGTAAAAGAGCATAACGGCGGTCTAAGCGCAAAAAGATAGGGAGGAGAGGGAGCCAATGAGTACGGAATTGCCCATTTCAGAAGGCTATATCTCGTTTCGCGGCTATCAGGTCTGGTATCGCATTGTCGGTGATCGTGAAGCGCCGGGTAAATTGCCCTTGTTATGCTTACATGGTGGCCCAGGAGCACCTCATGATTACCTTGAACCACTGGAAGGCATAGCCGCTACGGGCCGTCGCGTTATTTTCTATGACCAACTGGGGTGCGGCAACTCGGATCAGCCCCATGATCCCTCCCTGTGGACGATAGAGCTGTTCGTGGATGAAGTGGGCGTGGTGCGCCGCGCCCTGGGCCTGGACCGCGTTCACATCCTGGGACAATCGTGGGGCGGTATGCTGGCGATGGAATATGCCCTGACACAGCCCGCCGGCCTGGCAAGCTTAGTCATTGCCAATTCTCCCGCCAATATGTCCCAATGGGTATCCGAGGGGAATCTTTTGCGCGCGGAGCTTCCCGCAGAAGTGCAACAGACGCTGCTAAAGCACGAAGCGGCAGGCACGGTCGAATCGCCTGAATATCAGGAAGCGATGCTGGAATATTATCGCCGGCATGTCTGCCGCCTTGATCCCTGGCCGGAGTACGTCAGCCGGGCTTTTGAAAAGCTGGCCCAGAACCCGGAAGTCTACCTGACTATGAATGGACCGAGCGAGTTCCATGTGATTGGCACACTCAAAGACTGGAATATCGTAGACCGGCTGGGAGAGATCAGGGCGCCTACGCTGGTCATCGGGGGGCGTTATGACGAAGCCACCCCTGCCATCACAGAGACAGTACACCGTGGTATACCCGGCTCCGAATGGGTCATCTTCGAGAACAGTTCGCACTTACCGCATGTAGAGGAGACCGAAAAGTATTTACCATTAGTCGGCCAATTCTTGAGCCGGGTTGAAGCACAGACTTAGGGTGCACCATTGCCGAGCCATCGGTTGAAGGTACATGAAACCTTTTTCACCGCAGAGGCTGCAGCATTGGACTGGTTGAGAAGCAAATCATGAAATCACTTCTTTTCTTCCTACTGCTCTTACTAGCAGGATTATTCATTTTCGTTGGGCTGCCGTTGTTGGGTTGGGGCCTGGGGGATGTACCCCATTTCCTCGATAATCCGGCGCGGGTCGCATACGTACTTGTTATTTTTCTACTGCAACTTTTTGCCGTCGTATATTTGCCCCAGCCAATACGCAGAAAAGAACAGCGCAAGAGCGGCGTGCCTGAGCACAAGGTGGACCTCTACCTGATTCAGATTTTGAGGCTGGCGATTGTGCTGCTGGCTCCCTTTTCAGACCAACGCGCCATAGGCACCTTGACTATCGGAGATGGGGTGCGCTTCATCGGGATTATTTTGCTGGTCTCAGGCTTTCTGCTGATCCAGATTGCCGAGAAATATCTCGACACACAATTCAGCGTGGAAGTCACGCTCCAGGATGACCACAAACTTATTCAGGGAGGTCCTTATAAGTTCGTGCGCCACCCCAGGTACCTGGGGATGCTCGTGTTCTTCCTGGGAATTTCTATCACATTCCGCTCCCTCTTCGCGATTATCCTGGTGATCGCCCTGGCCCTGGTGCTGGTATGGCGCATCTCTGTCGAAGAGGACCTGATACGCCAGGAATTCGGCAAAGAGTGGGATGACTATTGCGCTAAAACATGGCGTATCATCCCAATTTTATTCTAGTGCGCTTATGGAACTTTTGGCGATGTGCTACGTCCATCCAGGCAGGGCAAATCACATCGCAAAGGTGAAAAGTATCAGAATATGAAAAAGACCATTTTCTTTATCTTACTGGCTTCGGTTTTGGCTCTGGCTTGCGCATGCAACGCAAATTCCACTTCCCATGTGCCGCTGTCATCAGCCACAACACCATCTCCCCTGCCGCACTCCATGAAAGGATACGAGCTGTATTCCTGGCAAGCGCAGGGGCAATGGCATTTCAGCCTGATGACCGGCACGAACCGGGTCAAATCCCTGGCAGAAATCACGACCGGCGCGGACAAGGCCACCGCGGAGGGTTGGGCCAGCGCCAGCGTCCAGGGCGTTGAGGCCCTCAAGGACGTGCTGGGCAGACTCCCTCAAAACGAGAAAATCATCTGGGTGAACCGGCAACAGTTGGAACAAGCAGGAAATCAGGCGGGTACTATCGCCCTCCCTCCGCAAGAGATTTTGGATATGATCCAAGCACACTGTCGGCAATTGGGGTTGGCGTTGTATGTCAGTAGCTGAAACTCTCTAGGTGGAGTCATCCCCAGGAGGCTTTCGCATGAGCATCGCCATTGAATCTGCTGATGCAGCCGCACCAACTGACATCCGCGCCCTGTACGCACGCATGGGCCACGTGTACCACCAGCCGGTTAGCGTCCACTCATTCACCAACAAGCGCTTCACGGTTAACTTTCGCGTTCCGCTGCACCAACTGCGCCACATCGTTCCTGCCCCAATCGATCTTGACGAGATCCCCGGCACCGGGTTGGGCATGTTCAGCATGTGCGCCTGCGACTTCTGGGTCAGCCGGATCGGTTGGGTACACATCCCGCCGGTGCGTAACAACGACATGCTGTGCCGGGTCAGCGCCAGGATCCGCAAAGGCGACAGCGTTTACCGCGCCTACTATACCTTGCGGTCCGACTCCTCATCGCGCTTCCTGGGCTTTTTCGGCAAGCGCTTCTCCCACTTCCGCAAACAAGTGGCCGAATTCGTGCGGGTAGACGACGGCGCCACCTACAGCCTGGAGAACCGGGCAGCCGACCCGCTGTGCCGGGGCAAATTCACAGCGGTCATGGCCTCCGTCAGCAAAGCGAAGCCGGCCACGACGCTCTTCGCCGATGTGGACGCAGCTAAACAGTTCGTGTTCGACCTCGACGGCAGTTGTGGCTATAGTTACGAGCGGGGCATGCTGTCGTTCCAGCAGATCGACTATCCGCCGTGGGATATGTACTTCTGCCACGAATACAACTACGAATTCCCCCTGATGGATTATGTAAATGAAGCCTTTGGGCTGCAGCCGGAGATGGATTGCGTACTGTGCATGCAGAATACCAGGCAGACCTGGGGTACATCGTGGCTGTACCGGGAAGGAGATTGATGAATTGAACGGGATCGTGACGGCGGTGAGTAGCGGCGCCACACACGCATTTAGCAAGCAGAATCGCGAGTGTATCCGGCTATTAGCCGGGCTGGGCGTTGAGGGCGATGCGCATATGGGCCAGACGGTCAAACATCGCTCGCGGGTAGCGCGCGACCCGGCCCAGCCGAACCTGCGCCAGGTACACCTGATCCATGCCGAGCTGCACGACGAGCTGCGCGCCGCCGGTTTCACCGTATCGGCCGGCGAGATGGGCGAGAATATCACGACCCGCGGGGTCGATTTACTAGGGCTACCCACCGGCACACGCCTTTACCTGGGCGACACGGCAGTGGTCGAGGTGACCGGCCTGCGCAACCCCTGCGTACAGTTGGACAACTTCCAGCCGGGCCTGATGTCAGCCGTGCTGGAGGGGGATGCGTGCGGCAACCTGGTGCGCAAGTCCGGGGTCATGGGTATCGTGCTGGCCGGCGGCGAGGTGCGACCCGGCGATGCCATCCGGGTCGAGCTGCCGGCGGAGCCGCACCGGCCGCTGGAGCCGGTCTGAGATTAATCTATGCCAGGAGCCTTCCAAATGGACCAAGTGAAATCAAATCCTCACGACAATTATTTTGTGATCAAAGAAAACTATGAAATCTTGCAGAGTATAGTTGACCATCTGGATGCAATGGTTGCGTATTGGGATATCAACCAGGTTTGCGTATTTGCCAACAATGCATACTATGATTGGTTTGGAAAGAAGAGGGACCAAATAATAGGCCACACGCAGGAAGAACTGCTCGGGCCACTATATCCCAAGAACTTACCTTATATCCTGGCCGCATACGAAGGACAGAAGACAGTTTTCGAGCGAGAAATTACGGTTCTGGATGGGACGGTTCGTCACAGCTTAGCTACCTATACACCTCATATCGTAGACGGCCAGGTGCATGGAATATTCGTGCATGTTGCCAATGTAACCCCCTTGAAAATATTGGAACACGAGCTAAGGTTGGCCAAAGAGAGGGCGGAAGCGCTGGCGACGCATGACTTTCTAACCGGACTACCCAACCGTGTACTATTACAGGACAGAATTATTCAAGCGCTAGAGCTCGCGAAACGTAAGAACCACATGGTCGCGATACTCAGCATCGATATTGACGATTTCAAAATGATTAACGACACCTACGGGCACGATAAGGGCGACCGGATATTAGTCGAAATTGCATCCCGCACAAAAAGTTTGCTGCGGGAGTCGGACACTATGACCCGTATGGGAGGAGATGAATTTCTCCTGTTAGCTGTTGAAATTAAGTCAAGCGCGCAAGCAGAAACCCTGGCGAGTCGCATACTGAAAATAGGGAGTCAACCGTTTCAACTTGAGGATGTGGTAGTATTAACCACGTTTAGCGTGGGCATTGCCCTCTACCCGCACGATGGGACGACGCCAGAAGCGTTAATCGCCAACTCAGATCGTGCGTTATTTGTAGCCAAGAAACATGCTAAGAACTGCTTTGCCTTCGCCGAGCAAGAAGAAATACATTAGCGCCTTTACCGGTCTCGTCATTGGCTCATTGCAGGCACTGCTCCTACGCCAATACTTCCAGGGCGTCAGATGGTGGATCGCGGCCAGTACTTGTTGGCCTGACGCTAACTCATGCTATCGGTGACGCTTTACCCGACCCTGTAGCACTCCCCGTGGTTCAAATCATAGGTGGCATCTTACTGGGTGTAGGTCAATGGCTTGTTCTCAGAAGCCAGGGGTCAAATACTGTTGTCTGGATCATAGCGATAGGGATAGCGTGGTTCGCAGGCTTGACACTTGGATTAACCATCATGCAGCCAGTGGCTTCAGATTGGCAAACCCAACACGTTGTCGCAGGTTTGATGACGGGCATGGCCGTATCAATCGCTACAGGCGCATTATTTATGCGATTAGCCGGTTTCGCGCCGCATCAGATGAAAGCACCCTGATTCAAGCTGGCAAGCCTGCGCCACTTGGCTGGACTTTGCTGGCGAATTCACCTGGCTGTGCTAACCTGCGCCAAGCAAGCCGGCAGTTGGATCGTTGTTGAGCAGCGTCGCGAAGCGTGGTAGGCGTATCCGGCGGATTGGTCCCTCTATCTGTTCTTGCCACCACGCCACCAACC
>SHYO01000084.1 GCA_009692745.1 Chloroflexota bacterium
CGCCCGCAAACAGGGTCAACGGGTTTTGAATGCTTTGTTGCTGGCATCCCTCGGTTCTCCCTTTATGCCGCCTTCCCTTTTCCCTGACTCACCTACCTGAGCAGTTACCTTATATCAACAGACAGGCCGGAGCCACGACGGAAGCATGGCCGGGATACCAACACTTCGGTGGATGGAAAGCCTCGGGGAGCACAGGGAAGTCAGACAGCGGGCCGTATTATTTACAACAGTATATGCATGAGCAGAGCAGAACGGTTATACGATTGTGATGGAGAGAGACATGAGAACAGGATGAAAGGATAGAAAACAGGATCAGATAGGATAATTAGCTTGTTGCTTTTGCCAGGCTCCTATAGCCTGGTCGTGGCCGCCACCGGCCAGGTTAGGGGGGAGAGCACTGGCGGGGAAAAAAGTGGGACTGGCGCCTTCGTGGGTGGCGGTCAGGTGGCCTCCGCCAGGGTGACATGTGTAAACGATGAGTATACCATTACCTCTCGGATCGTCATCGAAAAAATAAACGTCTGTCAAGCCATCGACTTCGACATGCAGCCCGGTTTCTTCAAAGACTTCTCTTACAACAGCCTCGACCGGACTTTCATCAATCTCTACGTAACCCGCGGGTATATTCCAGCAATGCGCAAAGGGTGACTGGGTTCGCTGCAGGAGCAACAGTTTTCCAGCTTCTTCGATGAGTGCCCCGGCTCCTACCTTGAGTTGGGCGTAGTTTATCCTGTGGCACTGGGGGCAGGCATGGCGAGGACGGCCCTTAATCGTTATGAGCTCAAGACGTGTACCACAATTGCCACAATAGTTCATCAAAATATCCTCCGATATGCGCCCGGCTAGACTCACTACCGCCAAGGCATATCACAATCCGCAACAAATAGCTCACCTGACAAGCTGCCCCCCGGCGATGACGTGGCGCAGGGTGAGATCCCGGTTGAGGACCAATAGGTCGGCATCGGCGCCGGGTTGGATATGGCCTTTGTGGTCTGCCATGCCCAGTAAGCGGGCTGGACCAACCGTGGCCATCGCCAGGGCATCGGTCAAAGATACGCCTGATAGGTATACGGCGCGTTGCACCGCCTGTAAAAGAGTGATAGTACTGCCGGCCAGGTAGCCGCCTCCCCCACCAGCAGTGGCGAATCCGGCGGGATGAATGATCACGTGGAGACCGCCATTTCTATATTCCCCCGGCGGGCAACCGGCGGCGGTAGACGCATCAGAAACTAATAGGAGCCGGTCTGTGCCCTTTAGACGCAGTAACGGCGGGAGCAGCGCCGGGTGGAAATGAAAGCCGTCGAGAATAATGCTGCCCGCCAGTTCGGTCTCAGCCATCAACGAACCGACCACACCCGGCTCACTGGTCATAAAACCCAACTCACCCATAGCCCGGTAGGGCCAATCCGAGACATTTCCGGCGTGGGTGACGAAGGTCAGACCGGCGGCTATCGCCTGGCGCATATCCTTATAGGTAGCCTGGCTGTGCCCCGCAGCGACGATGACCCCTTGTTGGACCAGATAGGAGATCAGTGGCGTAGAGCCAGGTAACTCGGGCGCAAGGGTAAAAAGGCGAATGTGGCCGCCACCGGCTGCCACCAGTTTGTGGGCTAAAGCCAGATCCGGCAGGCGCAGAGCATGTTCATCGTGGGCGCCCTTGCGCTGCGGAGAGAGGAAAGGACCCTCGATATGAATGCCAGGCAGGGTGGCCGGAGCAAAGTCCTGTAGAGCGGCGGTCAGCGTTCTGATACCGGCTAGCAGCACATCCTCGGCGGCAGTAATCAAGGTAGGCAACATGGTCGTAGTGCCGGCGGAGAGATGAAAGGCCACAACTTCAGCGAAGTGCTGGTAATCCTGGGACTGGAAGCTCCAATTCAGCGCCCCGTTTACCTGGAGATCAATCAGCCCGGGGACGACCAGGCCATCGCGGACATCGAGCACACCGTCTGAAATACCCCGGCCATCAGCTTGATCGGTATTCAGACTGGGGGATAAGGCGCTGATTTTACCCTCAGAAATAGAAATAATATGATGAGCTAGCTTGGATTGGGGAGTAAGTATCTCACCACAGATCAGTGAATGGATGGAAGTAGTCATGACGGTAAGGCTCCTGTAGAAGGATAAGCATCTAACCCATTATAGTAGATAAGGAAGCTTACGGTGCTCAACTTCTTCCAATTGTATTCTCTTCCTCTAGATGGTCCAGTGATAAAATAGTTTACAGATATAGGTTTCCAGACTTCAGGTACCGTCCTAAACTTTACGCCAAGAGTATTCGCGTGATTATTCATGATTTATAGCTTTTATTATCATTTCTTACAATATTAGAATTTCTATTAACAAAATTGTGAAGATTTATCACAAAAGTATTGAAAAATTTCTGCTTTACGGTTATAATGAGTGAAACGTTTAAATTACAGCCACACGCAAAAGGAGCGACGTAATGGCCGGGGAAAACAACAGATGGCGAACACCACTCATATTACTGATCATATCCATACTTTGGGCCCTCGTTTTCATGGTTGGAGTAGTTTTGGGGGAAAATAGCACCGCCGATGCCCATGCGGAACCTAACAGTCTAACAGGGATTATTTCGGCAGTGGTCTTCGTCGACACTTTTATCGGCGGTGGCTTACCGTGCCCTGGTTGTAACGGCGTCTTTGACGCTGGAGATTGGCAAGGAGAGGCCACCACACCGCTACCGGCAAATGAATTTGAATTTGTGTTGCGGGACAAAAACGGAATCGAGACGCGCTTGGTGCCGGAAAAACCGGCAGGCAGCGGCGTCGCCAAAGCAATTTTCCGGGTTGACACCTCCAGCGCGCCTTTTTCCCTGCAAATGACGAAACAACCTGGAGCGCCTTTCATTCTTTGTCCTAGCCGGAGCATCACCAGGACCATTAATGAAAGCGACTTCACATTCGGCGCCAAGGATGAAGTATATCCTTTCTGGTGGGGATGCCCATCCCAGTTGAATACACCGTCTGCCACTCGCACTACTACCAATTCACCTACCCCAACTGCGACCAGGACATCAATTCCAACTGGGACCAGCACTGCAACGGCCATACCAAGCAACACTTCGACAGCGACACAAATCGCAACGGCCATACCAAGCAGCACTTCAACAGCGACACAAATCGCAACGGCCATACCAAGCAGCACTTCAACAGCGACACAAATCGCAACGCCAACTAGGACAGTCACCGCCGTGCCTACACCCCCGAAGCTATACATGCCATACGTGGGGGTATGCAAACCTTGCCCTCCCCCACCTCCGCCACATTAATCGAAGGCCGGAGAGTATTTTATAAGCTTGTACTTGCAACTGCAGCGGCAGAGTGAACCTGCCGCTGCAGTTTTGTTTAGTAGCTGGTGCACAACTGGGGAAATTGAGCCGGTTACCTACCGCGCTTATTGCAGATTGTGAATGGGATTGACCATATGCGATACAGAGCGTACAATGGGATGCATCGGAGCACAGTAGCACACGATTATTCACCAACAGTATGCGAGACAGCTCATGCCTATTCTTCTCGGAATAACCTTCGGGATGGCTGCCCTGGATTGGATTGCCGTCGCTAAGCAGATCAAGCAGCTTGAGTACCTGGCCAAACCGGCAACGATAATTTTGCTGTTACTGTGGATGTGGTTGGTGGGAGGGAATAAAGGGCCCTTATCATGGTTCGCCCTGGCGTTAGTTTGCTCGTTGGCCGGGGATATTTTTTTGATGCTGCCGACAGAGAAATTCATATATGGCCTGGTAACATTTCTTCTTGCACACCTGGCATACCTGGCAGGATTGAATCCCAGCCCCCCTCCGTTGACTGTGATCTCCCTTATGCTGGTTATGCTAGTGACCCTGGTAGCGACCTGGCTATATCGCCGCATCGCGGCAGGGTTACAACGTAGCGGACTGATCAAATTACGCCTGCCAGTCCTGGTCTATTCCTGTGTCATATCATTGATGTTGCTATCCGCGTTGGTGACATTAATCCGGCCAGAATGGGATCGAAACGCCGCATTTTTAATATGCCTGGGGGCGCTGCTATTCTTCGCCTCAGACAGTTTGCTGGCCTGGAACCGCTTTGTAGCTCCGTTACCTCACGGGAAGCTTTTGGTAATAATAACATACCACCTGGGGCAGATAACCCTGGTAGCAGGAGCAATTACGCAATTTGGTAGGAGTTGATTCTCATCAACAAAGGGAGGAGATCATGACAGCAACTACACCTCGCGCACGGCTGAGACTAGGCATCTTCGGCGCAGGCTCATTGGCGCAGAAAGCACATTTACCGGTAGCCAAGGCCCACCCAGATTTGGATGTCGTGGCGCTATGTGACAACAATCTCAGCAGAGCGGAAATGGTGGCCCAGGAGTTCCAGGTGCCCCAGGTTTTCAGTAACTGGGAAGAAATGGTCAAGCAGGTACCCTTGGATATGGCAATAGTCTGTACCCCCAATATATTTCATGCGCCTATCAGCATTGCGGCACTAGAGGCAGGCGCACATGTCCTCTGCGAGAAGCCAATGGCTATCCGGTCAGAGGATGCCGAGAGGATGGCAGCGACCGCGAAACGCACTGGACGCATACTAACCATAGGACATCATTTACGGTTTGAGCCGGCGATCCAGGCGGTTAAAACCCTTATCGACCAGGGAAAGATGGGCCGGATTTACTATATCCAGGCGCGATATTTGCGCCGTAGTGGCATACCAGGATTCGGCTCGTGGTTCACCCGTAGGGAGTTGGCAGGGGCGGGAGCCTTATTCGACATCGGCGTGCATGCCCTGGACCTGGCCTTATATTTACTGGATTTCCCCCAACCCGAGACTGTCTCAGGGGTAAGTTACGCGGAATTAGGCAGCAGGGGCCGCGGATTGGGCGGTTGGGGAGCAGATATCTTCAAGACGTCGAAGGATTTCGACGTGGACGAATTGTCTGCTGGATTAGTACGGCTGGCGGGGGGCGCAGCCATCCAATTAGAGGCCAGTTGGGCCGGGTATAATCCCTCCAGCGAGTTTATTGGTATTTTCGGGACAGAGATGGGGGCCGAAATTGTACGGGAGGGCGGGCCTTTCAAGCTGCGATTGCACCAGGACTTGAACGATATGCCAGCAGTGACAGAACCGGTCTTGCCACAATTACAGGCGCCCGTACCTCAAAAACAGTACTGGTGGGAGATAGATCAGTTGGTACGCGCTATCCGGGAAAATGGACAGCCCATGGTTTTACCCGAAGAAAGTGTGATTACAACTCGCATATTGGAGGGTTTGATCCGCTCAGCTGGTAGCCAGGCAGAGGTCCGGTTTGGTAAGAACAAATAGCCCAAAGTACACAGGATTGGCAGATAGGAAAGGGAATAAAACATGAACGGAATTTCGTTGGCGGGATGGAGCCTAAACCGGCGCTTTCGCCGGCCATACAATCCACTCAAATTGCTAGATTTTCCCAGAGTGGCTAAAGAAGAGTTCGGGTTGTCAATGATAGAATTGAATTCACCTTTCTTCGAAAGCCTGGATGATACCTACCTGAGGCAGCTTCTGGGCAGCGCTGCAAGCCAAGAGGTGGCTATGCTGAATATTGCAGTGGATAACCAGGGCAATTTGAGCAGTCCCGATGCCGCGGAACGGCAAAAAGCGGTCGATAACCATAAGCTCTGGCTGGATGCAGCAGCAAAGTTAGGATGCACAGCCATCCGCGGCAATACGGGAGGGCGGGATCATCCCAAACCCGCCGACCTGATAGAATATTGCATTGATAGCTTCGGGGCGCTAGCAGAATATGCGGGCAGCCTGAACTTGGTGATGATGATCGAGAATCACGGAGGGATATCGGCCGATCCGGAAAATATCATTGCCATTATCGAGGGGACAAAATCGCCATTTTTGAAAACGTTGCCGGATTTCGGAAACTGGCCTGATCCGGCGAAACGGTATGAGAACCTGGCGAAAGTGGCGCCTTACGCCCATGCCGTGCATGCCAAAACATACGAGTTTAGTGCTGAAGGCGAGGAGATCTCCTTTAATATCGAGCGGTGTATCCAAATATTCCTGGAGAGTGGCTATGCCAATCCCTTCGGGATTGAATATGAAGGTAAGGGAGACGATCACGAAGGTGTTGTCAGGAGTATTGCACTCCTGGGGAAAGTACTGATGCAGAACAGTTAATGAGAGATTGCTCATTAGTACTATCAAGACATCTGCAAATGATCGACCAACAGCTCCATGAATTCAGCCGGTTTTTCGATATAGGGCGTATGGCCGGTATCGGCGATCACTTTTTCCCAGTATTTGCCCCCTTGCGCCAGGCAACGCTCCAGAACCAGGCAGGTCTGGGAAACCATAGGCTGGGGCGGGTACACATCAACACCGGGCGAGCCCGGGACAAATCCCAACTTGCCGAGCGTTCCGAAGTCGAATAGCGAGAAGTCAGAGGCAATTCATTCTTGGGGAACCAGGCTTTTGATAATGGCCATATCCGGTTCGGGCATCCAGCCGTAAACCAAAACCTTGCCATACGGTTTGAAACCGTACTTAGAAACGACACGGCGGCTCATAGGACCGGCCAGAATGCCGGCGATGTGGTAGCCTCTCTCGTGGGCCGCCGCCAGCCGTCTGGCAAGCAGCGTGGAATAGACTTTTTGATTGCGGGCCTCCGGCAGTGTACCGGCGCCGGTTAGGAATGCTACCCCACAGCGGTACGATACCCGGCCAAAGGCTAATGGTTGGCCCTCACGCCGCGCGAGATACAGGAGCTCAGTCTTGCGAAGCTCAGGATTCATGAGACGCTCATAATAGCCCAGGCGTCTCTCGGCCATTTGTTGCGGCGTCCAATCAAAACAGCGGGCGGTGATTTCCAAAACATCTTCAATCGACGCATCACGGCTGCCATCAATCAGCTCAATTTCCACCTCGGGATTGGTAGGGATATCGTGAGGCTCCAGGCCAGTGCGGGTCATAATCAGATCATCCCCCGCCAGGATAAGCCCGTGACGCTCAAGGCGTTGGGGCAAATCGGAGGGCTGATCGAACGGTGAGAGAAACCAGGAAAAGCCGATGTCGCGCGAGCGGAAATAGGCGATGGTTTCCTCAATTTTCTGATCGGCGATTTCGGCCGGCCACCTGACGGCTGCGACACTATTGCTGCCGGGATGCTGATTGCCACTGCCACCGATGAATTGTTGCATATTACCTTGACCACGGAAATTCGGTGGCACAAATTCGCGTATGTCGAAACTATGCTCCCATTCCTCGAAGAGGTGGACTATTTCCTCTGGCGTAAGGGAAGGAGGCGCGATCCAGTCCTGGCGATGGGCGCTGGGAATGGGAACAGAAGAATATATGTCCAAAGTGTGAATACGATCATCGCGGATTTGTAAAAAGGCAGCGTAGAAAGTTTCGGTATAGCGTTGGGCCAGCGTCTGGTAATGTCTGAATTCAATGGAAATACGATCTGCGGCCTCGATTCTGCTCAGTCTTTCGATCAGGGTATCCGCAGCACTAAATATCTGCAGCAGATGGTCGCGCACAGTCGCCAAACCGCGCATGACACCTACCCCAGCAGGTGTATAATCGCGGAAGGATACATCGGCAGTAAAGAGGGTTTCCCAAGCGGCACCATCTGGGTCAGCCAGTACCGCCAGGAAAGCGTCAACCATCTGTGGAGCTTCAGACATGGTGTTTAGATCCTTTCGACACCTTACGACACATCTGAATTATAGGCGTTTATCGGTTTTTTCCAAGCTCTCTACACGCTCTGTGAGAATCTGGACCTGACGCCGGAGCTGATTGAGGGCTCCAAATAAAGTAAGTCGCTTTCCTGTAGGTGCGGTTTTTAACCGCACGATTTTGCCACCACGAGCACAGCGTGCGGTTGGAAACCGCACCTACTAATTTGTGAACAATTAGGTTACAGGAGAAGTACTGCGGAATTGGGTCTCCATTTCGCGGCGCAAGGCGATAGCCTGATTACGGGCATCGAATTCGACATCCGCCCAGGTAAGTAGGTGGCCTGCCGGGACGCTTTGCTTCAGTTTCAGATGGTGAGCCAGGCCAATGGGCAGAGTACCGGCACGGAGAGCCTTTTCGGCGGGTATCAGGCGGCCATAGACGCAATATCCCCCCTCCCCGTCCAACAACGCCCCGGCGGCCAGATCGCGCTTGCTCACGGCCGCCACATCGCCGTGGAAACCGGTGGCAGAACCGGTGGCCTCACCTCTCAGACCGGCCCGCAGTACGCTAATCGTCAATTCAAGACCAATGAGATGGTAAGGGCGATAGAGGGCAGCATAGCGACCGGATTCATCTGTGTGCATGCCATATTCGGCGAAACAGCGGCGCACATAGTCACTCGGCGCTTCAATGATGACATAGACGCCCCAGCGCAAATCCCGATAGACAGGGCGGCCATCGCGCTCCAGGCTGGAGACCACTTCTAGAGTTCCCGCATGAGAGAGCTGCCCTCCAGCCTCCTGGGGACGGCAGACATGCGGCAAATCATCAACGCCGCAAGGTGGAAAATTAAGTCCGTGGGACTGGGGCAGCAAACCGGTAGCATTAGCAACCGCCGCCATTTCTATCGCAGACTTGGTCCCATCCAAAAAGCTGTTAAACATGCGGGGGTTGAAGTCGCCGCTGGCTACGGTTTCAGCCGAGAAACCATAGTAGTTCCAGACAGTGTCGGGGGTAGAGGTATGGTAGATGGGCAAATACTTAGTGCCTTTGCCGGCGCACACTACGTCGAAACCGCTGGCGCGCGCCCATTCAACCAATTCACAGATGAGGGCCGGCTGGTCACCATATGCCAGGCTGTAGATCACACCCGCCGCCGCAGCGCGCTCTGCCAGAATAGGGCCGGCCAGGGCGTCAGCTTCGACATTAACCATCACGACATGCATACCCTGTTGAAAAGCTTTGAGGGCGTGGCGTATCCCGGCAGGCGGATTACCCGTGGCTTCGACCAGGACGTCCAGACCCGCAGCATCTCCGGCAGGACCGAGGCCGAGCAAGGCGTCGCTATTGGCGGTAATATGGGTCATCCCATGCCGGAAGGCAGCGGCAAAGTCGGCAGCGCCATATTGTTCGGCAGGCCAGCCCGCCCGCTGCAGCGCGGCCCTGGCCCGATCGGGGGAAAGATCGGCGACGCCGACCAGGTGAACGCCGCTGAGACGGCGCACCTGGCTCAAAAACATGGTGCCAAATTTACCCGCGCCTATCAGCCCGACGCGCAAAGGGTTACCAGATGCGGCCCGGGCGGCCAGGAGAGGGAGTAGCTGGTTGTTCAAGTATGGCTCGACTGTGGGAATCGGGAATAGAGATCGTTAAATCTATCAGCACTGGTTATCGTGTATTTTACTTTGGGGTCTCCGGCGGATTTCCAACACTCCAAGATGGTATGCTTACATCTTACCAGATCTGCATAATGCAGATCCTGATTGTTCCCAAATTCTCCCGGGTGAATAGCGCCGGCAGATATTAACATCCGATCAAGCACATCTACCTGGCCACATTCAGGACATAGTGCAACTGTACCAAGATGGTCTTGATTCCACATATTCAACTTCCTTCTGCCCCGCGGGGCGGGTTATTGGTGTTCGACCGGGTTACGCTTTCTATCTTCGCTAAGCCATGCCTGCTCTATCGCGCGGCAGATTACGCCGGTTTGGGTATCATCCCACCACCTGATGAGATCATCCATCCTCTGTCGTGTCACTCCCGCCGGCCGGAATGCCACAGCGCCGGCCGGTTCAGCTTTCCGGGTTCTGGGCATGTTACCTCCAGGTTTGTTGGCCGATGGCCATATGAGCTGCGACCAGTTGTGCATCCTTAATTGGGCCCTTGACAGAGCATTGGACATTCCGATAACCCCACGATAAGGAAATCAAATATCCGCTCTTGCCCGGCTCGATACTGGTCATCTTGTTTCCCATATGAGCTTCCCAGAGCTTACCATCCGACCCGATTTGCTGCCATTCTAAATCAGCAGGTTCTTCGCTAAACACGGGCCAGGCACTGGCTTTCAATGGTACAACCTCAATTCCTAACTTGCTGCTTAACTCATTGGCGTTAATTTCGGTTCATCCTCATTTGCTTGCTGGTTGACAATCTAATAATTGTATCACATATGTAATACAAATACACCTGTATAAACTATGAGTATTTCCCAAACAAAAGGTTAGAAGGTTGGAAAGTTGGGGAAGATAGGGACAAGTCCATTGTTGACAAACAAAGCTAAACGCGATATAAGAAAAATCTTGGTTAAGCCTTTTAACTAAGCCTACCCTTGATCGGGAGAACAGCTCATATACTCGCAGGGACAGGGAGAAATATATGCCTGGCACAAGTTGGTATGGGCCTGAATGGAAATACCGCAGAAAAATCGCACTCAACCCTCCCCAGAGATCTGAGGGTAACTTGGTAAATTTTCCGGTGTTGCTTTTGTTGCCGGTTTCCGGCCTGAAAATATCCGGTACTTCGAGGGCGCACCTATTGTTTACTGCTAACGATGGTGTAACGCAGCTCGCTCATGAAATTGAAGGCGCCAGTACAGCAGGCAGCACGGTCAGAACTTGGGTCAAAATTCCCCAGCTATCACTTAAGAGCAGCACAACGATTTATGTCTACTATAGTGGGGCGATAGCGCCTGGCACCACTATTGCCGAAGAAACCTGGGATAACGGATTCCAACTCGTTTTGCACCTCCCACCCGCGGCGGGAAGTCCTAAGGATGCCAGTGGTCACCACCGGCAGATACGGGCTGATACAGTACAAGGGAGAGATTCCACCCTCGCTCCCCTTCGCATCGGTGATCCCGCCAACCTGGCGATCCGGGATGCATTGACGGTAGAGGCCTGGGTTTTCAGCGATAATCCGCGTCCAGAAAGCCTGCAAGCGCTGGTTTCCCAATGGTCAATTCTGGAATCCTTTGATACGTTTGACCTCTACGACGCCGGGCATACGGACGGTATGGTGACCGCAGGTTTTTTCGGCGGGGTTTTCGATGGCCGGTATGTCTATTTTGCGCCGCAACGCGATGACACCGTGCGGCATGCCCGGGTGCTGCGCTACGATACCCACAGCGACTTCCACGACAGCCGTAGCTGGCAGGCTTACGATGCTTCCCACACCTCCGGCCTAGACACGCGGGGGTATTACGGGGCCATTTTCGACGGCCGCTATGTTTACTTTGTGCCACGGCTGGATGGGGAAGTCTTCCATACACGGATGCTGCGCTACGACACGCATGGCGCCTTCCGGGACCCGCATAGCTGGCAGGCGCATGACCTGGGGGAAGCGGTATCCCATCAAAGCGCCGCGTTTGACGGGCGGTATATTTATTACGTCGCAGGATATGAAGGCACGTATCATGGTCCGGGGCTGGAGGGACCGCCCAGCGGTAAGATGGTACGCTACGACACGCAGGGGGATTTTGCCACTGCCGAAAGTTACACCTGGTACGATGTGAGTCCTCTCGGCGGATTGCCCGCTTCCGGCGGGCTGCCCACGTATAATTACGATGGGGCCGTCTTCGACGGGCGGTATGTGTATTTTGTGCCGCTGGAATACGGCGTCGCGCTGCGCTACGATACCACGCGAGCCTTTACGGATGCGGGAAGCTGGGAGATCCATGACGCGCGGCGCACCTCCGGCCTGGAAATGGGCTGGTCCGTGGGGGCAGCGTTTGACGGCCGGTATGTGTATTATGTGCCGTATGCCAGCAGCACGGTGGTACGCTATGACAGCCGGGGCGCGTTCAACGACCCGGACGCCTGGATCGCCTACGACGCCAGCCATACCTCGGGCTTACACACGCAGGGATATGACGGGGCGGTCTTCGACGGCCGGTATATCACCTTTATACCCTACTGGGAAGGGGGCGATATGCACCGGGGGCATCATGCGCGGGTGTTACGCTACGATACTACCCAGGCGTTTACCGTCCGCGCCGCCTGGAGCGCCACCGATGCCGCCGAGGCGGTGGAACTGGGGGAACTGGGTTTTAACGGCGCGGCTTTTGACGGGCGGTATATGTACTTCGTACCCTGGCGCGGGAATGTGCGGCCTGACGAAACGTTTCTCACCCACGGCAAGGTCGTGCGGTATGATACCAGCGGCGACCAGGCGGTTTTCAGCCTGCGGTACATGGACTATGGGCACAACGGCGGGCTGGGTGGCAGCCTCCCCGGAGCGAGCTTCCTGGTCAATACTACGGCGGGGGTGCTCAACGTCCAGTCGCACCGCCCCATGACCCCAGGATGGCACCACCTTGTAGGGGTATTTGATCACGGCCAGGCCCGGCTGTACCTGGACGGCCAGCTTGCGGGAGAGCATACCGGGGCGGGTGCGTTAATGCAGAGCTCTAGCGACATCGGCATCGGCAAGATCCTGGATGGTTTAGGCCAATTTCAAGGCAAGATGCAGGAAGTACGCCTGTCAGATGTCGCCCGCAGTGCCAGCTGGATTTGGGCTGCGTATCAGAACCTTAGTGGGAGAGAAGGTTTTGTGGAAGTAGGGGAGGAGGAGCGATCCATCGATGTGTAGTGCCACAATTAAGCTCAACTTGGTCTATGGACAGCCGGAAATTCATGTCCCGAATTGGCGGTGGGTTGGGGAGAGAAGGAGCGGAGGGCGGCTCCCAGACCCAGGAGCGCAAAGCTGCCCATAGCGAAGAATCCGGCGAGGGCCGCACCGGGCCAGCCGGTTTGGAAGGCGATAGCGACGTTGCCCAACCAAGTGATGGCATAGGCTACTACCGGGAGCAGGGCAAAGATAGGGTCGATGGGGCGCAGTGCCTGACCGGGAGTCAGCGGCTGACCTTCGGTCAGGGAGCGGTAAGCCAGGTAAATGACAAAGGTGGTAAGCAACCAACCGATGTAATTCTGGATCGGAATGCCGAAATAGGCGCCGGAGACTTCCCAAACCCAGTGAGCGCTGCCCACCATGATGGGATCCATCACCAGATCCCAGGCCGTCATAGCCAGGGCGCTCATGCCGGAAAGCCAGATCAGCCACCACCACCCTCTATATGGCCTGGAGTCAGCCAGGTATTCTACCAGAATGTAAGAAGGATAGATCATCATAAACCAGGCAATCGGAATCAAGAGCGGCACCAGCCCGAAGATTTTCACGCCAAGCCGTTCGGTGTAATGATATGGACCGTAGATCCAACCGGTAAGCACACCCACGCTTTCAAAAAGCAAGCTTACGGTGAACGCCAGGAGAAAGAAGAGTAAAGCGCGGCGGCTACCTAAAGTTAAGATAGCATGTGCCAAAGAAAAGCCAAAAAGGGCCAGGCTGGCGATAGATAGGAACAGGGGCATGCGTGGAGCGGAGAACACAGGTCCTATGATAAAATACCCCATTAGCAGTGTATAGAGCGCTAAAAGGGCAATGGTCACCGGCTTCCAGAAGGTTTTCATGGGATGCCTCTCAGAAAATGGATAGCGTTAGACAACCTGGAGCTACAATCAGTGGATATCGGCCTTCCTGGAAAGGGCGCGACGCGCCAAGCCAGCTATACTGAGCCGCTTCCAGGAAGATGATGATTAGGGCGGAACCTTTTGCGTTTATGTAATGGGCTAAGGGATCGGGTGCCTATAGCATATATATTCCGCCTTACCAGGCATAGGCTTCGGGCGCCTGCCCACCAGGTCCGGGCCAGATTTCGTCCAGCTTTTTGAGGTGAGCCTCAGACAATTTGATATCCAGAGCATGCATAGAGCCGGTTAGCTGATCCATCGTCCGGGGACCGATAATTGGCGCGGTAACGATCGGATTATGGAGCAACCAGGCTAAAGCCACCTCTGCAGGCGACTCACCCATTTCACGACACAGGGATTCATACGCCTGAAGTTTACTGCGGTGCTGGTCAATATTCTTCTGCATCTGTTCGCTGGACCGGCGCCCCTCTTTTGCCTCTTTTTCCAGAGCTCCGGCCAACAAACCGCCCCCCAGCGGGCTCCAGGGAATCAATCCCAGGCCAAAGGCGCGGCAGGCGGGGATGACCTCCAATTCTACCATGCGCGCATTAAGGTTATACAGGCTTTGTTCTGAAACCAGACCCATGAAGTGGCGTTGGGCAGCGATGGCATTGGCCTGGGCGATATTCCAACCGGCAAAATTGCTGCTTCCCACATATATAATCTTTCCCTCGCGCACCAATTGCTCCATGGCCTGCCAGATCTCTTCCCAAGGAGTTTCACGGTCAATATGATGCATTTGATAGAGATCAATGTGATCGGTCTGCAAGCGGTGCAAACTCTCTTCACAGGCTTGGCGAATGTGATAGGCAGATAATTTATTCTGATTGGGACCCTCGCCCATCGTGCCGTAGACTTTAGTTGCCAGCACAATACGCTCGCGGCGTCCCTCCCCCTGGGCAAACCAGCGGCCGACGATCTGTTCTGTCACACCCTTACCTCTTTGACGACCATACACATTCGCAGTATCAAAAAAATTGATGCCCAACTCCAGCGCCTGGTCCATCATCTGATGGCTTTCTGCCTCGGTGGCAAAGGGGCCAAAATTCATAGTGCCCAGGCAGAGACGACTGACTTTCAGGCCGGTGCGGCCTAGATGCGTATAGTCCATAATGCTATCCTTTCCATAAAAGATGCTCGGCACGGCTGATAAACTGAATTAGCCGGTGTCGTAGTTCAATCGGATCGCCAGGAGCATGGGTTAACCTGACTCTATCGGGACCGTGACTGAGTGTCCAGAGGGATCGCAAAACCAGGAAAGGCCAGCGGGTGGCGATCAGACGATCCCAGACGGCCAGGCGCAGCCAAAAATCCGGATCCGCAGCCGGCGCGCGATAGGTTTGGCGTAACCATGCATGATCACTACCTGTAATGGTAGCTGTGGATGCATGCCAGCGCAAGTCCGCCAACTCGAAAGCGGGATCTCCCCAGCCGCTATACTCCCAATCTATCCAGCGCAGGCGCGCATCGGCGCCCCAAAGCGTATTCGCCAGGTTGGGATCGACGCGGCACAGGCAGAGCGGAAAATTACCGGGACCGGGTTGAGCTTGGGTATCCCGCACGAAAGTAGAACACAAATCCACCAGCCGCAACAGGCGGGAAAGGAGTTCCGGGCCATCGGGTTCATTACTGGAAAGCCAAGGGCCATAATCGTTGACGAATTTATGTAGCTCCCGCAGATAGGGTTCAAAGGAGAACCAGTGAAACCAGGCAGGTTGTATACCGAGATCCTGGGAGGCCAGTGCCGTGGGCAGGGTATCGGGACGAATGGCGTGGAAGGTTTGGAATGTAGCGCACACTGCGGCCAGTTGATCCCGCGATGGGATAGAGGGCAATGGATCGCCGTCTAACCAGGCGTACATCACAACTGGAAAAGGCAGGATAGAACAGCTAGGGTCGAACCAGAGGGGTTGGGGCGCAATATCAAGATCCAGCAGGTGTAGCAGTTTGAGGGTGCGATACTCGCGGAAGGCCCGTTGGCCGCTCATCGATGACGCAAAGTTTACAGGCATAAGCATAGCCTGCGGATGTAGCACGATAGAGGGCATTATTAGCGCCACCGCCGACGCGACAGATTGAAACGCCACCGGAGATCCCACTTGTAGCGCCAGTAGTGTGGATTTGAGCGATTGCGGTCAGGATATGAGAGATATTATTCGGATCGGGAAGCACATTCATAGGGGTTTATGCCTCGGCAAAAGTGGGACAATTTTGGCAAATTGTCCCACAGCGCTATTGAAGGTGCTGCATTAATGCCCCATCTGTGGGCAATTGTGGCAAATTGCCCTACAGGGTCACTGCAGGCGCCGCTGCTGTTCGTTAACCCAAGGCCATTTGAGTTCCAGACTTTCGCCGCGCGCTGCCTTGAAGAGGGCATAACCACCGGCCCCAATGACGGCCAGCGGCCACCAATTGCCCACAAGTTGGATCAGGTTGAGGGCAATGCCCCCGACAGCGATGGCCAGGCCGGAAACCACAATCAGAACGGCGGGAACCAGGGGCCACCAATTGTTCTGCCGCGTATAGATTCTATCGAGAACCCAGATCAAGGCAAAGCCCAAGCCGAAGGGGATCAGGAATAGAGCCGTTTGCATACTCCCCGGCAAATTTTGCCATAGTGTGTTCAAAGCAAAGCCGACCCACATCCCGGCCAAAATTCCGCCGGGGACCAAAGCATTATAGTTATGGACGAAGAAATAGGAGCCCAGAAAGACGAGCGCCAGAAGAAATAAACCCCAAAACCACAGCCCGGTGAGTTGGGCAATCAGCAAAAGAATACCCAGGGCTATGATTAGCAAGGATACCTGGACCTGTTGGCGTTTTCTAGGTTGTTGCGCGTTCATGAGTTAACCCTCTCAATACGTATAGTGGTGCAGTTACAGCGCTACTGTATAGTACGTGAAATAGTGCCTGGGGGTTGCAAAGGGACAAAAGAAGGGGTTAGAGGATCATCTTGCCAAAGAGCGAGGCCAGGAGTGCGACGGCCAGCTCGGCTGTAGTGTTACGCTCATCTAAAATCGGGTTGATCTCGACGACGTCAGCAGAAGCGATACGGCCAGATTCAGCCAGGATTTCCATGATCAAATGGGCTTCGCGATAGCTCAGGCCGCCGGGCACAGGCGTGCCGACGCCTGGAGCCCAATCAGGATCCATCACATCCATATCCAGGGAAACATGCAGGCGCGGGAAGCGGCTGAGGATACCTAAGGCTTCGCGGGCGATTGTTGCTGCGCCAGCTTCATCTACATGGCGCATGGTGAATACTGTGATCCCGCTCTGCTTGAGGGCTACCTTCTCGGCGGAGTCCAAGTCTCTGATACCGATCATCACTACCTGATCTGGCCGGACCTTAGCCCCCGGCCGGCCAACATCAACCAACTCAGGCGCCCCTAGCCCTACCAGGGCAGCCAAAGGCATACCGTGGATATTTCCCGAGGGACTGGTTTCGGGTGTGTTGAAATCACCATGGGCATCAATCCACAGCAAGCCAATCTCAGCCGCAGCAGATACCCCGCCGATAGTACCTATAGAGACTGAATGATCGCCACCTACGAAGAGAGGAATATCGCCGGCAGATACCGCTGCCGCGCCTGCCTGGTAAATTTCATTACAGATTCCGGCGATGGCAGCCAGGTGGCGTTTGGCCTTCACCATAGGGGAGAGGTCTCTGCCACCGATGATTTCTTCAACGACGGGCACATCCAGGTTCCCGCCGTCGTTGACCAGGTAACCCAGAGCTTCCATATTGCGCTGCAGACCGGCGTACCGCAGCGCATAAGGTCCCATATCCACCCCACGGCGGGATTGGCCCAGGTCGATGGGGATACCCAGTAAACGGAGGGCTCGTTCCATTATCACGGTCACGGAGTAATCGAGTCAATCCCCAGTTGGATGCGATTGTCGGTCATGCTGCCCAGCACGCGCATTTGTACGATGCCAGCCGGATCTATGAAGACACTTGTGGGTAGGCCCCGAATGCGATAGGTGATACTGACCTGGCCATCGTGATCATCCAGGAAAAGGAAGGGCAAGTTATAACGCCGGGCATAAGCTCGGGCCAGGTCTGGCCCCTCATTCACGTCTACCGCCAGGACGATTAAGTTTTGATCCTTATACTGCTGATACTTCTTCGAAATAGCCGGCATTTCTTCCTGGCAAGGACCGCACCAGGTGGCCCAAAAATTTAACAGCACAGGCTGGCCGCGAAAATCACTGAGATGATAAGTTTTGCCATCTATCCCTGCAAGCTTAAAGTCGGGCGCAAGATTCCCAACTTCCAATCCGACCTGGGGTTGATCCACCTGGGCTTCGGGCTCGGGCGGATTCACCGGTGCGATGGGAGCCGCCGGGACGACTGTACTATTTGCAGGAGCAGTAATAGCAGGTCCCGCCGGCTGGGATACCGGAGCAATCCTGGCAGCAGAGCGGCTGGCGGGAAAGAATAGCAGGAAAGAGGTGATACCAGCAAAGGCGACGCAAACACAGGCCATTAAGACGGCCCCGCCGCCAGCCAAGACCCAGAGGAGGGTTTTTTGTGAAGACTTGCGACGAAGCGCAACAGGTGAGCTGCTCTCTTCTCGATAAGGGTTGGTAGAACTCATAGATAAATCTCCTATAATTAAAGCCCGGCTGAAAATGTTCCGGGAACTTAGAGTATCTTCAATTCTGGAGCAGCGGTGTAACGTTGCTCAGGAGCCAAAATGCGCACACTAATTTTAGCAGCCAAGGAGTTAGCTATTTCCACCAGAGCTTTGGCGGCAGGCGCATCAGGATGGGAGATAATGATCGGGATACCCGCATCGCCACCGACGCGGATTTGAGGGTCGAGGGGCACTTCTCCCAGAAACGGCACACCGGCGCGCTCGGCTAATTTGCGACCGCCACCAGCGCCGAAGATATCATAGCGCTTACCGGTATCCGGCGCGATAAAAACACCCATATTCTCAACCAGGCCGAGGATCGGCACATCAACCTGGTTGAACATACCTATAGCTTTGGTAACATCTGCCACAGAAACCTGCTGCGGTGTTGTTACCATCACAGCGCCGGTCAGCGGTATAGACTGGCTGAGGGAAAGCTGGGCATCACCTGTTCCTGGGGGCAGATCGACAATCAGATAATCCAGATCGCCCCACATGACATCGCCCAGAAATTGGCGGATGATGCCATGGAGCATGGGACCACGTAAGACCACAGGCTTGTCGGGATCGACCAGGAAGCCCATACTCATAATACGCACGCCGTGGGCCTCAATGGGCATAATGTGCTTGCCATCGGGACTCATGGGTCTGCCCTTTGCCCCCATCATCATGGGTACGTTAGGGCCGTAGATATCGGCATCCAGTATTCCGACTTTGGCGCCACTCCGCTGCAGCGCTACGGCCAGATTTACGGCGATAGTGGATTTGCCTACCCCGCCTTTGCCCGAGGAAACAGCAATAGCCACCTTGACCCCAATATTCAAGGCGCCACTGATGCGGTTATCGGTTGGCACTTGAGAATCCCAACGGATGTTTACTTTAGCAACACCCAAGGGGCGCAGAGCACTCTCAATATCGCTCTGGATTTTCCCTTTCAGCGGGCAGGCCGGAGTGGTCAACATGATGCGCAGATTGACTTCGTTGCCGTTTACGACCACATCCCGCGCCATGTTTAATGTAACCAGATCCTTATGTAGCTCCGGATCATCGACTTTAGCCAGAGCTTGTATAACGCCCTCTACTGTGGGCTTGATATCCTGATTACCCCGGTTGAATATACCGAACATAGGTCTTTCTCCCAATTCAGGGACATTGATTAATGATTAGCAGAGGCAGGGCTCTTCGACAAATATTGATGAGATCAGCCGGTTATTCCTCTTCCTCGTGCATTGTACCATTCCGAGAAGGTTTTAGGGCCTGCGGCGCCTGATTACGGCGATCGCGACGGCGCGAACGTTGCCGCGGAGGAGCACCAATATGCTCGGGGGGCGGTTCGCTTTGCTGGGTGGAGGTAGACTGGCGCTCGATCTTTCGAGTTGGCGTTACCAGGGGAGCCACACGGCGCACCTGAGACTGTTTGATGCCCTTTGTCTGTGTTGGGGCCTTGCTCCGACCGGCAGAGGGAAAGCGTCCCATAATGCGCTGCTGAAAGCGCCAAATCTCTTGAAATTTCCAGGCAGCCAAAACTAATATGGCCATCAAGACAATTATGATAAGTAATCCGTAGACGGACTCCATAGTATTAGAATTTCACCTTCTCCATGCGCCGCACAGCTTCCTGCAATTTTGACTCGTCGATACAGATGGAAAGTCGCAGCCAACCTGCCCCATTTTCACCAAATGCCGTACCAGGGGTCAGATAAACCCCAGCTTGGTCGAAAAACATATTGGAAAAGCCTTCGGAAGTATATCCCCCTGGTACGCGCGTCCAGACATACATAGCACCCTTAGGATTCAGGCACTCCAACCCCA
>SHYO01000085.1 GCA_009692745.1 Chloroflexota bacterium
TCAATCTCCCGAAAAGTGGCTTTCGGGTGCTGCAATCGCCATTCCACTACTCCAGCTAGCATCTCCTCTCCCATCTCCTGCCACCCTGCCCCTAAGGGTTTATCACTCATCTGTCCCCTCCTCAGCTTCTGTTTCCCTTCATTCTACTCCCCTTCCTTGCCCTCGCCAATCTCGCAAAACTTTGACGCCCACCCTCCAGCAATATCAGGTCAGGCTGGATCTCTGCCACACAGCGCACACATTCCAGCCCATCGCCGGCTTCGCCGACCACCTGCATGTCTGGTTCGGCGTTAAGCAAGGCTCTCAGACCGGGGCGCAAGATTGCGTGATCATCTGTCAGGAAAATTCGGATCTGATGGATCATAGGGGAACCTCCACATAAACGGTGGTGCCTTCAGAGCTGCTTTCAATATCCAACCGGCCTCCGAGCATCTCGGCCCGCTCGGCCATGCCGTGAATCCCCACGCTCCGCCCGGCGCGGCGCGCGACTTCGGGGTCGAACCCCTGACCATTGTCCTCGACGATCGTCTGGGCCTGGTTTCCCCGCCGGGTTAACAGCACACTGATCGAGCTGGCTCTGCTATGGCGCGCGGTATTGGTCATGGCCTCTTGCACGACACGGTATAAGACTGTCTCGGCCACAGTGGAAAGGCGTTCAGCAAGATTACAGTGAAAGTCCACCGATCTCGTCGTTGGCCCACCTGGGTGCGAGGGTCTCCATATCCCCTTGCCCTACTTTGCGGGTAGTCTCGACCAGGTCCAGGATGGGGCGGGTCAAGAGCCAGGTGAGCAGGCTGGCTGCCACAATTCCCACCAGGGCGACCAGCAACATAGTCAACAGCATTTGCCCCGTGATGGCGTCGATGACGCGCTGCAAACGAGTCTCGCTCAGTCCTACACGTACAACTCCGACCTGCCCGCTCAACAGGGGAGCAGCGAAGTCGTGGATGCGCCCCTCGTTGCTGAGATACAGCAGATGCTGGCTGCCGTCGTCGCTGGCTGGGCGGTTCAGGTCCAGCAGCCCAACTGGGAAACCCTGGTCGAAGGTATGGGCCAGCACCTGGCCCGTGCCATCTTCTATAAAGGCATAGCGTACATCGGGGTGATTTTCCACGGTCTCAACCAGCAACTTATGCAGTCCGAAGATGTCATTCAGCAACAAAGGGTCAACGCTACGCCCCGCCAGGTCTCTGACCACGGAATTGCCCCGGTTTTCCAGCTCACCAATGAACGTGCGCGTCGTGACCAGCCGTACCTGCAGCGTGATGCCTATGCCCAGTATGGTCGTCATGGCTAGCACGATGCCCAAGATCTTGGTACGCACGCTGACGCCGCCCGCCAGCGCCCAGGTCCTTTGCAACCAGATGTTGAGCCGGGCGTGGGTGTGGAGCTGCTGGCTGAGTACGCTCATCGTTTCTGGTCCTCATCCAGGCAGCAGGTGGCCCGTACTACCTGGCGCGCGCTTTCATACACAGTATCTTCAACCAGCACGAAGCGATCAATACCCAGGTCAGACAGGATGCGCCCCCCCAGCGGGTCCGTGTGCATGTTCAGAAGTAAGCGTCGCAATTCCTCTTTTTGCTGGGGAGGCAGGCTCGGCGGGACCACCACCGGAGGAATCCCGAAGGCAGGAGACTGGTGGATGACCCTCACCCGCTCACGCAACCCTGGCTCCCGCTCGATAGCATATTGCAGCACCAGGGAATCTACTGCCGCCCCATCAGCCACTCCATCAGCTACCGCCTGAATCGCTTTGTCATGGCTGTAGGTGAAGAACGTACGGCTGAAAAATGCTTGCGGCGTGTACCCCAGGATAGGGGATCCCAGTTGTTGCAGCAGATAGGTGGGATAGACACGCCCGCTGTAGCTCATGGGATCGGTGAAGACAAACACCCTGCCCCGCAGGTCGGCCATACTCTGAGCCGGGCTGTGAGCCGGCACGATAAGCTGCGAATAATAGACAGTCTGGCCATTGATTTCGGGAGCCACCAGCAACTCCAGGCCAAAGCGATCGTGACCATCTACGTATGCACTGGTACAGACAAAAGCCAGGTCAACTTCATTCTTTGCAATCAAATTGTTGACTTCGGCGTAAGTGCGGCGTTGGATCAGTTGCACCGGACGCCCCAGCTTCTGCCCCAGGTAGGCAGCCAGGTTGTGGTAGCTCTCAGCGGTGCTCTGCGGTGAGAAAATGGCGGCCACCGCCAGACGCAGCGGTGCGGCCTGGGGCGCCGCCGGGGGTAATGGCTCACGGCGGCTCAGGTCGATGTACATCAGGGGCTGAGTACCCGCACAACCGGTGGATAGCAGAATCAGACCTGCAATAATCCTGGAAAAAGCGCGCAGCCAAAATTTCATAGAGAATCAGACCTCCCCTGCATCACAACTTATGAGAGCTGCACATCCCAAGCCAAACGTGCAGCCGGTCGCCGTGCGAGAGTACTCGCTTGGACCTCGTCGACGTAGCAGGTGGCGCAGTGATCGTGGTCAATCTCGACTAAAACTGTGTTGAGTAGCAGAGCGGTTGGTGTTGCTTCAGCCAGCGGCATGCCCAAATAGTAGAATAAGGGCACGAACAAGAAGGCTGCGCCCAGTCCGGCCATTGCCAGGAGACCGGAGAAGACGAAGACCAGCACTGCGCTTATTAGATAAACGGTAATAGTCATTGAAAACAGCCTTAAATGACCAGGTTAAACAGATAGCCTGTCAGGATGATCGCAAAAGCTATGACGCCAACGAATACCGCGATCAGTTGGGGCTTCAGCACCCGGCGCAGGATAATCATTTCCGGCAGGCTCAATCCAACCACGGACATCATAAACGCCAGCACCGTTCCCAGGGCTGCGCCCTTTTCCGTCAGGGCATGGACGATCGGAATAACCCCGGCAGCATTGGAGTAGAGGGGGACACCCAAAATGACGGCAGCCGGCACAGACCACCAGGCATTCCGGCCCATGATGCCTGCCAGGGCGCTCTCCGGCACATATCCGTGAATGCCGGCCCCCACGGCGATTCCCACCACTACGTAGGGCCAGACCTTCCCCACGATTTCTTTGACCGCATCCCAGGCGCGTGCTATCCGGTCCGCCAGCGAGAGCGTCTCCTTCAGTTCCCCCTGGGCGCCGGGTAACTGCCAGACAAAGTCCTCCACATAGCGCTCCAGGTGCAGCGCGCCAATGGTTATACCCGCCAGGATGGCGATGATCAGGCCGGAGGTTATATATAGCCCCGCCACCTGCCAGCCAAACAGCCCAAACAGCATGACCACTGCCACTTCATTGATGGTGGGCGCCGCAATCAGGAAGGAGAAGGTCACACCCAGCGGGACGCCTGATTCCACGAACCCAATAAAGAGCGGCACGGCCGAGCAGGAACAGAAAGGGGTGACGATACCCAACATGGCTGCCAGTATGTTTCCGATGCCTTGCCGCTTTCCCCCCAGCAGTGCGCGGGTCCGATCCGGGCTGAAGAAGGTGCGTAAGAGCGAGATCAGGAAAATCATCCCGGAGAGCAATAACAGGATCTTGGTTACATCATAGAGAAAGAAGGCTACTGCTTCCCCTAGCCGTGAGCCGTGGGGCAATCCCAAGACACCATAGGCCAGCCAATCGGCCAGCGGCTGGATGATGCTATAGGCCAGCAGCCAGAGACACGCCATCAACCCTACGGTGATATAGGTTCGCAGGTCCGAACGCAGGTTGGGGGAGAGCGATAAAAAGGTGGGCCGGTCCATACGGCATTATCCTTTCAGCCAGCCTGCGATTTCGGCATCTTTGGGAATTCGCCCTGTAGATACCAGCTTCTCATTGATCGCCAGGCCAGGGGTAGAGAGGATGGGCCATTTCATAATCTCACTGTACTCCGTGACTTTCTCGATCTCCGCGTCTATGGCCCCGGCGGCGACAATTCTGCGGACCGTGGCCTCCAGCCGCTTGCAGTTGGCACAACCTGAACCAAGAATTTTAATGTTCATCATCGTTTTCTCCATTATGTCATTACATCTATCGAGTGATTTACTTCCCTTGGAAAGTCCAAGGGGTTACACTTCGGGCAGGTGCAATGAGATCGGACCACCTTCCTGGGTGCTTTACGGCTGAAAGGTCCTGATGTGCTACCCAAGGCCTGCCGGGCTGTATCCAGGATAGCGAATACTTGTAGCTCTACCACCCGGTAGTAAATGTTCCAGCCATCCCGCCGGTCCTGCACAATTCCGGCTTCGCGCAGCATAGTGAGCTGTTGCGAGATGTAGGCCTGACGATATCCTAAAATGGCCTCCAGGTGGCAGACGCACTGCTCGCCCTCACGCAGGATCTCTAAGATCTCTAACCGGGCCGGGTGTGCGAGGGCTTTGAAAAACTGGACCTGTTTTCGGAGATCTTCCATCTCTTATGCACTCCTCCGAATACATTCGAGAAATTGAATATGTTATAGATCCAGTATAACCATAAAGTGTCGTAATAAAGTCGTATGCTGGGACTAATTTGGTCAAAACTTGAACTTGGGGAAAACCTGATTGTATACGGGAAGCTGGTAGAGTCGAGAAACTCTGTTGACTGTTCAGGAACTCTGTTGGGTGTTGACTGTTGGGGTAAGATTTTAGATGAATGAATACGATCCGCTTGCGATTCGCCGGAATCTAGGGTATCATAAGGCGGATTTCAGTGTAATAGGAGCCTCTTGTGAGCGAAATACACATCAATTGGGTGGAAAAACAACGCTATATCGGTATCGACAGTACACTGCACTCCCTGGTTATTTCCACTCCGGACGCCAGAGACGGTGGGATCGGCGTTAAGCCGTCGGATCTGCTACTGCTGGCAGTCGGTTCGTGTACAGCCTATGACCTGGTGAATATCCTGCGAAAAAAACGGATGAAGATGACCGGACTTGAGATCATTGTCAATGGCGTCCAGTCGCTTCAAGCACCCTGGGCTTTTCAGAAGATTCATATGGAGTTTCGGGTGAAGGGGTCGAATATCACCGAAAAAGCCGTAGCCCAGGCACTCGACCTGTCGGTGACCAAATACTGTACCGTAACCGCGACATTAAGCAGTAGTGTCGATCTTACGACCAGTTATATAGTTGTCAACGAATAGGCTGGCCAGTTAGTTTATGCGGGAGCAGAGCGGCAGTATAGCGCCGTGCCGCGCCCGATGGTTTGGACGACACGCAGCTCAGTATCCAGCAGGACCCAATCGGCGTCATACCCCGGCGCCAGTTTCCCTTTGGTTTGACCTAACCGGAGAAGGCCGGCGGGTAAGGTGCTTGCCATGTAGGCAGCTTCGGCCAGGCTGCAGCCGGTCATGGAGAGCATACGCCGGATAGCCTCGTCCATGGTAATAATGCTACCGGCCAGTGTGCCGTCTTTCAGGCGGGCCGAATCGTTGTTAACGGTAACCTCATTGCCCGCCAGGGCATACTTGCCCGGAGGCATGCCGAGAGCCGCCATGCCATCGGTGACAATCAACAGCCCCTGCGGACCTTTTAGACGGTAGGCCAGGCGCACCATCGCCGGGTGGACGTGGATACCATCGGGGATGATGCCGGCGGGTATCTCATGGTCTAGCAAGCACCCCACCAACCCCGGTTCACGGTGCCCCAAGGGAGGCATGGCATTATAGAGGTGCGTGCCCATACCCACCCCCGCAGCAAAAGCTGCCCGGGTCTGATCGTAAGTAGCCAGGGAGTGGCCGGCGCTGACCAGGATACCCTGTTGTTGTAACCAGGCGATAGCCTCCAGGGCACCGGGTAGCTCGGGCGCCAGGGTGACTAACCGCACCGGGTGATGGGCTACCCATGAGGTGATTTCTTCAACATCAGGGGTGCGTAGCCAGGCGGGTTGATGCGCACCCGGGCGGTGGGGGCTGAGATAGGGACCTTCCAGATGCATTCCCAAGATTTGGGCACCCAAAATTTGGGCGCCCGGCGCCTCGCCAGGCCGGCTTATCTGCTGCGCCAGAGTAGCCAGACGCGCCGGGTATGTTTCAAAGGGCGAAGTGATGATGGTGGGTAAAAAAGCAGTGACGCCGGTGGCGGGCAGGCGGGCCGCTACATCACGGGCGCTGGCCGGATAGGTGGTGAAATCGTGACCATATCCGCCGTTCAGTTGCAGATCTATGAATCCGGGGAGCAGCCAATGATCGGGAAAACTTTGAACTCCTGATCCTGGGACAGCTCCCGCCTCAAAGGCCACAATCCGCTCTCCTTCCCATTTCAGGGTGCCGGAAACAAACCGGCCATCGGGCCGCAGCACTTGGGCAAAGAGGGCCGATTGTGGCATGTAAACCTCAGATTTTTACTACTTTTGATATACTTCTGGGTTTACGCAGGTGGGCAAGCGCTCCCCATGAATCCCGGCCAGCACGTTTCTGGCGGCCATAGCAGACATTTCGCTGCGCGTCGTAAATGAGGCGCTGGCGATGTGAGGCACAATCAAGCAGTTATCCAGGGTGAGCAAGGGGTCGTCCATAGGGATTGGCTCGGGCTCGGTGACGTCCAGGCCGGCGGCCGCAATCCAGCCTTCTTTCAAGGCTTTGTAAAGGGCTTTTGGGTCGATGATTCCCCCACGGGCCGTATTGACGATGACAGCGTTAGGCTTCATTTTGCGTAATTGGGCTTCGCCGATCATATGGTAGGTCTCGGGGGTCATAGGGGTGTGGACGGTGATAAAATCCGACTGTGCCAAGATCTCGTCCACGCTAACCAGGCGCAAGCCCAACTCGGGTTCCAAATCGCGCCGGGGGAAGGCGTCATAGTACAGAATGTTCATATTGAAGCCCCTGGCGCGGCGCGCTACGGCAGCGCCAATCCGGCCCAGGCCGATGATGCCTAGAGTGGCGCCGTGGATATCATATCCCAGAAAGCCCAAGGGCTCCCAGGTCTTCCACTTGCCGGCTAAGACGTAGCGAGATGCAGATCCTACGTGGCGCGCAGCGCTGAGAAGTAAGGTAAACGCCATATCTGCCGTGGTATCCGTCAAAACCTCCGGCGTATTGCCCACGGGGATGCCACGACGGGTGCATTCCTTGACGTCAATATTGTCGAATCCCACGGCCATGTTGCTGACTACCTTAACGCGCGGCGCGTGATCCAGAAATTCAGCATCAACTTTTTCTGTCAGGAGCGTGAGAACACCATCTACATCCTTTATCTCCTGCAAGAGCTCCGCACGGGGCACCGGGAGCGCTTCCGGGTAGACGGTGATATCGCACTGGGCGCGCAATATCTCCAGGCCGGTTTCGGGAATCTTACGGGTTACATAAACTTTGGGTTTCGCCATCATGCCTCCTTTGGATTCTAGTGAAGTTTGGTTTAGGCGCCTTTCTAGTTGATACTACTCCGGCGCGCTCTCTGCAGCTTTGTTGATCAGACTCGGATCGCGGTACTTACGCCCTACCTCAATCAGCATTACCGGAATACCCTCTGCGATAGGATAACGATTCCCATTGCGGGGATTCACCAACCACTTGCCATCAACCAGGTTTAACGGCCCTTTATCCTCCGGACAGACCAGGATATCCAGCAGCTCCTGGCTGACTTCGCCCCCTAGTTTGGTCTCATCGATGGTATAGGGATCGGAACTTTCAACCGCTTCGCTGGTAGAGCTACTCGCATCGAAGGCCGGAGCCGGCATTATTTCCTCCGAGAAAGTGGTACGAATCCAGCTATAGAGCCGGTATGCACCGTAGGCTAACCCCGCCATGAAGCTTAGTTTGGCTATGGAACGTATCAATTTACCCATGAAATTTTCTCCTTCTACTAGAATCTGACCAAATCTTATCTGTTCCGATTATACCTTGACGCTGCCATGTTCGTCAATCGAGCGTGGCCGCAGGGGTTACATGTATAGTGCGTTCATTACGATAACTGACCATCCCCGGCCCACCCCCTTTTATCCGGCGCACGTGACGCCGCTCCGTCACATCTACGGCCGCATGGGTTTGATTGCGCGCCTGGGAATAGTAGGCTGCCAGCGCGGCTGCCTGCTGTATCACACGCTCGGGGATGGGTTTGCCTTCACCGCGGATGATAACGTGGGCCCCCGGCACGCCCCGCGCGTGCAGCCATAGATCATCTGGTTGGGCCAGGTCAAAAGTGACTTGTTCGTTTTGCCGGCTATTTCGGCCAATCAGAATGGTTAAATCGGCCTGAGTTACAAGGCGTAACGGTTGCGAAGGGGGAGATTTGGACCGCTTGCTGCCGGGACGGTGGCGGATGATGCCTCTCTCCCCCAAGGCAGCCCGCACTTCCTCCAATTCCGGCTGGTTTTGGGCCAGGGCCAGGTCTGAGTCCAACTGGTCCAGGTAGGCCAGTTCGAGATTGACCGCCGCCAGGCGCTGGGGGATTTCCTGGGCCGCATCCCTGGATTTTTCGTAGCGGGAGAAATAGGCCTGGGCATTCGCTATAGGAGTCTGTTGCGGGTCGAGTGGGATACGGAGCGGGGGATCGGGGTCCAGTGGGACCAATAGTTCTTGCTGCCCGCTGCTTATCTGGGTGCTATAGGCCAGGATCCACTCCCCGGCTTCGCGCAGGCGCTGTACCTCGGCCGGGTCGATATGTTGCCGTTGCAGGGCCTGGCGGCGCCGTTCCAGGCGCTCGCGGGCCTGGTTGATGATCTCGCCTAAGCGCTTGCGCCGCTCGCCATAGGGATCAAGCGAGCTAAAGGCTGCCACACAAATATTGACTGCCTCCAGCATGTCAGCTACGGGTACATATGTGCCCAAGTGGGTGAGCAGATATGGGGCGCAAGCGCGGGCGTGGGGAAGATCTGGAGAGACACTGGGGTGCCAGTTTTCGTCCTGGAGAGGGAAAAAAAGCTGCTGGGAGGCGGCCATCAGCGGTGCGGTATCATTGATTTCCCCTGCGGGAACATCCGCCGCGCCGTGGGCGCGGAAGGCCCATTCGCGCCCGGTTTGGGGACTAATTCCGGCAAAGCCTTGCTGCAGCGCCCGCCACAAAGGGGTGCCGGCCGGTACGGCTGCCAGCAACTGCTCGAGGAGCAGGGGGGTAACCTGATCCGGGGGCAGGCGCTGTTGCGGCGGTGGCGGGGCATATGGCAGGCGTGGCAGGATGGTGCGGGCGCTGGTCATTTGGCTGGTGATATGGCGCACGGCTGCCATAATCACACTGGTGGCGTCTACCAGGATGAGATTTGCCATCCGCCCGGTGAGCTCTACGATGAGACGGGTGTCGCCCGCGCTGCTGCTAAACACGAGGTGGAGGATGCGCTCCCAGGGAGGTTGGGTTATTTCTTCCACCCAGGCGCCGCGCAGGTACTTGCGCAGCAGTTGCAGCATCGGCGTTTCGGTTTCTATACCACGGCGCAGTGCCTGGCCGGTCAAATAAACCCCTCCGACCTGTGGATCGGCCGAGATCACCAGATTATGACGTTGTTGTTGGGCGTAAATTTCCAATGTAATACATAATTCATTGATCTGTGTCACCTTTTGTACCCGCCCGTGTGACAATTTACGGTTAAGATTTTGCCTAAGTGCAGTGGCGGTTAAGGCATCGTATATCATAATCACCTCATTATTTGCCATTCATCCAAGGATCGCTGCAATATTCCAGGTATTGAACATTGTTGATGAAAAAGTACTTGACAAAATAGACAGGTTGTAGTATTATTTAGGATATAAGTATAGTATTATAGACCCCTGCACACAGCTTCTGTTGTTGCATTCCACTGTTTTCCGCAACATTAATAAGTTAGGTCTCATGCCTAGATAAGAGGAGCAAAATGGCGAAAAAATACCAAGAAACGTCCCAGTTGCAGGAGCGAATTCAAGCAGACTATCCGCGCTTAACTGCAAGCCAAAAGAAAATTGCCGATTATTTGCTAAAGTCATACACGGATGCTGCTTTCATGACGGTATCCGAACTTGGCCGGCAGTTGGGTGTAGATCCTGGTACGGTGATCCGGTTTGCTCAGCGTCTGGGATATGCCGGTTATCCAGAATTAATAAACGATGTTCAAGAATTAGTCAAGGAGGATCTGCGGGCTCTGTACGAACCGCGTACGGAATACCGTGAGGCCCAACCGGCATACGTCCAGGCCTTGGCTGGTGACTGGCGAAATCTCGACCAAGCTATTGCCCATACACCGCAGGATGCTATCAACGAGATGTTGAAGGTCCTGGGTCAGGCGACGCGTGTGGTGATCCTTGCTCAAGATATGGCGGTGGAACCGGCCCAGATGCTGGGGCGTTACCTGCGGATTCTGGGTATTCCTGCGGAAGCTGTGTTGCAGACGGCACCGGAATTTTCCTTTGCGTTGCGCAATTTGAAGTCTACTGACGTTGTGGTCGGATTGGGCTTTGCCCGTTCCAATTATGATGTGGCGACCGGTTTGGAAGTTGCCCGGCACCAGGGCGCGCGGACCATTGGTTTTTCCGGCACGGTAGCCTGCCCGGTGGCCCAATCTGCGGAATTGGCGTTGATGTGCCCTTCGCAGTCGGTAACACCCATTCCCTCCCCTGTAACTATGGCAGCAAGCATTTTCGCCCTCTTCCAGGCGCTGGTGGCGCAACAAGGTGAATCGTTTGAGAACATTATGTCCCGCTTCCACCAGAATTACCTCAGAATGGTTGAAGGACGGCAAGGGGAAAACGAGGAATTGCGCGAGGATGCACTTTCCCAATTCTAGTTAAATCTTAATCGCACAAGGCGAGCCCGTAACATGGCTCGCCTTTTTTTATTTTGCAAAGTAGGCAATAGCCCCTGCCAGGCCCTGAGCCGTCATGCTTCCCCGGACGCGCACCCGGTTCAACTCGAACATGCGATCGCTGCTATGGTCAACCCCTTGTTTAGTGGTAACTGACACCAGGTATGGGGTGGTGGCGATAATATCCAGGGTCTTTTTATCGTAAAAACCGCCCGGATAGGCAAAGGTACGGGGGGCTTTCCCAACGTGGGATTTGATCTGCTCCCAGGGGCCTAGTAACTGGAAAACCAGAAAATCTGAGGTGCGATTGCGTAAGTCAGTATGATCTCGAGTGTGGGCTGCAATTTCCATCCCGCCTTGGGACATTTCTTTAAGTTGGTCCCAGGTGACGTAAGCGGATCTTTGCTGGTCGACAAAATCCGTAATGATGAAAAAGGTGGCGCGAAAACCATATTGGTGCAGTATAGGATAAGCGTTTGTATAGTGATCCTGGTAGCCATCATCGAAGGTCAGCACAATGGGCTTGTCGGGTAATGGCCCACCCTCCTTCAAAGCTAGCGCGAACTCTTCCAAGGTAACGCTATGATATCCGGTGCTGCGCAAATACTCCAGTTGGGCTTTGAAATTCTCCGGCGAGACTGACAGGTCTTGACGGAGCACGTCGGCGTCAGCAGGCGGGGTACTGATGTAGTGATACATCAGGATGGGCGTGCGGAGGCGTCTTGCCGAAGAGTTGGCCGCCGGAGCGGAGGAGGCTGGTGGCGCGGCAGCGGGAGATCGGGAAGCCGGGTAAGATGCCTTACTGCCTAGGCTGGTATCCGCTACAGCGGCTGGAGTGGTTGCAACAGCAGGCGCAGACTGATTGGAGGAGACCTGGGCCGGATTAAGCAGCGAGCGAGGGCGGGGGGCTTCTGCCTGGCTCCTTTGGTTGTCCGCCGGTTGCCGCGCAGGCGAATTGATCACCGCGGCTTGAGAGTCCCTCACCAATTCCAAATCCTGTGCGGAAAGTTTGGCCTCGTCTGACGAAATAGCAGCGAAATAGTTGACGCCAACTTCTTCAGTAACTTGATCTTTGGCTACAGGATTGATGATATCGAGGTTCTGGGTATAGGTCGGATTAGCCGGTTGCTGAAGGACCTCCTCCGTAAGGGGGGCCGAGTAGATAACTGTCGGCGTATATAAGTGTCCTTTAGTAATCCAGCCTCCTAATACCAACAGAATCGATATCAGAAAAACCAACAAATAAGTCAACCATTTCTGCGAAAGCTGTTTGATAACAGGGATGCAGTTGTCCAGAGGGGCCTCCAGGGTGTTCGGAATGGGCAAGAGCATACTAGATTTGTTAATTATTGTCAAAATCGCCTATAGCAGGGGGTAGGTGTGGTGGCAAATCGTGTTGGCGAACCAGGCAGGATAGAAGATGAACGCCTTCTGGGAGGCGGGCGGTTTTGACGCGGTCGAGATTATCGGCGGGCCGGTGGAGTCCGCCATCAGCCAGCCGGGTGTCGAACGTGCCCAGGACACTGGCCGGCCACCCGGCGGATAAAAAGGAATAGGCGTCGCTGTTGATCAGTGTAGCTGATTGGGGTGAGGCGCCGGTTTCCTGAATAAGGACCGTGGCGATTTCGGCATTCAACCTGGCATCGGTGGGGATCTGCCGGAAAACACTGCCGTCCCGTTGCCACAGCACATATGCACCATCCTGTGCCATGAGCTCCAGGTTAACGACCGCCAGGGGCCAGGCCGGTGGGCTCGGGCGCAGGCGAGAGGCAAGATAGGCGCGCGAACCTTGCATGTTTACCTCTTCCCCGGTAAAAAGAGCAATTGTGACGCGGGTATGATCCAGCAGCACCTTCTTTTGGTGGAGATCCTGGGCTAATCCCAGCAGGATAGCACAGGACGCACCGTTATCGATCGCCCCCTGGCTGGGAGCTACCAGGCGACCCAGCGCCAGATGTAAACCGAGGCCCCATGCCAGAAAGAGCACGGGTAACGCCACTATCACCGCTATGGCGGTGGTAACAGGGGCGGATAGCACACTTGTGAGCCATGGGTATGCGATTCCCAGGCATCCCATGGCTACCGTCAACCATATCCCCAGGCGCAGGTTCCGGGTAAAGATGGCGCGCCGGGCGTGGTCTAGCAGCTCGGTTTTGCTGTCATAATGGGCCGCCAGGATCAGTTCTTGTTCGGTATGAGCAGGCTCAAACTCGACCAGGATATTGGGGCTGTACCTCGCGCCAGGCCAGCTAATGAGAGGGATGCCAAAGCCGATATCCAGTAAACCGCCTAACAAGCCTACCAGGGCAATCACGGCGGAAACCCAGCCCCAGTGGAGGAATACCGCCAGTACCAGCAGGGTGCGGGAGGCGATGAGCCACATACCAACGGCTTCATTTTGGTAAGGGTAGCAGCGAAAGAATTGGCAGCGGAAAGGGATACCGCGTTGTTTCAGCCATGTTTGCAGCGCCTGCGCCGTTTCGCTCTCGGCTGCACTACCATTGGGGCGTGGGCGGGAAAGGATATTCAAGAGGACGGCGTAATCAACGGCGGAGCTTGGTTGCGGTGGGGACATAAGGGTTACTCTTTATGATCGGTCTTCATGGCACAAAGCCTGTCGGGAAAGCGAACAGGCCGGGGAGACCGCCGGTGTGGACAAAGATGACCGGTTCCTGGCCTCCCAATCTGCCGCGTTTGATGAGATCCAACATGCCCGCGCAGGCCTTGGCAGTATAGATAGGATCAAGCAAGATGCCTTCGGTGCGGGCCAATAATTTGACGGCGGCCATACCCGCGGGAGATGGCACACCATACCGCTTCCCGGTATAGATTCCCTCGATGAGGGGCACGTTTTGTGCCGAAAAGGTGCGGGGTGTACCCAGTTGGGCGCAGATTTCGCCGGCCAGTCGGGCGATAGACGCCGGGAAGGCCAGCCAAAGTTTGCCCACATCCAGGGCCAACAGTTGTAGGGGGGAATTTAAAAGAGCAAATCCCGCCATCAGCCCGGCGAGGGTGCCTCCCGTGCCGGCGGCCAGGACCACCCAGGCCCGTTCCAACCCCATCTCTCGCGCCTGGGCATCGATCTCCAGGGCGGCCCGCACATAGCCCAGGCAGCCTAGCCAGGAATGCCCTCCGACGGGAATAAAGTAATGGGGACCAGTGACGATGCGGGCTACCAGGCGCACCAGCCGGATGCTCTTTTCGAGGGTCATAGAGGCGTTCCCCCCGCCACCAAAAGGGATGAAGTGCATTTTAGCGCCTAGCAGCTCATTGATCACCAGATTCCCGCTGAGCTGCCGGGGGCGGCGTTCAAAGTAGAATAGGTGAGGTTCTATGCCGCATTGAACGGCGGCGGCGGCGGTCAGACGGGCATGGTTGGATTGCAATCCGCCGAAAGTGACAACTTTGCGGGCTCCCAGGGAGAGGGCCTCCGCCATGAGGTACTCCAGCTTGCGCACTTTGTTGCCACCCATCGTAGGACCGGGGAGATCGTCACGTTTAATGTAGATGGGACGGCCCATCCAGTCACTGAGCCGGGGTAACGGCTGCAAGGGGGTAGGAAAATCCCCCAGGGGAAGACGCGGATAGGCATCTAATCGCTGCGATAGCATGGCAACACCTGTGGCGCTCACCTAGGGTAGTATGGTTCCCATAGAGACTTGTGTTACGGGAGAAGCCAGGTGTTTTGCCAGCCTTTTGCCCAGACCGATGATGGTCAGGACCGTAGGTCGTGCCAGGGCTTCGGGAAAGGTGCTGGCATCGCAGACATATAAGCCGCTAACTTCCGTCTGTAAGTCCTGATCCAGCATTTCGCCAATACGGACCGTTCCGCTGGGATGGGTGCCCCGCAGCGGCGTCATGAAGATGGAGGCAGGATCGGCGCCCGCGGCGACCAAAATCTGTTTGCTCAGTTGATGCGCCTGGTCCAGGCGTTGTCGGTCCGCCCCGGTCAAAGGCTTGCTGATTTTGCCATTGGGGAAGACCCCGCCGGAGATCTCATCTTTGAGCTTGATCATCACGCCCAGGATATTATTCCAACGCGGCCAGGTCAGTGGATAGCGCCAGCCTTTGCGTGCTGTGATGATAGGATAGTTGAGCCAGGGATCAACCAGGGTGCTTAACAGATAGCCGGCCTCCGGGTCCTCCCAGGCCCAGGTCATGGGGGGTTCATTACCAGTCCCTTGTTCTTTGACGAAGCCATACACCATCGCCGTGGTGTCCATCGTCATGCCATAGCCGGCCTGGCGCAACCCCGAGGTTTGTAGGATGCGGGGGGTGCCGATGCCACCGGCGGCCAGAATGACGGTTTCCGCCTCGGCGTTGAAGGTTTGGGAGCCTGCGTCCAGGGTGCCTGATACCCCCGTGACCCGGCCGCGCTCTATTAGAACCCGGTCGACGCGGGCGCTGGTGCGTAAATCTGCTCCGGCAGCTACGGCTTCGTAGACATATTCGGCCGCGTTCCACTTGGCGCCGCAGCGACAGCCTAACATGCACTTGGCGCCGCAATCGAAAGCGCGGCTGCGCCCGGGCCACATGAATTTTAGCTGCGGTTGCCAGTCATAACCCAATCCCTGAGCCGCCTGGGCGATGCGGGTAGAGGCGGGGCCGCGCAGATGCGCTGGCAGGGGCGCGATGTCCAGCTCTGTCATGGTTTCAGTCACCTCAGCCTCGATATTGATACCGTATTTGTCCTTCAGCCAGGGAGGCGGCGGCGCGGCGCAGCCACAATACATACTGGTGGCGCCGCCGAGCATGATGGGGCGGATGATATTCAGCCCTTCGACCGTGAACAGCAGGCTCATGCGGTCGGCATAGAGCAGCGCCCCCAGGTAGGTACCATAGTAGGGGCGTGGGCGATGGTCGATGCCCCGCTCTAGCAGCAGTACGCGCTTGCCGCGACGAGCCAATTCGCGGGCTACGGTGGCGCCGCCGGGTCCCGACCCGACGATAATCACTTCGGCTTCCAGTAAAACGGATTTGGAATTTCCTGCCACGATAGTACCTCCTATCTGCCGCCCCTGAACACGGCAAATCTGTTGAATTCTCCTAATCGAAATCCGCCGGCCATTCCGGGTGGCGGTACATGGCGAAAAACCGCGCGACCTGTGTCGCAGTAACCCGTCCCAGCGAGAGATCCGGGATGCGGTCTTCGGGGAAGAAATCGACCCCATCGGTTTCTATGCTTAGGGCTGCCTCGCCTGATACCAATTCACATTGGAAAAAGAGCTTGTAGATGGTGAAAGCATGGGGAGGATGGCCGTGCTTGCTCCGATCATAGGCCGCCAGCAGGCGCGTAGCCTGGGTGCGATAGCCGGATTCTTCGAATATCTCCCGTACAACGGACTCCGCGGGGGATTCGTTTGTATCGGCCCAGCCTCCCGGTAAAGTCCAGCGGCCATCGGACCTTTCCCGCACGAGCAGAATGGCATCCCCTTGGAAAACGGCGCCGCGCACATCTACCTTGGGGGTAGCGTGGCCGATTTCGGCGGCGAACAAGTCCCGGATTTGTTCAGGTGCTACCCCGGTGTAGGCAGCCATGATTTCACTGGCGATTTCCCGGATGGCGTGGTAACGCTCAATATCGAAGGAATTGGTGGTATAGGCCAGGCCGTTTTGGGCGAGCGATTGTAACTTTTGAGACCATGTTAGCCAATTTGGGTTCATAGATGCAAGTGGTTTCACTTCCGATGGATATTTGCTCACGATTCCGTTCCAAGGGATTTGTGCCAAAACTCGATAATTTCGTGCTCGCTGAGGTCAGAATCAAGACAATAGCCAAGAATTGTGGCACATAGATTGCAAAACATGAAGCTGTCCTGGGTGCTTTTCATTTCAGGGAGGCAAAATCGGTTATCCGCCGAAAGAGATTCAGAGGGAGCTAAAACAAGAATGGAATCGTGTTTTAAGGCTTGCAATTGCCGGATGTGAACGGAAATCGGATTCTCTGACTGAATGGTATAGGACGTGACAAGGCGAAACTTAGCCTTTTTTAGGGACAGCGTAAGATGTCCCCATGCTTCAGGGCGCCAATGGTGAAAGGTAAAAATGAGGCGCCCAGACGGTTTTTTGAGCACCCGATGACATTCACTCCAAATGGCAGCGAGAATCTGTTGATACTTGGCGCCGTTTTGTGTGGTTTCAGCTACAGCACTGTTTGCTACGGAATAATCCCAATTGCCTTCGCCAGGCAAAAACCAGCGCAACCAAACGCGAAAAAACTGGGCCAGGTCGCTATATTGGACACTATCATAGTAAGGCGGATCTGTGACAACATGATCAACGGATGCTGCAGGCAGCGGTAAATGAGAAGAGTCTTGTTGCATAACCAGGAAAGTGGGTGCCTGTGTCTGGATTTCATCGAATGATTGGGTTTGAATCCCCCAGTCATGTTCTCCAGTCAGGGAAACCTTTGTCCAAGTGCCATGAACATGTTTACGTTCGACAGGTTTTTCTGCCCAGAGTGAGGCCGCCCGGATACGATCACGGAAAAGTAATCCGATAGTACCAGATGTGTTGCCGCTAAAAACAGGGTTATTTTCAAGAGCAGTGTAGGGGAAAGAATAAGCGTGGTGGGAGAAAACGTGGCGAATTGCTCCAGGGCGGCGCTTGCCTGCTCCTTTATATCCGCACAAAAGACAATTAAATTCCAGCGAGGTGGATACTATCATCCCCAGCCAGCGTTGATGTTTTTCCTCAAAGGTATCTAATATATCCTTGGATGCCGCGAGGTAAATCAACTGCCGATGGGTGAAAAGATCGGCGTAATTCGAAATTCCTTTATGCAAAAGGTCATCGGATTTTGGCCCACCAGATACGGTCAAATCGTTTTTGGGAAGGCAGATGTTGGCAGCGCTATAAATCCTCGCTTGCTCAATATGCTGTATATCGGCTTCAGACGGCTTCTTGAAAAATTGCTTATGCTGCGTGCAATGGCCTACGATCACCAACGGTGCATACCGATTAACATAAAGCTCATCCCGCAGCTCTTGGAAAACTTCGCCGCAGGTGGGACATTTCCTGATATTTTTATCGTAAATCAGGCGCCTGGCCTGATCCGCAACTACCGGAGGCGTGCCTTGGTAGGGAAGGCCGGTGTAAGGACATAGTTCAATCCCGGATCCATCTGGCTCTTCTCGCAATTGGAGCGAATCTACAAACAAGGCCTCGCCACACTGGCACTTTTTCCGAAGCCCATAGAGGATAAACTGTGTTTCAGCATTCGAGTTACAGCGCGGGCAAGTAGTTGTAAAAAAGGGATTGAGAATTTTCTCCAAACGCTCAAAAAATTTCTTAAAAATCGCAGTTTTTTCTTTTAATGGGATATAAGTCAGGGTTGCTTTAGCCTGAAGTACTGGGATAGGATCAATGTCATAGCCAATCACACTGGCGCCTAAGCGGATGGCCTCATGTATGGTCGTACCGCCCCCTATCATAGGATCAAGAATAATCTTGCCCTGGAGCCCGCCTATGGCGTAATAATCATGGCCAGAAGAGGTGTCACTTAGCTGCTTTAAAATATATCTAAAGGTCGTACCTGAGCGTCTGGCCCACCACTTGTGTAAATAAGTATTGGGTCTAAATAAATGCTTATTAAAAGTTTCCCGTTCCGCTAATAGATTTGCTTCCTCCGTGGGAAATCGCGTATCAATGGCAACGCCTTCGGCACGGCTCGGGGCCTCATCAACTTCAATAGTATTAGAGAAATGAAACTCAAGTTGAAGTTGGCGCTCGGTTGAGGTCATAAAATTTTAACTCTTCCCGATCTTTCTTTGGACGGCTTCACTGGTTAGCTCGCGCAGCGCATCGGTGGCAATCCAGCGGGCGCTTTTGGCGTCGATGGTTTGGATTTCTTTGGCGGCGGCGATAGCTGCCTGGTTCAGGCGGGCGTTGCGCTTGCCGATCTGGCGCAGCGCCCAGTTGACTGCTTTTTTGACGAAGTTGCGCTCGTCAGTGGCCTCCCGGTAGATGATGGGCAGGAAGGGCAAGAATTTTTCATCCGGCGCTTTCTTATCATGCACGGCCAGTTGGGTCATGAGCACAAAGCCGGCCCGCTTGACGAATTCCTCTTCCCTGGCGCTCCAGGTGACGGCTTTTTCGTACGCCCAGGGAGTTTTATCGAATAGTATACCACAGCATTGGTCGCAGACATCCCAGGAATCGAACGTTTGCACCCAATCTTCCATCTGCGATAGGGTGACGGCCTTGGGACTGTCGACCATACAGGCCAGCAGGCGGGCTTCGTGGATGCCGGTTTGCCACAGCTCCAGAGCCAGGGTATGGTCCTTGTCGGCTTCCCTGGCAATGGCGCGCAGGTTGGGAATGGATATGCCATAGGTGTTCTGGGGATTAATCCCGAAGCGGGCCATGCCTGCCACATTTTCGGGGTTGGCCAGGGCTTTGAGGCGGGCCAGGACCTCGTTTGTTTGCATGGCGCCCGGCATTAGGCCCCCTTCCCAGGAATTTCAGGCATGGGAACGTTGGGGAGGATGATAAAAGTGCCGGTAGCCTGTGCCACGAGATTGTTAGTTTCGTCGAAGAGGCGCATTTCGACAATATCCTGCCGTTTGCCACTTTTGATCAGCCTGCCAACGGCATGCAGGGAGGTTTGACTGGTATGTTCCAGCAGATGGAGGGAGATTTCCGAGGTGGCTACCCAACAAGAGATGTTGTGGGATGCGGCGGAGGTGAACCAGCCAGCACTTTCAAGCATTGTGGCATAGACACCTCCATGAATTGTCCCCAGGCTATGATTCAGTTTAGGATTGTATGGTAGATCAATAATGGCGTTCTTATCTTCCGTGAAAGTTAATATCATGCCGAATGTTTGGGCAATGGGTAGCTGTTCGTTGAATAACAAGAGCAGCTCAGCGATCCGTTTAGGATTCATGTCCTCTTCTCTCCTGCGAATTTTTTCCCTGGCGGCTGGTGGTAGCAAGATTATCGCCTGTTTCCCCAATTTGGGCAAGCAGGCCCTTAAGCGGTAACTGTTCACATTTCCGGAAACAGGGCGGCCACATAGGGCAGGGCGGCCACATAGGGCCGCCCCATACGCATCAACTTAAGGAATAGACAAAAGGAAGCTAATTTGGCATGATATAGGTGTGAACGCAATTCCATACCAAAGGAGCTTCCCATGGACAGTAT
>SHYO01000086.1 GCA_009692745.1 Chloroflexota bacterium
ATGTAGTGTTTAGATTTACATAAGGTGACGATTGGACCTCAAAATAGCATTTTTGAACGGGCTACAAATGCCCGATTCAGACTTAAAAACCACAATATGTAGTATGTTAGACCTTTCATCAGTCTATATCCGGTGGCTGAGTAGTTACCTTGTTAGACTCATAGATCATCTTAAAGCGGCGCTGGGGTTCAGCATCATCCGGGTCATAGAAGATCACGCAGGCTTGCACATGCACCTGGCCGTCCATGAGATCTACCAGGTTATTGTCTTTGCTGCCGTGGTACTCCACCAATCCCAAGTTGGGTTTTTCCCAGTTGTAGCCATCTGTGCTTTTAGCCAGGCACACCAGCTCGCGCCATTGATCTTCCTGACCCTGGCCCAGGTACCACAACCACAGCTCATCGCCGACTTTGTGGACCGAACCGTAATAAACGACCCGCAGACTATCCGGTGCATCTCCTTGCCCCGTTTTGATTACTACCTTGGTCCTGCCACAGGGGGTGCTATGGCCTACCAATGTCATTTGAATACCGTTTTGGAAAGGAATACTGTAATCGTCAAAAGGGAAAAGCACTACCTCTTTGAGGCTAAGATTGGGGCCGCCGTTGCGAATGATCATGATTAAAAATGTCCTTTCAGATTTTTCGTGAGATATTTGCTGAGGGTCCTCAGCTTTGAGAGTACTCAGCTTAGGATTTCGGTAGAGTCTAATAGATGCCCAATAGCTTCCCGCGCCAGTAGCCGTCCAACCAGAAGGCTACTACGCGAGTGGCAAAGAGCTGGGCCGGTGGATTGTCGCGGAACCAGGGTGCTCTCTGGGCCGGAGTAGTATACACAGAGCCGTCGGTATACGCTGCGGTAATATTTTCCAGTAACATCTTGCCCACGGCTCCGGCTCCGGCGTCGTAGCCCAGCTCCTGGATCAACATTGCCAGGCCGGCTATTTGGGTGGTTGAACCGGGATGGCGGGCGTCGGTTTTCCAATAACCGTGGTGTACATCATCGATGGGACCGGGCTCATATTTCTCTATGGTGCCATCTTCTTTGAAGTCGCCCATGCCGATGCACAAGCCGTCTTCCTGAATGGTGCTCTTGGCGGCGGTCCAGCACTCCTTGATCAGGCGCTCCCAATCCGCCTCGTCCTGCAATTCCGTTTCCCGCATGAAATAGTCATAAATCTCCGCCCAGTGGTAGAGTTCTTTGATCTCGCCCCGCGGTCCCCGGTGCATACGCAGCGCCCCCTCTTTGACGGCCCGGCGTACCAGTCTGAGGCACTCATCCTTCAACAACGTGTCGCCAGTGATTTGGTAGGCGATGTGCATGCCAATCGGAATCTTTAAGCTGCTGGGGGACATGCGCGCGCCGATGGCTTCCCACACCTCACCCAGGTAATCATACTTATAGTCATGGTTGATCCACCAGTGACCGTGATCTTGTAGCAGCTTGCCGATTTTCTGTTTGGCCGGCTCGTCTGCTATATGCTGGTAATAGCGCCATAAGGCGATTACGGGAGAGTAAGCCTGGTCAACGCTGGTTTCGGTGTAGTTCTTATCGACCGCATTTTCCCCTCTCAGCGCGCCATAGGGTTTGGGCCAGTAGCCCGGCTCCCGTTTCGCAGCCCCTTCTTCGGCCGGCCAGATTGAAGCGCGGTAGGCCAGATCGGCATCATGGCGGGCTGCCGGATCATGGGTCGCCAGCCAGCGCCAGACTTCAGCGATCAGGTAGCGGTTGCCTACATAATTGGCATCCTCGTACATATGGTAGGCCGGTGTGCCGGCCAGCGGGTGCCATTTTTTGCCTTCAGCTTTGCGCCGCTCCTTGTCCTGGCGGGCTGTCTCCAGCATTTCATAGGAAATCGGGCGGCGATCCGGAAACGTTAAAGCGTGGCGGATGAGACCGTATTCATCCAGGGCATCTTGCACGATCATAGTGTTAAACTGTTCGGCGCGTTCGGCTAAGTCCATGATTGTTCTCCTAAAAATGGTTTTCAGGTTAACGGAACAGGTTACAAGGTTGCAGGTTAGGCACAGAAAACCAACCTTCCAACCTTTTAACATTCCAACTATTCAGGTAGGCCGGCTTCAAAAGCTTCAATCTCTTTTTGTGAGGTAAGCGCCCCAATCTCAAGTTTGAAGTGGCGCGTCTCACCTGGCTCCAACATCTGTAATCGCCCTTCGGCGCGTTCCCTGGCCCGGCCCCATACCAGGTTGGTTGACGGTTCTAACCCACAGACATAATTCGCCTGGCCCATCATCTTCCACTGGACCAGGTAAGGCAGCTCATCCAGCCGAAAACGCAGGTACGCGCCGAGGCCCTGCCCTCCTCGGAATTGCTTATTGGCCAGTGCCACCTGGGCATACCCTGCCGCATCAGCTTTCAGACGGTGCACAAAGACTTGTTCCTGGTAACCTGGGGTCGGGGATTGAAAACGGTTGTACTGGTCGATGCCCGCTGCGGCGGCAGCATCCCGCGGCTGCACCTCGGCAGCGGCGGAAAGCAGGACGGTTTGATCGCCAATCAGGGGGAAACCAAAGTTGGCGTGGTATAGCAGCATCAAGGGGGTGGATTGGTAACCCTGGTTAGTAACAGTATCCTCCAGGAATAGGCGGGATTCTCCCAAACGGGCGGATATGCGGCGCTGCAACACCATATTCTCCCCGAAAACTACGGCTTCGCGCACCTGTCCACTGGCCCACATTTCGTAGGCGTCCCCTTGCCAGTCGCCGCCATACGCGAAATGCGCAGCCGGAATATAAGAAGCCCTCCCGTGAATCCCCAAGGATTGGCCTTCATCTTCACACGCTGCCCCGGCCTGGGTCAAGCCACAGGTGACTACCAGGCCGCCGTGAAAACCGCGCAACCAGCCGGTGCCTTCCGGTTCGTAGAAGGCAGGCGCCACGGCAGTGGTGGAGGAGCGCCAGGCCAGAGATGCGCCGCCAAAACTGGCCCCGCCGATGTCCATGCCCCGGTCGATTAACACGGTAAAGTCGAAGCCCGACCCGGTGCGGAAGTCAGCGATGCGGACGCCACGTTCAAAGCCATCGCCCAATTCCCCGATCCGCACCCCGGCAAACTGCTCAATCTCGCCTACTGCTTGGAGGATTTGAGTTCGTGTATATTCTTTCCCAAAGAGTGTAGCCATGTTTAGATCTCCTGTGCTCCAGGTCCGAAGTACCGTAAAATGACGAAAGGCTCGTGCCCGGTATTCTCCACCGTGTAGCCGGAGCGGGCGGTCTCTGCACTCACAAAATATTCATCCCAGGTTTGCGCGCCATAGCGAATATAGAGGGGGGCTTCCGCCTCAAAGCTGCCCAATTTCCCCCTTCCCTGGATGACGATCAAACCGGCGGGACCACTGTCTTTCACCACCATCCTGACCCCCGGCTGAACCGTCAGCTCTTTAGCCGAGAAGAGGTCCTCTCCCAGGATGTGGCCGTATATAATCCATTTATCCGGCTGAACACTGTTCAGCATGTATCCTGCAGTGGCGGTCTCGCCGATAGCTCGCGGCTCCAGGTAGTGATCCTGTTTGAAAGTGGAGGTCATATTCGCTTCCCAATCAATCAGGCTGACGATGAAATCCAGGTCGTGTATTTTATCTTCCGGCACATCTTTGACCAGGGCATTCCAGGAGATCGCCCGGCCTTCGACCATGGACTGGTAGATGGCGTATACGTCAGAGCCCCACTGCACCTCGTAGGTGCAGAGAGAACCCGGGGCGTGCAGAATGCCGGGGGGAATCAGCCAGCCTGTGCCGAGTTTCAACCGGTACGCTTTGGAATATTCCAGGATGCCGTTATCGCCGTCATGCCAACGTTCCAAACTGCGGTAAATGTCACTCTTGGTGGTGCCCGGTTCCAGGCCAAAAAACGTATAGGGAAAATTGTTGCTCACCGGGTTAAATTGGGGGGGAAAGTAATAGGCCTCGGCCTTGTGCTCCCGGCCTACCAGCCTGGCGTGTTCCGTGCGCTGGTGCAGGTGATGGGGAATCGGCCCCATGTTGTCGAAATACTTGCAAAAAACCGGCCAGCGGCCCCAGTCCGCCATAAGCTTCTGGCCGATGATGTGGTCGCCCATGCTATCTATGGCTTCCGCCAGTAGAAAGCGTTCGTCGCCCGGCCCGGTAACATAGCTCAATCCTTCATCCGCAGGGGTGCCGGGGCCATTATCGGCTTTGATAGTTGAGGAAAACCAGCGCTCGTCAATACCGCCCCGTTGAGCCCCCAAGATATATAAATCCTCTTCGGCCAGGCGCATGCGCCGGCCCGGAATCATAAAGGCCCGTGGCACCCAGGTGGGAGCCAGGTGTAGGATGCCGTTGCCTGCCTGCAGGGCATTAGTGACTTGAGTGGCGATACTGATAGGGTTCATTTTTACCTCCCCTGTGCAAATTCCAGCGAATTGACTCCAATGGGGGATTGAAAGGTCCTTTGCTTAAGCGTTTATCCGACGAGTTTCAGTCTGTTTATGCAATCGTTGCTGGCTGAATACAGCTCCGGCTGAGTACAGCTCCGGCTGAGTATACTCAGCTGAGTACTCAGCTATAGATCGTGAATTGTGTGATGTAATGACCTCAAAGTAGGGTGAATCTTTTGGAATACCTGGCGGAAACAGGTCTCGTAGAGGTCCACCAGGGTGGGATCAGGTTCTATTACCCGCTGGGTATACTGTAATCCAGCCAGCGCAGCGGATACAGTTGGATAAATGCCGGCCCCCAGCCCACCCAATAGTGCTGCGCCCAAAGCGGTGGCCTCCTCGACAGCCGGAATGGTAATCTGTTTGTTGAGCACAGCCGCTTTGATCTGCATCAGCAGTTCATTGCGGGTTCCGCCTCCAACGGCATAAATGGTTTGTAGCGGCGCCACGCCGGAATATTGGAATAACGGTTCCATGGTATCCCGTGAACCCATCGCAAGACCTTCCAGTACGGCCCGGAAAAGTGCTCCTCGTTTAACATCCGTGTTGAGACCGATAAAGGCCCCTCTGGCCCATGGATCCTCGTGGGGTGGGTTGCCCATGCGCAGGTAGGGCAAGAAGAATGTTCCCAGGCTGCCTGGGGGAACTTCCGCTGCTTCGGCGATGAGCGTCTGGTATTCAATATCCTTTCCCAATATCTCTCTCATCCACTCTATGCTGGCGCCAGATGTATGGAGGCCGCCTAAAATATAATAATGGTCCGGTACGACATGCGCTCCCTGAGCATAGCTCTGGCGGCCCACCTGGGGATCGGTCAAGGGGCGGTCAAGCGGTAGAAAGACGGCCTCGGCGGTTCCCAGGGAGTTAAGCAAGATGCCGGGTTGAGTCACACCTACTGCCAGGGCGCCGCAAATATGGTCATGCCCCCCGGCCGAAACCTGGGTGGCGGAAGATAAGCCGGTATCCCGCGCGCCATCTGCGGTGACATGTCCGAGTAGCGTGCCGCTTGGCGCCAGGGGCGGAAAAATACTGACGGAGATACCGGCCTGGCCTAATAGCTCCTCTGACCATTTTAGATCGTGCAAATTCATCGCCATGGTGCGTGTGCCCAGAGAGTAGTCTGTCGCAGCTACGCCACAGAGGCGAAAAGCGATATAATCCGCCAGATTGAGCCACCTGGCTGTCCGGGCGTAGGCTTCAGGATGGGTTTCCTTCAGCCACAGCAGCTTGCATAGGCCAAAGATAGGTTGTAGGGGCAAGCCGGTAATCTCGAAAATCCGATCTCTACCAATGGTCTGGTTAAGCCATTGGGCCTGGGCTTGAGGGCGTTGATCAAACCAGGCGATCGCGTGGTAGGTAGGTCGATTCTGATCATCCAAAGGCACGGCAGCTTCGGCCATGGATGCGATCGCCACGCTCACGATCCGGTGGCTATCCGCTATCTGAGCTACCGCTTCCCGCAGCACCGTCGCCACTTGTTGCCATAGCTCCTCTGGCTCGTAATAGGCCCAGCTTGGCTGGGGATAATAGGTGCGGGTGCGGACCCTGGATTGGGCCACCGCTTGCCCCTGCAGGTTGTATATAACGGCTTTTATGGTCGTTGTACCGACATCTACCCCGGCCAATAAAGGACCGCCATGGGCCTGGAGCCGGTCGCCGTTCATCTGAATCTCTTCACCATCTACCATAACCCCGGCCTTTGCTATTTACCCTAAAATGTTAAGGGCGTCGCGTACCGAACCTGGCGTCAGAACGCTTACATGAATCAAAGACTGCAAAGCGTGTATCATCCCCCGGGGGTTGTTGCTCTGCCAGATATTGCGTCCAAAAACCAGTCCGGCTGCGCCCCCTTGCATACTATCATGCACCAGTTGTAAGGTCTCGGTCACGGTATCCATCTTAGGCCCACCGGCGACCAGTACCGGTACCGGGATGTTGCGTACTACGTGGCGGAAACCGTCAATGGAGCCGGTGTAGTAGCTTTTGATTAAGTCGGCGCCATGTTCGAAGGCCAGGCGCCCGGCTGAGGCCATGGCTTCGGGAGCCTTAGGATCCGGTATCCGTGGGCTGAGGCAGGGTAATGCTTCGACCAGCAAGGGCAGGTTGGCTCGCATACACTCGCCGGCTACTTTCGCCACAATTTTGTAAGTTTCCAATTCCACCGGAATTCCCGGAAAACACATCACAACCACCGCGTCGGCCCCAAGCAGCAGGGCGTCTTCCACCGAATGCAGCAGGCTCCATTCGGTATAGGCCAGCCAATCTTCCCGGAATATGCTAGGCCCCCCATCCAGCCGCATGATCGTGGGAATGCGGCCGATCAAGTTGTCACGATACCGTTTGACGACGCCAAACGTGGTCATCACCGCGTCGGCGCCGGCTTCCACCGCCATATCAATTACGGCGCCCGGATCTTCCAGCCCTTTGATGACTCCGTTGGTGCGGGCATGGTCCATTGCCACAACAAGCGCCTTGCCGTCAGCTTTCAAAAGTGATTTCATTTTTTCCTCATAGTGTGTAGATTGAATTATAACAGGTATAGTGTTATTGTAAATGTGCCCAACGCGGCAACTTCAGGACTTCCGGATTCACAATAGCCGCCGGACGCTGGCCGGAAAGAACGGCAGCCACGTTCTCCGCCGCTTTTATTTCCAATTCCAAAACCGATTCTTCTGAGTAAAATGCCACGTGGGGAGTAGCAATTAAGTTGGGCAAAGCCAGCAACGGATGGCTCGCCGGCAGCCGTTCCGGCACAAAGACATCCAAGGCCGCTCCGGCAATCCAATTTTGCTCCAAGGCTGTGAGAAGCGCTTCCTGGTCAACAATAGCGCCCCGGGCGGCATTTATTAAGAAGGCGGTGGGTTTCATCAAGCGCAATCGCTCAAGATTGACCAGGCCTTGCGTTTCCGGAGTCGCCGGTGAATGTACACTCAGAAAATCCGACCGGGCAAAGAGTTCCTCCAGAGTGACCGGCTCGGCCTGCTTTTGGCGGATTACATCCGGGCTGATGTAGGGGTCATAAGCGATGATGCGCAGCCCAAAAGCCTGGGCTTTGGCAGCCATCGTCTGGCCGATTTTACCGAACCCTAAGATCCCCAGCGTCCGGCCATGGACGCGGAACATCGGCATCCCGGTTTGCAGTTCCCAGTTGCCCTGTCGGACCGCAGTATCATAACGGCAGATTTTGCGGGCTAAGGCCAGCAGCATGGCCATCGCGTGTTCGGCAACCTCATCCAGGCAGTAGGCGGGCACATTAGTGACGGGGATGCCCAGGCGGGTAGCTTCGTCCACGGCGATATTGTCGACGCCGATGCCGTACCGGCCAATAACCTGTAATTTTTCCCCAGCCCGCACCACGCTGGCAGGCACCTTGGCAAAGCAGGTCAGAATAGCATCGGCTTGGGCGACCAGGTGTAATAGCTCTTCTTCGCTGCCTGACTTGGCGACCAGCAGCCGGGCTCCCACTTTCTCCAATACTTGAGCCTCTGGATCTGTAGATGGCCAGGTATAGTCGGTAACCAGCACTACTTTATCACTCATTTTTTCGCTCCTTACCGCGGTGTTTATCGTTCCAGAATCTCCTTGCCAAGAAAGATCCCCTGGCTTCCCAGCTCTTCCTCGATGCGCAGGAGTTGATTATATTTTGCCAGTCGCTCGGATTGTGCCAGGGAGCCGATTTTAATTTGGCCGGCATTCGTGGCTACCGCCAGGTCGGCCAGAGTACTATCTTCGGTTTCCCCAGAACGGGCCGAAATCACGGGCCGATATCCTGCCCGGCGCGCCAGATCGACTACCGCCAGAGTTTCACTGAGCGTGCCGATTTGATTCATCTTCACCAGAATTGCATTGCCCACCTTGCGTTGGATACCCTGACGCAAGCGGATAGCGTTAGTGGTAAACAGATCGTCACCCAGGATCTGGACCTTAGAACCCAGCCTGTTGGTCAACGTCTGCCACCCTTCCCAGTCGTCCTCCGCTAATCCGTCCTCTATGGAGAGAATCGGATACTGCTCAACCCACGTTTCCAACAAGGCCACCATTTCGTCTGCATTATAGACCTGGTGTTCGGAGGCAAGGTGGTACCGGTTGTCCTCTGGGTGATAGAAGTGCGTGGCGGCTACATCAATGGCGAAAGCAATGTCCACGCCCGGTTTATAGCCGGCCCGTTCAATGGCTTCCATGAGTAAATCCAGAGCCGCATGGTTGCTGGAGAGCGCCGGGCCGAAGCCACCTTCATCGGCCTTCAAGGTCGATAACCCCTTTTCCGCCAATAGATCGGATGTCATTTGATGTACCGTCAAGCACATTTCCAAAGCTTCTGAGTAGCTATGGGCGCCAATCGCCATAATCAGAAAATCCTGAAAATCCAGATTCCGGGCGGCATGCAATCCACCGCTAATCATATTGATCATGGGGAGCGGCAGAACTCGGGCTGCCGCTCCCCCCAGGTAACGCCATAAGGGCAGATGTAAGGCATTGCTGGCGGCGCGCGCCACACCCAGGGAAACACCCAGTAGGGCATTCGCACCCAAGCGGGATTTGGTAGCTGTCCCATCCAGGGCTATCAACTCGGCATCTAGCCCGACCTGGTTGAGCGCCTCGTAACCTACCAGGTGGGGGGCAATGATCTCATTTACATGTTGTACCGCACGACGCACCCCTCTGCCTCTAAGACGCGTGGCTGGCGCGCCACCCAATGCGGCTATTCCGCCGTCGCGCAATTCCAAGGCTTCGTGGCTGCCGGTAGACGCCCCGGAGGGTACACTAGCCAGACCCGACCAACCGCCCTCCAGGGTGACTTCAACCTCTACGGTGGGCCGGCCGCGGGAATCCAGAATCTCCCGGCCGTGAATCTGTGCTATTTTTAGCGACATTCATAACTCCTTACGGGGCAGAGCCGGAAATTTTGTTCCCCAGCCAGAGGAGGAGGGCTTCCAGGGAGTGCTCATCCCCGGTGATAATCTCGCGCGCAATTTCCCGGGCAATATTCTTGGTACCTTCGTCGGTGATATACTCAATCTTCGATTTGCCGTCGATGCGGGCCAGGAGCAGGCATCCCAACTCCCGGATGGTTGTCGCCTCGATCTGCGGGTCCAGGTTGGGTCTGATTCGTTGCTGGTATGTGGTCCAAAAAGTCTGGGCTGCAGCCAGGTAGCTGCTACTGCGCTCAGGGAATTTAATCGATTTCAGGACCAGGTGGTTAAGACAAAAAGCCGTATCGAACGCCGGGTCGCCGTAGTGGGCCACTTCGAAGTCCAGCAGGAAAACGTGATCGGGATAGGCAAAAATATTTTTGGGACTGTAATCTCCGTGGACCAGCGTCAGACGCGTATGCAGCATCCGCTCCACTTCTGCCTCGATGAGCGGGGCCAAGTCGGGATGAGCCCTGGCGGTGGTCCAATGGTAAGGGTCAACACGACCCTGGATGAAGACGGTATTACTGGCAAAGCGCGTTTGTACGCGCGGATTATCAGCCGTCAGGTTATGAATTTCGGCCAGCAACACTCCCACCCGCCCGGCGGTAGGCAGATCTATAGTCCCTTCCAACAGCGCCTGCTTCCATAAAATGCCATCTTCGGGCGCGCAGGACATGCCAAAGGTATAATTCGCATCGTCAGAAAAATGGATGGTAGGCACGCTGCCGTGTGGTAAAAGTTCCCCTAAAAGAGCCATACAATCCCGTTCCACAAAAATGCGATCCCGGTCAAAGGGCCAATCATCCTTGACCCGCAATTTGGGCAAAGATTGTTTAAATACAAAGCACGACTGCGGAAGCTTGACTTTCATTACCACGTTGGATATGCCCCACCCGAGGGGCTCAACAATGGCGGGCGCTTCTGGTGAGATTAAACCCTGACTAAGCAGGTATTCGTGAGCATTTTCCGGCGTAATCTCAAACATGTTATCCTATACGTGATCTGGCTTCAAATCCAGCCAGGCAAGCTCCTCCGCCGAAAGCCGGATCTGGAGCGCTTCCATATTCATCTTGAACTCCGCGCCATTATGGCAGCCCACCAAGGCATAAATATTTAGCGGCTGGCTCAGGACAAATGCCATAGCAATCTGTGGCAGCGTCAAGCCCCTGGCCGAAGCCAGGGTGCTGGCCCGGTCGAGACGTTTGAAGTTAGCTTCGTAGCAGTAAGACTGGACACACAATTTATCCAGGTTGGCCTCAAAGGAGTCCAGGTTATCGCGCCGGAACCGGCCGGAGAAGAAACCGCCTGCCAGGCTGGACCAGGTGAAGAGGGGCATCTGTGTCTCCCGGTACCAATCTCGGGCTGCCTGTCCTGCCGGTCCGCTGATCGTTACACAATCCGGCCAGGGCTCTACTACCTGCTCTGCCAGGCTGAAATTTGGGCTGCTGGCGCCAAACGAAACGAGTCCATGCGCCTGGGCATAGGCGTTGGCCTGCTGAATGCGTTCAACCGTCCAGTTGGAAGCCCCAAAAGCATGAATCTTGCCGGCGTGCAGATGCTCATTCAGCGTTTCAATGATAGGGCCAACCGGAACGGAGGGATCATCCCGGTGTAGCAGGTAAAGATCGATATAGTCGAATTTGAACCGCGCCAGGGAGTCGTGTAAATCGGCGGTGATATCGAAGGGGGTCACCCTTTTTCTGTCACGGTTGTGATGCGCGCCTTTGCCAATGATGACAATCCTATCGCGGATTCCCCGGTCGAGAACCCATTGGCCGACAGTTCGCTCGTTGTCTCCGCTACCGTAGACATGCGCCGTATCAAACGTGGTGCATCCCAGGGCGAAGACCTCATCCAACAAGGCAAAGCTCTGCTCCAGCGTATCAGATCTGACCATCAATGTTCCCTGGGCAAGCCGGGAGACAGGTTGGGGCATTCCGGGAATGTGGCCGTAGTGCATATCAAACACTTGGGTACTCCTCACTTAGGGTGCAGGGGAAGGAATAAGCAGCTCCTGGCCAATGGAGAGCTGGCCCGGATCTTTGAGTTCATTCAATTCAGCCAGCATCTGCACGGTAGTGCTAAAACGTTTCGCCAGCGTTTCCAGGGTATCGCCGGATTCGATCGTGTAAACCAGCGCTTTCTGCTTGTTACGTGCTGCTTCCAGGGCCAGATTATACTCGCGAAATGCTGTCTCATGATCCGCTTTTATTACAGCATCATCGCCGCGTTTGAGATAGAATTTGGCCATGGGCAAATCTGCGCCCGTGGCCAATGGTCCTTCCGCCAGAGCCTGGCGATAAATCTGCGCGGCCACCGGCCAGGCTCCTACGGCTGCAACTTGCCCACCTAGCTGGATGCGCAAATCATATAACCTGTTCGGGCGGTTAATAGTCGTCAAAATATCGGCGGTCAAGGGATTATCTCGTAGCAGGCCGAAGGCCGCATTGTATTCTGCCATAGCTTTATCGAACTGTTTACCGCTCAGATTTTGTTGGGCCTGTTGTAGGTGGTTGGCTACAGCCTGTCCACCGGCCTTAACCAGCAGACTTTGTACGTCAGCATAGCCGGGACGAGCTAAAGTAATAGTCTGCAGGAGAGCGTAAGCCTTTTCCCATTCTCCATTTTGCATCATCTGCTGCGCCTGGTTATATTCCGGCAGAACCTGCTGGCCTGCTTTAGCTGCATCTAACCCTTTCTTCACTTCGTTGTAGATGGGTAGTGCATTTTGGAAGGAGGGAAGCTGATCCATAATGGCTTGAAACTGCTTTGCCGCCTCTGCATAATTCCCCGCAGCCAACGTTGCCTGCGCTTTTTTCAGATCGACTGTCAGACTCGCCTCTGTTGCTTGAACTGCGGTAGCCGTCAGCGATTCCAATGCCACCTTTTGTACCACCGGTGGCGCAGATGCAGCCGGCGCCATGACCTGGCCAATAAACCAGATTGTCACCCCCAGCAAAGCAGCTACTGTAGCAATGGTTATGATATTCCGGGAGGTGATAGCTAAGGAAGATCTCATACTTGCTGGCTTCCTCCCTGGACCAGATCCGAAAAGTGCCTCCAAGTATCGACGCAGTCCCCGTGAAGCTCCTTCCCGCCGGGATTGAGCGGGATCCAGGGCATCACGGAGCCCTTCAGCCAGGAGATTAAATCCTATAATGGAAACAAAGAACGCACTGGCAGGTACTAAGGGCAGCCAATACCAGCGGAAAACTTCTAACCTGGTTCCGGCCAGCATTCCTCCCCATTCCAGGGTATTGGGCTGCGCCGTCTGCTGTAAGAGATCGGTCATGCTGATGACGACGGCATTGCCAAAAAATACACCCAGAAAACCTAGCTCCGCCAGAATGAGCATGGCCCCGGCAATTTCCTGGGAGGCGCTGGGTATGATTAAGGGTAGTATATTAGGTAACACGTGTCGTAGCAAACGGGCGCGTGGTGGCACCCCAATGGCTTCTGCAGCTTCCATGTAGGGCAATTGCCGGATGCGACGAATTTCACTGTGGAGGAGTTGTGTCCAGGAAGCCCACCCTGTCAGCCCCAGGCCCAAAACAAAGACCATGAAGCCTGCCCCGGGACCAATAGCCACAATGATAATCCACGCGAATAATAGACTGGGAAAGGTAGCCGAAACACTACTAGCAATCAACGCCCATTGTCCAGCCGGACCGCCGACCCACCCGGCGAGAATGCCGAGACCGCCTCCGAGCGCCATACGAAGTAGAGCGGTGCTCAAGGCAATGATCAAAGTGCGCCGGGCGCCAAAAACTACCCGGCTCAGGAGGTCGCGGGCATCATAATCGGAACCCAAAGGATAGAGGGGATTAGGTGGAAATGGGGCCGCGTAGGTTTGCCCATTGACATCTAGTAAAAATCTGCCCTTCTCTTCCGGGTCGCGGGGAGCCAGAACTTGGGGAAAGAGGGTTGCCAAAAAAAGTCCAAGAACTACGATGGCGCCCAGCAGCAGGGAGGGATTTTCGAGCCAAAACCAAAGATTCAGGTACCTCTTTATATGCCAATCGCCGATGGTGTTAAGGAGGGGAATGCGCCCCATCGAAGCTGAAACCTGTAATCTCTTCACCGTTGCTATTCTGCCGCGATCTGTAAGCGCGGGTCAATTTTTTGGCTCAGCAATTCTATCGCAAAATTGAATAAGACCAAAGTCAATCCCACGCTGATTAGTAGAAAACTGGCCAGCGTGGCATTATTACGCAGAATCGCATTCAGAAGCTGTAACCCAACTCCCGGCCAGCTAAAGATAAATTCTACTACCGGCAAGCTGCTCAGGGAAAACAGCAAAGAAGAAGCCATAGCTGATAGAATAGTTGGCAAGACATTAGGCCGGATGTGTCGCCAGAGGATCCAACGTGGGGTCAAACCCTTACTCTGGGCTGTGCGAATATAGTCCTGCCCTAACTGTTCACGTAAAGCGGTAGCTGTCGTATGGGTAATATAGGCTATCGGTCGGGCGGCCAGCGTCAGCGCCGGTGCAATAATATAGCGTGGATCTAATAGGTTTCCCCCGGGACGCAATAAGATGAATTGGATATGGATATAGCGGCTGAGGTAGAGTACGAAGAAAACCATCACCGCCAGCCCCAAGAGGAAACTAGGGGTCAGAATTCCCAAGAAACTTATCAAGGAGACGATCTTGCTAAATATGGAGCCTGGGCGCAATGCTACGAGCGCCCCGAGGGGAACACCCAAGAGCATACCAGCGGCCATGGCGCTGATCAGCAGAATCATGGAGCGGGCATAGCCGCTCAGCACGTCTCTAGCCACCGGACCCCAGAATTTCCCCAAACCCGTCAGAAAGTCTAAGAAATGGGTGGAGGCGTTGTAGACATCCCGTAGGACCGGCCGGTCCAGGGCAAAGAAACTACATAATGAAACAGCCAGAAAAACCACGACCAGCCGCAAAAAGATATCTCGGAATAACCGGATCAGGTGCGGCATGAAACCTATTTTATGGCGGTGCGCGGGTTCAGGGCGTCATTCAGCCCGTCCCCCAGGAAGTTGATGGCCAGAGAAATGATAGCAATGGTGAGACCGGGTGCGGCCACTAACCAGGGGCGGTAGCGCCAGCTTAAGGCGTTATCGCTGATCATATTCCCCCAACTGGGTTGGGGGGGCTGCACACCAACACCCAGGAAGCTCAGGCTGGATTCGGCCACAATAGCCCCGGCGAAGCTGAAGGTCAGGGCGACGATAATCGGTCCCAAGGCATTGGGAATCAGGTATTTCATCAGAATCCTTGATTGCTTTGCGCCTACCGTCACGGCCGCCTCGACAAACTCCTTCTGTCGCAAAGAAAGGATCTGCCCCCGGATTAAACGGGCGTAGCCGGGCCAGGTAATGAAAGCTAAAGCCCCAAATACCACGATGAGATCGGCGTAGGTGGTGGTGGCGAAGATGCTCAGACCGGTTTGCTGATACATGGCATCCACCCAATCGGCCACGGGTTTACGGAAAGTGGCGGCGATTAGGGAAGCAAACAGGAGAGAAGGGATCGACAAGGTGACATCAATCAAACGAGATAGGAAAGTATCCATCCAACCGCCGATATAGGCTCCCAGGGATCCCAGAATAATCCCCAACAACAAACTCATTGATGTGGCAATGATGGCCACAATAGCAGCCGTGCGGGCTCCCCACATGATGCGGGTCATGGTATCCCGGCCGAGATCATCGGTACCCAGCCAGTGATCTGGGCCAGGAGGCTCAGCAACCCGATCTAGATTTTGTACACGGTAATCATAGGGTGCAATTACCGGGCCTAGAACCGCTATCAACAGGAAAAAGATGAAAATAATCAATCCTATCATGGAGAGCCGGTTTCTAATCAGCCGGCGAAAAGCATCGTTCCAAAGATTCCTCTGGCGAGTATTGGCTCCAAATTGTCCCTGCAGCGATTCTTGGGTGTTTACGGTATCGGTCTTCGTGGTTGCCATTTGTGAGCCTCACAATCAGGTTGTCAAGGATGACATAACTTCAATTTGGCTGGCATGCATACCTTGCTCCCGTTAATCGTATACTACCCGGGGATCGAGCAAAGGATAGATAATATCTACTAAGAGATTCATTACCATAATTAATACGGAAGTGAAGATCACAATTCCGTAGATATTATTGAAATCTCGCGAGGTGAGCGACGTGGAAAACAGCCGGCCCAACCCGGGTAAATTGAAGGCCAGGTCGATGAACACAGCGTTGGTCATCAAATCGTCCACCAACAGCCCCAACACTGTGACCACCGGGATGAGGGAGTTCCGCATGATATGGCGCGTGAAGACATGGAGCTCGCGCAAGCCTTTAGCCCGCGCCGTCCGGATGTAATCGTTCTGCATCACCTCCAGCACCCCCCCCCGTGTCTGGCGAATGATATTTGCCAAAGACCGGAGAGAGAGCAGAAAGGCTGCCAGGACGAAGGAAGAGGTAAAAATGCCTTGCCAACCCCGTGGCACGTTCATGACGTGCAGCCAGAGGACCAGAACAATCAAAACCATAGGGATCAGCACAAAGACGGGAATCGAATAGAGGAAGAGGCTGGTGCCCACAATCATGTAATCGATGCGCGTGTTGTGAAATTTGGCAGCCAATAAACCTAGTGGAATGCCAATAAAGATCAGAATAGCTAGGGCTCCTAAGGCTAACTGGCCGGATACGGCCAGCGTACTCTGGATGCGCGGCCAGACGGGGACATAATCAAAATAAGAAAATCCGAAGCTGCCGTGCAGTACATTATTAACATAGGCAACAAATTGTTCCAGGAAAGGGCGATCCAGACCCAATTGGTGGCGTATAGTTGCTACCTCTTCTTGGGTCATGTAGACACCTTGCGCCCTCCGTTGTTGTTGCATTATCTTAACCGGGTCTACCGGGCCAATATAGCCAAGAAAAAATGTGATGAATAGCACGACAAATAAAGTCGGTATGAAAGCGATGATGCGCATCAGGATATAGCGAACCATGGTGGCCTCTCTTGTCCTGTGAATTCCTAATGTAGTGATACTTGCCGGACTTAAATTTTTTATAGCCTGTTTTAGCGCACATCCCTCACCCCGACAACGAATAGCCGGGGTGAGGGAGCAATGCCCAAAGATCAGAGGTAATTAGCTTTATCTAATACTACCCCAAGATTACCGCTTCGCCAGGTATGTATCCATGGTGGTGTACCAGCCGCTGGGGCTGCGATCAAAGCCCTTCAGCCAGGGTTGCACCTGGTAGTAGGAACGGATGTAAGCCGTCGGCATGATCAAGGCCTGGTCCTGGATCTGGGTCATGACTTTCTGGAACTCGCCGCAGTATTTCGGGTCCTTGGTATCCATGGACAGCACAGCACTAATCTGCTTATCCATGTCCGGATTGCTGTACTGCGTGAACTGATTAGCGCTGCCCTTAGAACCGGCGGCTCCATTCAGAATCAAAGCCGGGATGGGGAGAGAAGCGCCGCCACTGGCCACCCGCACGTTCACCAGCCCCTGGCCATCCTGGAACTCGGTCTCGGCGTTCTTGATCTCCACATTCTCGATGCCCAGGTTCGTGCGCCACATCTCCTGGATGATCTGAGCGGCGCGGATGCGCGGGGGATCGGAGCCGGCGGTCAGTACCCGGATCTTGGGAACCTTATCGCCGGTGGGGAATTTAGACTTCGATAGGAAATCCTTAGCCTTGGCTACGTCCAGCTTGTAGGGCGCATAACTAGCGTCGTAACATGGCATGGTAGGCGGAAGAAGGCTGCCTCCGTTGGTAGCAATCATCTGGCCTTCCCAGGACACATCTGCCACCTTCTGCCAGTCGATGGCGAATAACAGTGCCTTGCGCAGGTTGATGTCATCTGTGGGGGCCTTGGTGGTATTGAAGAACTGGGCAAAGTAAGCGAAGGCCGGCGATTGCTTGAAGACATCCGGCTTGCTTTTCTGCAGCAAGACCGCCGGGGGGCCGGAAAGCTGCAGGGCCGCATCGACTTCGCCGTTCTCGAAGAGCAGTAACATGGTCTGGAAGTCGCGGATGGTTGTGCCTTCGATGCTCTGAATAATGGGCTTCTTATCGCCCCACCACTTGGGGTTCTGCACCCACGTGTAAATGGCGGCCGGTTCAGGTTCCAGGTAGGTAGGCTTAAAGGGACCGGAGACGATCAGATCCTTGGCCTTTGTCTTCAGCCAAACTGCCGTAATCTCTTCCTTGGTCGTGGCCGCAGCGAACTGCTCTACGCGGGCCGGCGCTGCCCACACATAAGCCATTTGGAAGGGGAACCAGCCCTGCGGCGCAGCCAGGGTGATCTCCAAGGTCTTATCGTCGAGAACCTTGAAACCTTCGATCTTGTCAGCCTTCTTATCCAGATAGTCGGTCATGCCTTTGACCGAGCCGTACGTGGTGGCAGCCAAGCTGACATGGGACGGGTGGTAAACCCAGTTGTACCAGTCAACGATGTCCTTGGCGGTGATGGTTTTGCCATCAGACCACGTGGCCTTGGGATCGATAAATACCTTGAAGACTGTGTTGTCAGCATTGGCCTCAAACTTGGTGGCCAATCCGGGGATCAACTTACCACCGCTGTCCAGCAGGAATAGCGGAAGAAACATCTGCACCGGCAAAGCCGCCGCGCCGATATCCAGGCCCGGGACGGGCCCGTTTCCCATACCACCCTCGAACACCAACCGCAAATGTTGCGTAGAAGACTTTTCGGCATCCTTCGGCGTGGGCGCCGGGGTGGCGGTAACGACGACAGGCTTTTCTACCTGTACCTGGACCGTTTCTTTAACTACTACTACGACGGTCTGCTGTACGACCTTTTCTTTTTCTACGATTTGTGTGACCATCTGAGTGACGACCTTTTCAACTGTCCTCACCTCAGGTGTAGGGGTGGCGCCACAGGCAGCCACCAGCACTAGCAGGCCGGTAACTGCGAGCAGACCCAAGAGCAACTGCCATCTTCTGTTATGTAACACCTTCGTCCTCCTTCAAATGTGCTGATTGTTAAACAGCCTTGTTTTTGGCCCAAAATTAAAGTTGCATAGAGCTTATGTGTAGAATGAATAGATATGCTCTGACCACCTCCTTTATTTGATTCCCTGGATGAGGGCGCCTTTGCAAGTATATTTGCACCTTATCTGCCATACCACGCAAGAATGCCCTGTTTGAAGCGCCTGCCCCATGTCTCGAGTAAATTGAGTGGTTACTTTGGTTTAGGCGCCAGCCTGTAATCGAACCCTGTGCTTTGAAGCCCGCATCTCTCAAAGTGAAATGGTGGACTTCAACTCACAGGGAGGAGATATCACGTTCTTTTGCCGGCGGAGGAATTCTCCATCTCTGATTTCCTATCTGCCAACTGCACCCGCAATTGTTCTCGCTCTATCTGCCGGCGGAAGCGTTGTTCGGAATTCCAGTAATGGGCCAGGATCAGTTTTCGGGCTTCGGCCACATTCTTGGCTTGGATAGCCTCGACGATGGCTTGGTGTTCCAGAGAAGTCCCCGGGGGTATCTCTTCGATAGCAGCAGCTCGATCAATGGCGTTGAGGCGCACATCCCAGGCAATCTCGAATAGCTGAAAGGCCAGGGGATTTCCGCAGCGGCGGTATAACAGGGCATGAAAAGCATAATCTTCATCGGCAATGTTCAGATTCTTAGCACTGTGCTCTCGCATCTGCTCCACGATGGCAAAAAGCTCTGCGATATCCTCCGCGCTGATGTTTTGGATTGCCATCTCGATAAAGTAGGCATCCAGAGCTTTGCGAATCTCTGTTACCTGTAGAATTGTATGGTTTTGAAAAGCAAGGCCATAGGACAAATTCCTGAGGATCGCATTGAAATTAAATTCGCATACTACGCGGCCAAATCCCTGGCGCGCCTCGATAATTCCCAGCGCCTCCAGACTGCGAAGAGCCTCTCTAATGGCGGTGCGACTGACACCCAGGTTCTCGGCCATATACTCTTCGGTAGGCATCCGTTCACCCGGACGTAACTTATTCTGGATGATATAGTTTTTCAGGCGATTTTGGATAATATCATTGAGACTGCTTTCGATCACAGGTTCCAACGAATCATTATTCATGAGCCTGAATTCTCCACAACCAGAATTCCTTCTTTCTCTATTGTTCTATACTTAAAATGCGATTAAAATTTACTTTAGCTAATGGAGATTGCAAAACGGCTGGAAGAACGTATACAGTTTCATTGTGCTAAAATTACAATACTGTCGATAGACCGATACGTTAAATTTCCCTGAAAATAGCTTATGTGTCATAAGGAAGGGCAGTTGTCGTACAACCCTACAATAAAGATATTAACATGAAATTCTCATAATGTCAAGACCTGGATGAAGTCAGGGTGTCCGTCATGATTTTGCGCACGAGCCTGACCTCGCGCTATAATCCATCTCCATAGCCTGTTTTCCAGGGTTGACGAAATCCTATTGCTCGAAGAGCTTTCTGTAAGTGTTTCTCATGGCTATTTCATCGGCCGTGCCCTTGTCA
>SHYO01000087.1 GCA_009692745.1 Chloroflexota bacterium
TGCCGCAAATCGATGGCCGGGGGTTCCTGGGTGATTTAGCCGACAGTTCCCGCCCGGAAGTGGAAGCATACGATGCCAATGGCGATGGTAAACCAGATTTGGTTATTAAAGGATACACGGTCAGCACCCAGTTTCCTACTCAGTTAGCCATTTATTCCTGGGTTAGTCGAGATGTGGGTTACGTTCTATACGGTGATCCTTTTCAATCGGTGATATCGGGAGATGCCGGAATTCAAATCATCACTGAGCCCGTCCTTCTGGAACCCCTATTACCCACCCCCACTCCCGTGGCAGCCAATTTACGCTCTACCATGCGCCCGATTAAGAATCTGATTGCCCGCACCTCCTTGTCAACGCCCTACTGGTACCCGCGCAGCCAGATGGGCCAATTTACGCGCTATCGTTGGAAACGGGAACGGACGAGCTTTGAAATAGAGGATATATATGTCTATTTCCTCTATGGTCTCCCTGCCGGGGCACAAACCCCTGGGAAAAACATCTATTCCGTCACATATCCTGAAATGGCTGTCTTGGCACAATACCCAGAGGGGAAAGTAAAGGAAATCCGCGATGTCACGGCCACCGGGCCTACTACGGCAAGGGTGACTATCCGGGTAGATACCGGCGCTGGCATTGCAGATGAGGTATGGGACGCCATTCAGGAGTCATCGGGCAATATACAGGATATTCTGACCTGGCGCATCTCACGCGCATCCTCATGAGAACGGTCTACTGTCAAAGTTATGGCGCGCATTAGTAGTCAGGAAGTACAAAGTCTACTTAACCAGGGTAGTGGAGAAGATCTGGATCTGAAGCCGGCCCGGACTTCCCCACCGAGCTTAGCCACGAGTCTGGTTGCATTGGCGAACACCCACGGTGGAATCTTGATCCTGGGTGCAGATACAGGATTGCCTGATCCTGATGAAGCCAGGTTACGGGTGCTGGAAGCCACACTACTCTGTGATCCCCCCTTAATTCTGCCTGTTCCTGAGACTATTACCATCGGTGACAAGATTCTCTTGGTGTTAACCGTTCCGCCAGGGCTACCCCATGTTTATCATATACGCGGTAGATACCTATATCGCCGCGGGGCCGAAGAACTTCCTTTGCCGGCGCCACGCCTGCGCCAATTGCTGTTGGAACGCAGCGAGCGAGGCTTTGAGCTGGTACCCGTGGAAGAAGCCACTTTGGAGGATTTGGATAGCGACCGTATTTTCCGGTACATCGAGTCGCACGGAAGTCTAAGAGGGTTTCAATCCGACCCCCAGGATAGATCCCTGAATAGCCCTGGTAATAAAATGGGTGAGATTTTACAGGCCCAAGGTTGCCTGACCCGCGATCATCGTCCCACCGCGGCCGGCATTTTACTATTTGGCAAGCACCCGCAACACTTCCTTTCCTCTGCGGAAATCATCGCCGTGCGCTACGCCGGCACCCATATGAGTGACACTTATATCCGAGAGGATATCCGAAATACCCTCCCTGAACAAATCCGGCGCGCAGAGGCATTTGTCGTCAGTAATATGCGCATTGCAGCACGTCTTGCCGGGCTGGCACGAGAGGAGCAAGAGGAGTATCCGCGCGAGGTAATCCGCGAAGCCATCGTGAATGCCGTCGCCCACCGCGATTATGCCATCCGGGGGGACGAGATTCGGGTTACTTTATATGCCGATCGCCTGGAGATTTACAGTCCTGGCAGACTTCCAGGGCATGTGACCTTAGATAATCTAAAAGACGAGCGCTTTTCTCGAAATCCCGCGATTGTGCAAATCTTGGGAGACCTGGGATTTATCGAACGGCTGGGATATGGCATTGATCGTATGTTAAAGTCGATGAAAGGCCGCGGCTTGCCGGAGCCTAAATTTGAAGAGACGGCCAATGGGTTCAAGGTCACCATCTCCGGACAAGGTTCCCGTCTGCTATTCGACCTGCCCCAACAGGGACGTTGGACCGGCCAGGGTCTAAATGAACGGCAACAACTGGCGATGGCCCATCTGCAAGCTCAAGATCGGATAACCAATAGCGAATACCAGGATCTGTGTCCAGGCATATCCGCCGAAACACTCCGCCGGGATCTAGCGGACCTGGTGGATAAAAATATGTTGTTGCGCATTGGAGAAAAGCGAGCTACGTACTATATCCTGAAATGATCAGCAAACATAAACGACCAAATACCCAATGTATGAAATGGCTGGCACCTGGATATGCCAGCCATTTTTGATGATATTTACCGGCTAACCAACTGCCATTCCCATCGAAGTCGTCCCAGGGATAACCTCCATAATAGATTTGGTAATGCCCCTGAATTTATAGGTATTGTAGTTAGGAAAGACGGTTTCCAGGTTGTCATTTTTCAAGCGATACTTTACAATCTCTCCCAAGATATCGCGGAAATCGGTAGTGATGGCCAGGTCCCCCGGACCACTGAGCTGCCCAGGCGCCAATCCGGGCCAATCCGAGTAGACACGCCCACCGGCGATACCCCCGCCCAGGACAAACATGAAGTTGCCGTGACCGTGATCGGTTCCCTTTCCACCATTCTCTTGCAACCGCCTGCCGAATTCCGACATGGTCACCACGGCGGTATGATCCATATGCTCCTGCAAATCGGTGTAAAATGCCGCCAAACCATTGCCCAAGTCGGTTAACAGATTCGATAGTTGCCCCTGGGGCCCGCCCTGGTTCACGTGGGTATCCCAACCCCCGATATCCACACAAGCTATTTCCAAACCCACGTCAGCTTTAATCAATTGGGCTACTTGGCGTAACGCCATGCCATAACTGGAGGTCGGGTAGATAGCGCCGTGCGCCGGTTGATATTGTAAGGGATTTGCCTTTTCCAACATCTCAAAAGCGTCAAAAGCCACCGTGCCCTGTTGGTCGATAAAGTCCCCATTATCAGCGTACAAGGATGAGAGCGTGGCCTGGACCTTGGCAATCTCCCTGGAATTACCCTTCAAATGGAAATCGGCAATCGACTGTAAGGCTACCACGGGAATGGGTCCGCGCAAAGCCGTCTGTAGGATCGAACCCATCCCTACAGCTCGGAACGGGGAGTCGTTTTTGGAAGCCACGCTCTGTAGATGGCGTCCCAACCACCCGGTAGGTATTTGCTTCTCACCGGGAGTACCGCGCTCCATATAATCCATCGCATCAAAATGACTATGGGTAGGATCAGGAGATCCGGCGGCATGCACCACCGCCAAAGCACCCGCCTGATAAATGTCACGTAGGCGGATTAAGGCTGGATGCAGTCCGAAAAAACCGTCCAGGTCTACTGCCGCACTGGTATCATTTACTTTAGGCACAGGGATTGCAACCGTGGGCCGGGCCGTGTAATAATGGGATTCGCCATGAGGCACTACCACATTCATACCGTCTACGCCGCCCCGCAAGAAGATACACACCAGAGTATCACCGGTAGTTTCAAACCCAGGCGCAGCAAATGCCAGGCGTGGCATCCAGCTAGGCCAATTCATCCGCCCAAAGCTCAATAAGCCGGCCACCTTAGCACCGTTCTCTAAAAATTTTCTTCGATCGAAAGCCATGATTTCTCTCCTTCTCACTTCAATTCCGAACACCATTCGGAAAATTACATATCATCTAACAGTATCAATAACTCTATTCCAGATGTGGCAGCATTAGGTCCCCGCAGTAGATTACCGGTATTGGAAGTAGGGTGAGTCCAGTATCAAACCGACCAATTCCGGCGTCTTCCGTTGCACCGTACCCTTATCCAAAATAGTGGTGCCAGGGCGATTGTCGGTCGCGTAGTTGATGAACTGATTACGTTCTCCAGCATCGACAGAGCGTCCCAGCAAGCGCTGCGTCCAGAAGTCTACCAATTGCTCCCCGGTCCAGGTGTTAGACACTTTCCAAAGCGTTCCCAGCAAATCGGCTTTAACTCCCGGCAGAGTGCCTTCGGCCAGGCTTAATGAGTAATTCCATCGGTTCAGTAATCCGCCGGTATTAATCCAGGCGCTAGCTGCATCGGGATACCCATTGGGAGATGGCCAGTAGAAGGGGAGTTGTCCCATCGCCTGTAAGCGTTGCGCCATGACCCGCCCGTCAGTGATGACCGCATCTGTAATCCGTACGGAGCTGATGGTAAGCTCAAAGGGGCGCTTGAGTTTCAAACCCCAGGAGGTAAGAAACTCTGGCGCATTAAAGATAGTCCGCAACATGGATTTGATGTCACCCTTGGTATTGGTGAAAGTAGTGGCGACTTGCTGTACCAGGGTAGCGGGAGGGGTATCAGCTACAAAGCGCCGCACCAGCTTCGTAGCGATGAACTGCGCTGTGCTGGGATGATTTGCCAGTAGGTCGAGTAAGATTTCGCCATCATGCATGCCACCGTTGGCCGGGATTGTCGTCCCTAATACACGCTTTTGGCCCTGGTCATGCCGGCGGGTGTCATACAAGAACAGCCCCTTGGTGATATCCCGCCGGTCCACCGTCCATCCCGTAAGGCAACGCGCCACTTCTTGCACATCCGTTTGGGTATAAGGACCATCGACACTCAACGTATGTAGTTCCATCAACTCCCGGGCGTAATTCTCGTTAGGAATATCCTTTGTACTGGAAGCATTATCCAGGTACTCCAGCATAGCCGGGCTTTTAGCACTGGCCATCAGGAGGTCGTGAAAGTTACCAAGAGCGTACTTTCTGATGACTTCCCGGTCGTCGACTGTCTTCAGCCATCTGCAAGTGTTTTTCAAAATATAAATATTGAAATGGTCAGTCCAGAAGTCGACCATCATCTCTAGCAGCTGGCGCTTACCCAGGGCTGCCCGCAACAGGGTAGCACTGATCAACTCCTGGATAATTGTGGTCGGCTGCGGATAACCGGTGAAAAGCTGCGATGCATTCATGTTTAGCGTCTTGAAAGTGCCCAACATGCTATCCAAAGCATTGTCATTGATAGCCTCAGGCGCCAATTGCTCTTCGATAAACGCCGGAATCCCCATTTGCCGCACACGATCCAATTCGGAAGTAGTAGGGCCAAAGGTTAATCGGCTTAAGACCAGGTATTCTGGCGAGGGAATAGCTGTGGGCATACTACTAAGGTCATGCCACCGGAGCTGCGGTAAAGGTCGCTGTGGTGTCATTTCCACAGCCTCAGCAGGATCTAACCAGGCCGCCAGACTCAAAGCAGCCGCAGCAGCCCCTGATCCCTTCAAGAATTCTCTACGCGATATCCCCATAGCAGTACTCCTATATAATTAACAGAAAAATTTCTGGCAATACCAATTTCCAATCGTGGTCTCTTTAATCATAGGTTATCATTATCCTAGTTTAAGGCAACTATGTAAACTATCGATAACGCGGATGTAAAAGGAGTGTAAAATCCGGACTAATCCCGCAATAGCTATCTTCCCGGTACACCCAGGTCGGCTTCTAAGAAATCGATAACCACCCGGTTGAATAATTCTGAAACAGTCAAATTAGAGGGCGGAACACCACGAGGCAAAAACTGCAGGGTGGAAGTAGGGATGGAACGTGCGATAAGCCGCGCCTGCTGTACTGTCGCCGCATTGCGGAAACCCGCCAGCACCAGCGTCTTCACCAAAATTCGCGCCAGTTGCTTGATCTCTGTATAATCGAGAGCTGCCAGGCTGGCCTTAGCCATCTGAGATAGATCCGCATGGGCTAATTCGCGATACAGCAGAGTGCGCGAACCGGCAGAAAGTGGCGGGGCTAAAATGAGACTGACTATCCAGCCGTAGAGTATAGAACCCAAAGGACCGAGCAGCCGCAGGAGAAATAGATTCAGCGTTTGTAACCTCAATCCCATGCCGGGTAATCCTCCCGGCGTTTTGCAGTAGGTTTCCAATAGCACCAACCGGCGCACGAGTTCCTGGTGCCGCAGGGTAAATGTCTGAGAAACCAGCCCGCCAAAACCTACTCCCACCACGTGGGCCGGTACCGCCTCCAACGCATTTAATAAAGCCTGCAAATCCTCCGCAGTATCTTCAAAGCGGAATCGATCTACCTTCTCACTCTTGCCATGGCCGCGAATGTCATAGGTAATCACGCGAAAATGGGCGGCAAATTCAGGGACCTGCAAATCCCAGAAGCCATGGCTGCTTCCCAAATCATGGATCAGCACCAATGGCGTGCCCTGCCCCGCTTCTTCATAGTAAGTTTGAATGGCATTGGTGAGTAAGTACGGCATTGGACGCACTATACCATGCCCCCAGACGCGAGTCAACATGAAACGAAGAGTTGACAGATAATTTGATATCGTGTAATTTGATATCGTGTAAAAGGAGTGAACTATATCCATACCACGAGAGGACAATACCGTGGAGGAAGCCCATCATTTAACCTTCACCTCCAAGCAAATCAGTGATGAAATTTTCATTGATGGCCCCACCAAGCTACGCTTCACCTACACGGGCGAGGCGTGCCATCTCTTGGTGTTCTTCAAATTACCCGACGGGACCGGCCAATGGCTACACGATGGCGCCCCTATTGAAAACCTTCAATTCTTTTGCTGTCAATTGGACGATATTCCCCATGATAAGACCTTATCCGAATCAAGGTATGCGCCACCTGCAAGCAAGCTGTACCGTAGCATAGTAGGTTGATGATGGTGCGGCTGAAACCGATACAAACTGTGCCATCTTCTACCAGAGATCTGGCGGCTATTCCATAAAAAAACAGGTAGCTTACCTGCTTACTTCCACGGGAGGCAATCATGAGATATGCTTTCATCCTGCTCTTACTTCTGCTCCTGAGCCTCGTTTGTAGCTGCGGCGCCAGCACACCCGCTGTCGTGGTGGTGACAGCTACACCGGCGCCCGCCTCCCCCCAACTGACCCAAACACCCTGGGTAGTAACTGCCACCCAGGTTTCCTTGCCTCCGGCGCCAACCCAAACACCCTTTGTCATCACAGCCACTCCGATGCCCGCCCTCCCTACGGCTACTCGAGTTCCGCCCAATCCTACGTCTACCCCTATCACTGTCACAATCTTGATAACTGTAGTGGTCACAACCACACCCGCACCGGCGGTAGTAGCCGCCCCTTCACAGACAGGCGGCTCAGCGGCTGCCGTACAGCAAGCTACAGCGCCAACGCCTCCACCTGCCGTCACGCCGGCAACCGCTTCCGTATCCCAAAGCCAGTGTCCCCAAGGGTGCCCCGCTCCCCCATCCGGCTGTGTCATAAAAGGGAATATCGGCAGCAAAGGAGATAAAATCTACCATATGCCTGGGCAGCAATTCTATGACGTAACCAAAATCGAGCCGGATAAAGGGGAAAAGTGGTTCTGCACTGAAGAGGAAGCCCAGACAAATGGTTGGCGTAAATCTCAACAATAACCTGCGAGAACTTATTTCAACGCACTCGCGCTGACAGTTTCAGGTGGCGCATTGTCCAGGCTGCCACCACGAACTAATGACACGAAGAAGCCTACCATAGCCAGCCCTGCCCCGAAGAGATAGACGTCGTGGAAGGCTCCTATAAATTGCGGCATGGTCGGGGCCGTGGGTATTTGGCCGCTCCCTGGCTGCATTGCCGGAGCATAAGCTTGTAACCGCAAAGTATAGATTGCTGAAGTCAAAGCAATCCCTGTGCTCTGTCCCAGGTTACGCATGGTAGCCAGCATCCCTGCTGCGATCCCCAGCCGCTGCCGTGGCACTGATCCCATGATAGCGCTATTATTAGGTGATTGGAAGATACCATTCCCCAAGCCCACCAGCGCCAGGCGCAGCACGACACCTATAGTAGATGTAGTAGCGCCCATATTGCCCAATAGAAATAGACCTATGGCTGACAGTAAGAGACCCAGCGAGCCTACCACTACCGAACGCGTCCGGTCACTCAGCCATCCGCTAAGCGGAGCTACAAACATCAGCGCCAAGGGCACGCTGGTTAGGATCAGACCAGCCTGGCTGGGACGTTGCTGCAGAACTGTCTCAAGAAAGAAAGGCATCATTAAGGTATTCGTCGCCAACCCCATGAAGCTGAAAAAGTTAGCGATATTAGCCGCAGAAAATAGACGATTGCGAAAAAGGGATAACTCGATAAGTGGATCAGGCGTATGCAACTCGGTCCAGAGGAAGAGCAGGAAGAGCAGAACTCCCCCGACCAAAAGGAAGAGGGGCAGTATGTTGCCGAATCCCACCATTCCCCCCAAATTTAATCCCGCCATGACGCACAGCAGACCGATGGCTAATACGATGCCTCCCATAAAATCAAAGGGAGCATGACGCTCTGGAGGGGTTTCTTTCGGTAAGGTAAAGTAAGCCAGCAGAATAGTTATGATACCGATAGGCACATTGATATAGAAGATTGAACGCCACCCCAGGTTATCTAGCAGTAATCCCCCCACTGTCGGACCAATGGTTAAGCCAATAGCCACAATGGTGCCGTTTAATCCCAGAGCTCTGCCCCGCTCAGAGGGAGGGAAGGCGTTTATCAGAATGGCGGCCCCGTTAGCGAAGATCATAGCTGCCCCTACACCCTGCAGGATACGGGCTGCGACTAGCGCCGTTTCGTCGTTGGCAAGGCCACAGAGAGCCGAAGCTGCAGTAAATAAGGCAAATCCCAGCAGGTATATATTACGCCTGCCACGGATATCTGATAAACGTCCCATGACCAACAATAGGGCGGTAATTACCAGGAGGTAGGCGATCACCACCCAAGCCAACGTATTCAAAGGCGTATGGAAATAATCGCTGAGTACAGGTAAAGCGATATTCACAATGCTGGCATCGATGGTGGCCATTAACGAGCCACAGCTTACAGTAATCCAAATCCACCATTTGCCGCTATATGGATTCGGTTGGGGGGCAGCGGAAGGCATAGTGGTCATTTCTCCACATTAAATAAGCTCGGAATTCGGAATGGTGGGCGCAGATCTGCACCATCATAGCTCAATACGGCTCTCCTCAGTACCAAACCACGCATTAACGACCTCTCTAACACTATCCATAACTACTACTTTGTCAATGAGGGCTTGCCTATTTGGCATAGAGGCGCAGTTACCGCGCCTCTACCGTCCATACCCCGTTGCCAGAGTGTGATGAATGAAATTCACAAGGTTTATACCCCATCTATATCCCTTATTTTTATCTATATACATAGCCGAAGACGCTAATATGGGCTATGATTGTCATAACAACCGGGTAGTCGCATAGGAAGGAGCAAGATGTTCAGCACCATTCGACCTGATAGATTGACTCGAGATCAGCGTAGGATTACCAGGATTATCGCACTAGGTTGTGCAGGGATAATCATATATATTACCATGGTTATCACCGGAGCTGGCCGGGTTACTCCTCAGTTTCAGGCAAAAACTATCGCGGCAGCGGCAATATCTCCAGCCGGCGTTGCAGCGCAAATCACAAGCGATCCAGGCGCAATGCCGCTTCTTTTCCCTAATCTGCCCCAGGTTATTACGCCTACCTGCGGTATTGTCACAGCTTTGACCGGTCCCAGTGGGAGTACTGCCGGGTCGATCAGCATCGAAAGTAGAGCTTATGAAATCCCGCCAGGCACCTCGATAGATCCACAGATTGCCATCTGTACCAATACCTGCGTCACCTTGGACCCATTCAACCAGGTACTATCAGTCACATATAATGCCCCTTCCAATATCAGCGGGGCCGTAACTGCGTATAACCCGGGCACGACTATTGCGATCAACGGCACCATTTACCCACTTGCAACCGGAGCCAGCGTCGATCCAGGGGTACAGACAGGTGCTCAGGTGACAGTAGCGATAAACAGTGCCGGCGCAGCCAGTTGTATCCGCCTTAACTCTTCAGGTGAAGGAGGTATTAAATCTCGAATTAACCTGCCCTACGTCACCAGGAATCGTTAAGGATATCTCTTAATCCTGATTTGCTATCGCCTAACCGTTGTAGATAATAAAGCATAAGAAAATCACCTGCCTCTCAACGCCAAATAATTTATAGATTGCATCTACTCTCAATCTAGTAGGAATTTCCATCAGGCGAGGTAAGATTTGGCAACAACAGCCGATGTTGTAATCTGTGGCGCCGGGATTGCCGGCATTTCCGTCGCTTACTACTTGACCGTGCAACACGGTGTGCGGGATGTAGTATTGGTTGAGGAGGGAGCGCCCCTCAGCCTAACCAGCGATAAATCGACAGAATGTTACCGGAACTGGTGGCCTGGGCCCGGGGGCACGATGATTAGCTTGATGAACCGGAGTATTGACTTACTGGAAGATTTAGCCCAGGAAAGTGGCAATATCTTTCACCTTAATCGGCGCGGTTACCTGTATGGTACGGCTGACCCTGCCCGAATCCCTCACCTCAAGCACGAAGCGGAAGACATTTCCGCCTTAGGAGCCGGTCCGCTCCGCCTGCATACCGGTCAGGCCGATGAACCCGGCTATGTGCCTGCTCTCACCGCGGGCTTTGCCGATCAACCCACCGGAGCAGATGTGATCGTGGACCCGGAAATGATCCAAACTTTTTTTCCATACCTTTCGCATGAAGTCGTAGCGGTGCTTCATGCCCGGCGAGCCGGCTGGTTTAGTGCTCAGCAATTGGGTATGTATATGCTGGCGCAAGCCAGGGAGCATGGCGCCAAACTTTTGAACGGCAGTGTCAGTGGTGTTTTCTGGTCCGGCGGTCGAGTACAATCGGTACAGCTACAGCAAGGCGGTACGATACTCACGCAGAACTTCGTCAATGCCGCCGGTCCATATCTGAAGCGCGTCGGAGGACTGGTGGGCGTCGATTTGCCAGTCTTCTGTGAACTTCATCTGAAGACGGCCTTTAACGACTCACAGAACATCATCCCCCGCGATGCACCATTACTGATCTGGTCAGATCCCGTAAGCTTGGATTGGTCAGAGGATGAACGGGCTTTGTTGGCAGAATCACCTGAAACCGCCTGGATGCTGGCACAAATGCCCCCAGGGGTTCACATGCGCCCGGAAGGTGGAGCCGATAGCCAGACGCTTCTCTTACTCTGGGATTACCATAAGGAACCTACGCCGCCGGCATTCCCCATATCCATCGATCCTTATTTTCTCGAAGTTTCTCTGAAAGGGATCAGCACTATGATGCCCGGATTGCAGGTTTATCTGGCCAATCTGCCCCGCCCGGTGTTCGACGGAGGATACTATACGAAAACCAGAGAGAACCGCCCTCTGATCGGCCCCACCCCCTTAAAGGGATCTTTCGTCACCGGTGCGTTCTCCGGCTATGGTTTGATGGCAGCTTGCGCCGCCGGAGAGCTGCTGGCGGCGCATATTACCGGCTCTCCCCTGCCGCAGTATGCACCTGCTTTTTCCTTAGAACGCTATATGGATCCCTCCTACCAAAAAATGCTCGCGCAATGGGGTGACACCGGCCAATTGTGAAGAACTGCTAACTAAATCCGCGGGATCAACCCTCTTTCCCTATGCTCCGCGCTCTTTTCTGCAGAGCAGCCTCAGAAACCGCAGGCATCCAAACTCGCCCCCAGATGGTGTATATAAACAAACCTACGGCAATAAGTTGGATCAATCCAGCAATGCTATAGAAATATCCCGCCCAGGAATTGGCAGTTAGGAAGAACATTGGCCCGGAAATAAAACGGGCTATCAGTCCCCCGTTCAAAATTATATAAACTGTGATGGCCAGGCGATCAGTATACGCCATCGACTTAGGGCGCGGGAACATCCAATATGCCACACCCATAATCATCTGGATGATAAACCCCAAAAATTGTATATGATAGTGGGTCGTAATAAAAACACCATAGGGCAGTCAATTTTGAAACCCTGACTTAACTCGATGGATGCTCCCAACAATGAGCCTATGATAAGGTACAGCATACTTGTTTTGATGAAGATTCGCGATATCTTTGTCACTGTCCCGGCAATCTATATATGCTACCGGCGATATAGAACCGATCCAGCAGGTTGCAGTAGTAGGTCGTTAAAATCCGGCCATCCTGTAACTGCACCGAACTTGGATAACCCATGTCCATAGTCAAGAAATCATCCCGAATAATAGAGCGCTCTTCCAGGGGCCAGGTTTCCCCTTCATCATGGCTGATGGCAATATACACAGAGGAGGGTTGGTCTAAGCCAGGATTGCCTGTATTGAAGGTGGTAAACTGAATCCGCTGCCGCCGGCCATAGGTACAGAGAATATCCCCGTTCTGTAAGGTAATCAGGTTGGCCGGGTGCCCCCAACTACCCATATCCATCACCCGGGGTTCGCTCCAAGTTTGACCGGCATCGATAGAAGAAGCGAAAATATGATGCCCCTCGGGAGTGCGCATCATAACCAGCAATTTACCCGACTTAGTAATTGTCAGGCCTGGTTCGCTCAAAACCCCGATCTGCCCCCCCGAAGGTGTGTTGGCAACCACTGATAGTAATTCCCAATTCCGGCCGCCATCTTTCGAGCGGTAGATGGATGAGCCCTGTAGATCCTCGCTACTGCGCCGATCCCAATGGTAAGTAGGCATGAGCAAGGTACCATCTGGCAGCTCAATAATCCGCTCCGAGGCAACGGCCATGTGCAGCGGATCAGAATTGATAGGCCCGCTGGTATCTTCCCAGGTATAACCGTTATCGGTGGAACGATACACCCGCTGCTCCTTGTTAGTATCTACGACGGGTCCCAAAATGCCATATTGGCCAGTCGGATCGTAAAGCTTATTGGCCCACCACACCATCAAGATGGTGCCATCGCGCAATTGGGTTAACGATGTCTCCCTGTCATCCTGGTGATAGTTATCCACCACCACCTGGCGCTCTCCCCAGGTCAAGCCACCATCGCGCGATCTTACCACAACGATATGGCCGTCATCGGATAGATGCTCCATCGCTTCGCGGAAAGTCATCAGCAGATCCCCATTCTGCAACTGAATAACATCCGGTGGATGGATATGCGCCCGGCCATTCTGGTAAATCACCACCTCTTGGGCCGGCAACCTTTCCGGAAAGTATTCGCGGTAGGCGCGGCGCGCCACGACGTTTAAGGCACGCTTCAATTGGATCACTTCTTGCTGCAATTGGGCAATCTGCGCCTCGTGGCTTTCCAGGCTGACATCCAGGGTGTGCTGTCGGTCGAGAACCATGAAATAATTCGGGTAATCGCTCCGCGGCGCCAACACCTCTACCTTGATCTGGTTGGACTTGCCCACTTCTACCAAGCGGGCGGGAACGCGCAGATGGTAGATACCGCTATTACCATACTGCTGAAATTGGCGGTGATAACCGTCAAAGGGCATTTGTACATGTTTGGGAGTGAATTCCAGGGTACAATCCCCTGCCTTCCAGCGATATACGAGTCGCGTCCCCAGGTCAAATGTCAAAGCTTCTTGCCCGTTAATAAATATCTTGGCCTGATTTGCCAAAATAGTGTGATCCGTTAAATTATGGCTGGAGCCGACAAAAGAGAAAACCGTATCCCGCTTTTCCAGCGGAACCGCCGTTTCCCACACCAATTCGTAGGGATCCGCCACCATTTCGGGATGGCGCCACCATTCGAGCGTCCACCACCCTTGTGTTTGTCCTTGAAAATCCAGCGTTGTACGCGCGCCGGGCGGGATCGATCCATCGACATTTTGGGCTGGTTTGGAGCGCAGAATAATTTCGGAACTGCCCGGCGCCTTGAGAATCCGAGCAAAACCCTCGACAAATTGGATATGGTCCTGAGTTGCGGTATCGGTCATCACAAACCTCCTGCATGAGCAGGCACTATGCCTGGGATTGGTCAACCAAGGTCTCGAACCGGTCGATATCTTTGCGGATCATATCCAGACTGGAGCGCCAGAAATCTGGTGTCTTAATATCAATACCAAAACGGGCAGCTAATTCGGCTGCACCATACATACCGGTCGCAGCCAGCAGCTCGTCATACCCCTCTTTGAAGACTGCAGGATTCTGCTCGTAGCCGGCATACAATCCCAAACCGAAGAGCAGACCAAACATATAGGGAAAGTTATAGAAGGAATAACCGGCGTTATAATAATGAGGTTTTACTGCCCACATATAAGGATGGTAGCTCGCAGCATCGAGCCCATCCCCATAGGTCGCGTGTTGCGCATCCAGCAAAAGCCGGCATAATTCTTCCGCCGAAAGTTCCCGCTGTTGCCGGCCTGCGAAAAGGTTCTGTTCAAACATCATTCGACTACTGATATCCACCACCATTTGGCAGACATCCTGCAGATAGTTTTCCAAAATAGAGAGCTTTTCCTGAGGTCCTACGCTTTCCAAAGCCGAATTTCGCACCACTGTTTGGCAGAAGATACTGGCAGTCTCGGCCAGCGTCATCGGGGTGATGCGCTGCAGGGGTGTGCGGCGAGCCAGGTTCATATTGTGATACGCATGGCCCAACTCGTGCGCCAGGGTACTTAACCCACCAAAGGCGGCCTGATAATTCACCAGAATACGCGACTGATCTTGCTGCAGCCACATGCAGAATCCGCCATCAACCTTACCCGAGCGTGGTTCAGCGTCAATCCAAGCCTCGTTAAAAGCCCGTTCGGCCAGGTGCTGCAGCCGCGGCGAATAGGCGCCAAATTGTGCGATGATAAAAGCTGCCGAGGTATCATATAACCATTCCCGTTCTGCAGAACTAACAGGCGCAAAAAGATCGTACCAGGCTAATACGGGAAGGTTCAAAGCCCGTGCTTTGAGGCGCAGATAGCGGCGAAAGTCGGGGAAAGATTCGCGGGCGGCGGTCATCATCGCATCCAGGGTCTGCTGATCGATATTATTCTCGAAGAGGGCTTCTTCCAGGGGTGATGACCAGCCACGATGACGAGAAAGTGTGTTCACCTGTCCTTTGATGCTATTAAGCGCCGCTGCAATGGGCACTGTGGCGCCCTTCCAAGTCTCCAGCTCAACCTCATATGCCTGGCGCCGCACCTCGCGGCTGGGAGAGAAAGCCAGGTTGCGCACGACACTCATCGGCATCTGCTGCGCCACGCCATCCAATTCGAGCGTGACGAGCATCTGAGACGTAAATCTACCATAGAGGCTGGACCAGGCCATACCACCGCTCAAATTCAACTCGGAGGCCAGCATTTCTTCGCCGGGAGGCATTTGGTGGGTAGCTTCTATCTTAATCTTCTGCAACAGATACGTATGGTCCCGCGCCACCTGGGAGGCAGCTCTTAGACCTTCCACATTGAGCGAACCAATCCAGGCCGTCAAGCGCGTATCCAACTGTGTTATCCGCACCGTATGCTGCTGCAACTCACTGCGCTTAGCCTGGGCCAACTCGTTTCGGGAATTGGTTGCAGTAAAACTGGAGACATAAGCACTGAGGGTGCGCATCTGCTGGAGAAGGGTATTAAACGCTGCGATGATCTCCTCAAAGAGCTGCACCGTCCCAGCATCCAACGCGGTAACTTCTTGCCGGGAGATATGATGCAGATCGAAGAAGCTCGCCAACTGATCAATGGATGTCACCGCTGATTGAAACCCTTGGTCAAACGCGGGCGAATCAAGGCCTGGATAGACGACCGTCATATCCCAGTGCGGCAGCGATTTTCCGGGGCCGTTCAGCATATCTCCTCCACACTAATATAATAGCGGAAAGACACAAGGTTGGGTATCTCGGGGCTTAAAGTTTGCTGTAATAAATCGGTTCCCGCTTCACTGGCCCAATTTCAAGACGGCCATAAAGGCCTCTTGAGGAATTTCCACATCACCAAACCGTTTCATCCGCTTTTTTCCTTCTTTTTGTTTCTCCAATAATTTCCGCTTGCGGCTGATGTCACCGCCATAACATTTAGCCAGTACGTCTTTACGGGTGGCACGCACCGTCTCACGGGCAATCACTCGCTTACCGATAGAGGCTTGGATAGGTACGGGGAACATCTGCTGCGGAATGAGCTCCTTCAATTTAATGGCTAGAGCTGACCCTTTGGTATATGCCTGGTCGCGATGGACGATCAGAGACAGAGCATCTACCTCTTCCTCGTTCACCAATACGTCCAATTTCACCAGGTCCCCGGCCTGGTAACCCGAGAACTGGTAATCCAGGGACGCATAACCACGGGTACGAGATTTAAGTTGATCATAGAAATCTACGATAAGTTCCAACAAAGGGATCTCGTAGTTCAGCATAACCCGTTTTTCATCCAAATACTCCATCTTCTTGTAAACGCCCCGCCGATTCGTCACCAATTCCATTATCGGCCCGATATATTCCGTCGGAGTCCAAACAGAAATATCCATCCAGGGCTCAGAAATTTCTTCGATATAGACCGGATCGGGCATTTTCGATGGATTGTCTATCGATAATGCCTCGCCTTTAGTTGTGATGATATGATACTCGACACTGGGTGCCGTGGCCAGCAGGTTCATATTGTATTCCCGCTCCAGGCGTTCCTGCACGATTTCCATGTGGAACAATCCCAGGAAACCACACCGGAAACCAAAGCCTAGGGCTGCGGAGCTCTCCGGCTCCCATACCAACGAAGCATCATTGAGTTTGAGCTTATCCAGAGCATCCCGCAATAAGGGATATTCATCGCTGTTAATCGGATATAGCCCAGCAAAAACCATGGGTTTTACCGGGCGATAGCCGGGCAGGGGCACCTCGGCTGGTTCTGCAGTTTGGGTCAGGGTATCGCCAACGGCCACATCGCGCACTGATTTTAAACCAGTAGCCACATAACCCACTTCGCCCACTGAGAGAGAAGTTACTGGGAACATTCCCGGGCGGAAAATCCCGAGTTCCAGCGGCTCGAAATCCTGTGCGTAGGACATCAGCCGTAGCGTGTGACGTGGAGAAATTTCACCATCAATCACCCTGACATAGGCGATGACCCCTTTATAGGAATCGTAGTGGCTATCGAAGATCAAAGCGCGCAGTGGCTGATCGTGCAGCCCTTGCGGTGCAGGAACCCGATGCACTATCGCCTCCAACAGTTTGTCGATATTAATGCCCCCCTTTGCCGAGACCCGCAATACATCTTCGGCCGGGATACCGGTCAGATGCTCAATTTCCTGGGCGACTTCATCCGGACGGGCGGAAGGAAGGTCGATTTTGTTTACTACGGGGATAATGGTCAGATCTGCATCCAGCGCCAAATAGAGGTTAGCCAAGGTTTGCGCCTCTACGCCCTGCGTAGCATCCACTACCAAAACGGCGCCTTCACATGCGAGCAGTGCCCGCGAAACCTCATAAGCAAAGTCCACGTGACCGGGAGTATCAATCAAATTGAGCTCATATTCCCCGCTCTCGGGGGATTTATAATTCAATCGTACGGCTGAGGCTTTTATCGTTACCCCTTTTTCTCGCTCCAGATCCATCGAGTCCAGCACTTGCTCTGACATTTCGCGGGATGTAAGCGTACCAGTATATTCCAGTAAGCGGTCAGCCAGGGTAGATTTGCCGTGATCAATATGTGCGATAATACAAAAATTCCGGATACGTGCCTGTTCCATATTATTCCATTCACAAATTGGCCGCAGACAAAGCTGCGGCCAATTATGTCAACTTTAAACGCTTACGGCTTACTCATCCTCGTATTCTTCATCTCCATGGACGTGACCATGAGCTAACTCTTCATCAGTGGCATCATGCACATCCAGAACCTTCACATTAAAGTGCAGGGTTTCACCGGCCAACGGATGATTGGGAGAAACTATCACACCCTCCTCACCAAATCCGGTCACATAAAAGGTAAATTCCTTGCCCTCATCATCAGTCATGACCAAAGGCATGTCGATTTCGGGCTCAAAATCCTCCGGAAAGGAATCCATCGGGATTTCCTCATCTAAACCTTCCTGGTATTCGCCATAGCCCTCATCGGCTTCCAGCATAACTTCCCGACTCTCCCCCACTTGCATGCCGGCCAGGCTTTTCTCCAGCCCCGGGATAAGTTGACCTATACCGTGGATATATTCTAAGGGTTCCGTATTGGTCGATTCTTCTACCAACTCGCCGTCATCTAGATGCAGCGCATACTCAAGAGTAACAACTTTATTATCACTTACGATATTAGCCATCATACACCTTTCCGCGTAAGTATTCCATTTGCAGATTACACCAGGCGATTCCTGTTAATTTGAACAAATGAAGTCGTGCTAGTATAGCCTGTTTTAACAGAAGATTCAAGTCGATTGGCTCGTTATACTTCGACCTGCACCTCATCGCCCTTGATCCGCACTTTGTAAGTACCCACCGGTACGACAGCCGGCATGGAAGTTACTGCTCCGGTACGCACATTGAAACGCGCACCGTGTCGCGGGCACTCGATCTCATCATCTTCTAATTCACCCTGATCAAGCGGCCCCTTATCGTGGGTACACTCATCCTCGATGGCGAAAAACTCCCCATCTACGTTGCACAAGGCAATGCGTTTATTGCCTAATCTGCAGCTTTTCACCCTGCCTACGGCTAAATCAGATATCTTGGCTGCTGTGATAAATTCACCCATAATACTCCTCGCCAGCTAATAGTCTGCCAACGAGTTTGACTATCCGGCGTAGGGGCGCTGATACAGCGCCCCTATTCATAGTATAGTTGACAGAAATAATAAGACGGTTACATCAATTCCCCAAATACCCAGGCGATATAAACTGATCCAGACATGAAGTAGGGGTGTTTTTGTGCAAAACACCCCTACGGTAAATATCAAAATACCCTGGAGTCTCGCGCCCCAGGTAGATGGACTGCTCTAACCTACAGAGCCTTCCATTTCCATCTGGATCAGCCGATTCAATTCGACCGCATATTCCAGAGGCAGCTCTTTGGTAAAGGGCTCCATGAACCCCAAAACGATCATACTCATGGCATCAGCCTCTGGCACGCCCCGGCTCATAAGATAGAAAAGCTGGTCTGCACCGATCTTGCCCACCGTCGCTTCGTGGGCCAGTGTCACATTCTCTTCCTCTACTTCTATGGTCGGAATCGTATCAGAGCGCGACTGATCATCCAAGATCAAAGCATCACAGCGCACACTGACTTTGGCGTTTTCAGCACCCTTATAGACCTTCACAAGGCCACGATAGGTGGATCGTCCGCCATCTTTAGAAATCGATTTGCTGGTGATATTAGAAGTCGTATCCGGCGCCACGTGTACCATCTTAGCGCCCGCGTCCTGGTGTTGTCCCTTGCCGGCGAAAGCTACCGAAAGCGTCTCACCCTTGGCACCGCGCCCCATCAAATAGATGGCCGGATATTTCATGGTCAGGCGGCTACCGATGTTACCATCCACCCACTCAACGGTGGCTTCCTCGTAGGCTACGGCCCGCTTGGTGACCAAGTTGTAGATATTGGGGGCCCAGTTCTGGATAGTCGTATAGCGCATATGGGCACCCTTCTTCGCGATAATTTCTACCACGGCGCTATGCAGCGAGTTCGTGCTGTAAATGGGAGCGGTACAGCCTTCGATATAGTGACAGGAGGCGCCTTCATCCACAATAATCAGTGTCCGCTCGAACTGGCCCATATTCTCGGCATTAATCCGGAAATATGCCTGCAAAGGAAAGTCTACATGCACTCCCGGTGGGATATAGATAAAGCTACCACCGGACCAGACGGCCGTATTCAGAGCAGCAAATTTATTATCCGCCGCCGGAATTACCGTGGCGAAGTATTCTTTCACCAAGTCCGGATACTGCTGCACGGCAGTATCGGTATCCACAAAGATCACACCCAGGTCGGTCCACTTCTTTTGCAGGTTATGGTAAACTACCTCTGACTCATACTGCGCCCCCACGCCAGCCAGGAACTTGCGCTCGGCCTCGGGAATACCCAGGCGATCGAAAGTATTGCGAATATCCGCCGGAACATCCTCCCAGCTCTGCGATTTGCGCTCATCGGGTCGCAAGTAGAAAAAGATATCTTCAAATTTCAG
>SHYO01000088.1 GCA_009692745.1 Chloroflexota bacterium
CTGCTCATATATGGCTTGACGAAACTCGATTAATTTGTTAAGTTGTTCGTTGGTAGAAGTTGGTGTGTTCATACTCTCAATTTTCTACCAACGGGCAATTTGTGCAAGTCACAACTTGCCCGTTTTTATTCTTTGTCTAAAGTCCAGTTATTAGATTGGTTTAGAGACCACGCTACACATAAGCGGTTTGATGATACAACAGTAAGCATGAAAGATTCGCCTTACTATTTTCGAGAATATACTGAACCAGAAAAAAATATAATCGACGGCCAAGAGGGATTTACCTTTTCTGCTCGAACGATGTATGGAATAGAGAAACATGTGCTATTGGCTAGCCCTGATCTCGCTTACGTTCTTGACTGGCGTGCCAACGAAGATTGGGTATTGGGGGATAAGTCCGAAGCTTTCCAGACAATGGTTAAGACTTTGCACTGGAATAAATAACGATCATTACGGAGAATGTCCGTGGTTTGCTCTGCAGCACTTCAGTATACATACGTTCCCTTCTCATGTGCTGTAGAACTAGAATAGGTTTCTACTTTGAGTCTTATATATCGTTTATAGCAAATACTTTACCCAATAAAGTTGTTTTCATTGGAGGCGCTTCGGGGGCAATCCATGAATCTAGGGGGTACAGACAAAGTCATGCTTACTCGAATCGTTAGAAGGATTTTACTAAGTTTCATATCCGTTCTGTTAATAATTTGTTCTGAATCTAAAGCGAGTGCCCAGTCACTTTCTCCATTCCTTTTCCCTTGGAGCGCACCTTCCTTATGGTATTTTACTGGCGGCCCCCATGGATGGGGAAACACTACGGGAGGATCCGGTCTTGACTTTGCACCTCCCCCAGGGAACACTGGGGTGTTGGCTGCTGCCGATGGGCAAGTCTTTTACTCAGGATGGGATGACTGGGGATATGGCAACAATCTGAATGTGAGAATAAAACATGGAAGAGAAGAGACATGGTATTTACATCTATCACACTCAATCTTCGGCGAAAGCGGTCAACTACCCCACCCAATCCAGGTACGTCAAGGGCAATATCTTGGCGAGGTAGGAAGTACAGGAGCCCCAGGAGGTGTCCATATTCATATAGAACTATTGGTTGATGGCAATCACCAATCATGGAATTCATGGTACATCAATGATTGGCAAGTTTGGGCTCAGTGTGCGGGTTATATTGGTAGTGAGTCTTGTATATCTGGCGATTATAATGGGTACATTCAAAATGTATTTACCGGTGTGCAGAAAGTCCCCAATGATCCTCCGGGTGAAAAACAGAAGGTCCAATCAATTAACCCAGAAAACAAGACCTTGTTAACAGTTGAGGTAGCCCTCCGTGATCCCAATGGAACATCAATTTTTTATCCAAATAGAAACCCCCTTACTCCTCAACGACGTTTGTTCGTCGATATTTACAATACTAATAAGCAACGCGTTTTTTATTCTTACGGACAATCCACAGTTACATACAATCCAAGTACAGATAGCTTCATTGGAGTGATAGATCTGGGAAATACTTTGCCAACAGGAAATTACACAGTAAAGTTTCACCTCGATTTTACTCTTACGAAAGTGGTTGATGGAATTCAGAAAATTAACGGAGGATCGTCGAATGTATTACCAGGCACCCTATTGTGGGCCGGAGATACAAACAATGACAATAAGCTGAATATCCTCGACTGGAATGTTCTGTATGATTGTTACAGTGATGCTAACCAGCCTCCTAGAAATTGTGCAGATTCGAACAAGAAACTCTCTGCAGATATCAACGATGATGGTAATGTCAATATTTATGACATGAACCAATGGTTGAGAATCGTCGCAACTGTATGGGGTGATTGACGAGATATCGGTATCACGTGTTATTTAACGCTAGGAACTAATCTTTTCGAATTCGATAATGAAAGCTCCGTACTTTTGAGGAACTGTATGCGCCAGACTAGAGGAATAATCCATTTACTTCTCGGTATAGGGCTATTTATCGTTTTCGGTTTGTTGAGTAGTCCAGTACGACTTCTGGCTGGCGGCGGGCAACCGCCGGTGACGCTCTCTCTTATCCCATCCTCAAATACAGTCCAACCGGGCGACACCCTTACAGTGAATATAGCGCTCGGTATGCAGACTGATAGCCATGAAATCAGCACAATGGTACTAGATCTGGCTTTCGATCCCAATATTCTCCGAGTTACGGCATTTTCACCAAATACAGCAAAGCTTTATCAATTGAAAGTGCTAGATCAAAGTGCGGTAGGACAAGGCTATGGCAATGCTCGACTGACAATCGGGACTGGATCTGGCGCTACAGACTCAATCCGAAGCTCAGCGACTGTTGCTAAGGTTACCTTCCAGGTGATTGGGATTGATGGTTCCTGCACTGCTATCAACTGGGCCAGAGCCGAAGCTTTATCGTTGTCGGATTGGGACGGAACTAACGAAAATGTTGTTGGCACCGCAGAGCCAGTAATAATAACGGTTGGCACCCCGCCAGTGGGCAATGTATCGGTCACATCGGTTTGGACAACAGATGATTCTCATAATACCAAAACCATCTTCTACCCAGGCGATAATATTGAATATCATGCTCTTATCAATAACACTACCGGGAATTCGCGGACACCGCACTACGCGTGGTCAGCCAGCGGCCAATGCGGCTCAATTGCTTCGTGGGAAGGTAATCTCACTACGCCATCCGGTAATTCAGGGTGGTTCTTGTCTGGAACAGTTCCAAGCGATGCCTGTCCTGGTACCTACACCTACCGCGTTACCGTCACCTATGCCTGTTTAGCTTTGTATCAGGAAATGACGTTTACGGTTTTACCTAAGCCCTCGCCTACACCCACGTTATCAGTAACACCAACTTCCACCAGAACGCCGACGGCATCTGCCAGTCCGTCAGCTACGATGACGCCAACCAATACTGACCAAATTATTTTCAGCTCTGATCGAGGCGGAAATCCTCTGGATATTTATCTTATGAATAAGGACGGCGCTAATGTGCGGAGGCTGACGAATTCAAATGCCTACAGCGCTTCAGCCAGGGTCTCTCACGATGGCACTAGAATTGCATTCAATTTCGGCCCGCCAGGAACGGCAGGCCAGATATATACGATGAAAATTGATGGGAGTGATATCAGACAGCTAACGCACTGTACCTCTACGTGTTCAGATCCAGATTGGTCTTGGGACGACCAAAAAATTTACTACAATTGCGAATTCAATGGCTGTGTTATGAATGCGGATGGCTCTGGTTCTAGGTTGCTTATCACCAGTTTTGGAGGATTCGGTGGCCCGCGCTTGTCTCCAGATAACACTCGTATGGTTTCGACTCGTTATCTCGGTTCCAACGGTGATTGGGAAATCTATGTTGCCAATGCCGATGGAATAAACCCGGTACGCCTTACACAGAATCCTTACCAGGATGGATGGCCAGATTGGTCACCTGACGCCAGGAAGATTGTTTTCGCTCGTAAAGACACGGCAAGTGGTAAATACGCCATCTACATCATGGATGCGGATGGTAATAATCAAATTCGCCTGACCAACTACTATGATGACGTCGCCCCCACTTTTTCACAGGATGGAACAAAGATACTTTTTAAATCCGAGCGTGATGGGAATTCGGAGATCTACATCATGAATGCGGATGGGAGTAACCAGCAGAGAATCACCAACAATGGACAAAGAGATGAGTCTCCTGCTTGGTTCCCAGGAACAAGATCAACTCCAGTACCCTCCACTCACACTCCCACTTCGACTTCGAGCGCAACCAGTTCCCCAACAGCTACGAGTACAAAAACCGCTACACCGACAGATACACCAACGGGAACACCCACCCCGACGGTCACCGTTACGGCTTCACCGACAGGTACGCCATCCTATACTCCTGCACCCAGCCATACGTCAACCAGGACAGCTACGAGTACGAATACGGCTACACCGACAAATACCCCATCCTATACTTCTACCCCCAGCCATACGTCAACTAGCACAGTTACGAGTACAAATACTGCTACACCAAGTGGGACACCCACCCCGACGGCCACCCCGACCATGCTGGGTGATTTCAATAATGACCATACTGTAGATGGCCAGGACGTACAGATTATCGCCTCTCACTGGCAAGAGAGCATTCCCGATTCCTTGTTCGACATAAATAAAAATGGACGGGTGGATATTGGGGACATCATGCGGGTTCTCACCCAATGGAGTCAAGGTAATCCATAATTAGGTGTAGGCCGAGAAAAATAGCTTCTGTTTCAGGAGATCAAAATGAAAATATTCCCTCTCTTCTCGACGACCAGAGCATTTTTCCGGCCTCTCATACTCTGTCTGACAACGGCTCTTATTATTGTTCTGGTCGGATCTTCTCGCCCTGCCCAAGGCTCAATGCCATTTGACCCAGGGACTCCCGTTCCAACCGGGACAGTTGTCCCTTCACTTTCTCCCCAGAATCCGAACAATCCGCAACTGGCAGAAGTTATCGTCGATGACCTGGGCCCAGGGTTTTCACGATATGGCCCGTCAAATGGTTGGCATGCGTCAAGCTCCAGCGATACCACCTATAACGGTCATGCTTATTGGACATATACTACCGACTCTTTTCAAGGGTCAAACAATAACAACTATGCCATCTGGACGCCGAATCTACCCACCAGTGGTCGATGGGAAGTGCTGGCTTATATCCCGCATGTATATACCGGTCGTACCGATACGGGACGCGCGCGCTATCAGATCCATACTGCTGGTGGAGATTATGTGGCAGAGGGTAATCAGGACACCAACGCAGGTTGGGTTTCTTTGGGAACTTATACCTTTAATGCCGGAACAAGCGGCTATGTGCGTCTGGAGGACACCACGCCAGATTGGTACTTTTATTACAACGGCCAGCAGTACCGGAAGACGATAAAGCTGGACGCGATCAAGTGGGTGAATAGCGGCGGCGGCGACCCTGGCACTCCAGGTTCTCCGGTCACCGTCTCCTGGAGAGCCTCCCCCATTATCTACGATTGCAGTGAGCCATATGAGGGCTCTATCCCCTGGTACGATGGGTTTTACAATGACGATGCCTGGTCCGTTCTGTCTCTGCCCGATCGGGACTCCATGTCGCAGAACACCGACCGCTTCTACCGGGGCCTCTTCTACCTGCCCTCAGACGCGGATACAGAATTCAAATTCCAGAGTAACGACGGCATGAGCCTGTATATCGACGGCCAGCTTATAGATGGTGGGGCCTGGGCATTTCTCACACCCTCCTGTGATCATCCGAGCGGATGCATCAATCACGGCGGAGGGGGCTGCTCTATCGATTATACCATTGCCCCTGTCACCCGCCATCTTTCGGCCGGTTATCATCTGGTAGCCGCTCATGTTACCAATGGACAGCCCGGTTCATACTTCAATCTGAGTGTTTCTGTAGCTGTCCCTCAAGTTCAGGTCGGTATCTCCGTCAACCGTGGCGCAGGATCGACCTATTACGTCGGCGAATCCTTGCGCCTCTGTTATAGTGTCAGCCGGCCCATTTATGTCAAGGTTTACGATTGTCCACCAGGCCAATCCTGCCGGGTGGTGTTACAAGGGAACGATGACGGACGCGGTGCTTGTTACCTCTTTACGATCACACCCCCTACAGGCCAGGAAACCGTACGCATCGAAGCGATTGACAATGGGCAGGTGGTGGCGCAAGACTCAACCTATTTTAATGTGCGAGAATCCGCCACGAATACGCCTATTCTCCCCACCGCCACTACCCAGGGTCCGACCCCGACCACCAGGCCATCTACATTTACTCCTACTCCTCTTCCACCCGCAACTTCTACTCCTATTCTGCCCATAGCTACACAACCTCCGACTGCAACTCCTAAGCCCATTCCCCCCACAGCTACTACCCAGGCCCCAACCCCTACCACCAGGCCCCCTACCTTCACAAGTACACCTGTGCCGACGCAAACCCCTACTCCAGTCCCTAATCTTTCTGTTGAGGACATCAAAGTTATCCAAGTGGTCGAAGGTGCAGATTTGGTGGTAGGAAAGCAGACAGCCGTTAAAGTGCGAATTGCTCTGCAAGGGGCTACCCCCGCAAGGAATGTACGCGCCAAGGTAGTGTACAATGGCCAAGAATTTGGATCTTTTTATCCGCTCGTCCAGATTAATGTGAATACAAAAGGTGAATTCTTAAACAAGCTTACCTCGATTTCCAGCCTATCTCCTTCGACAACGATGGATCTTTACTTCTTTTCGCCTGGGACTGATTTTGACCCAGTTGCACCAGGAACCTACAACATTAGGGCGGAGATCGAGGCAGATGGTGTTCCAAGGAATTCTCTCTCCAGGCAGTTTAATATCGTACGCAAGAAGTGGGGAGGGAATGACGAATTATATATTTTGTTCGCGCCCATTATTGAAAATATCAAAGTAAATCAAGACACAGTCTCGGGATGGGTGAATTTTCTGATTGGCACATTTCCGGTAGGTAGACATAATGTTATATCGACTTATCATAATAAGCCGATAACTCTTTCTACTTATGATAAATATCTTTGCGTTAATGATAATTTTTCCGATCCAGATCAGCAAGCCCTTTGTAGACGGATAACATATATTAATAAGCTCTTACATGAGGCTAAAACAGAAGGTCCCAATATAGATCGAGTGATTGCCGTTGCTCCCAAAGGATGGCTTGGAGGTGGAGGTTTTACACCAACTCGACATGATATCCCTACTGAAGGGTCAATCCTAGAAGCTGCAGGACCTGCCCCCAATATGGCCCATGAGCTTGGACATACCTATGGGCTCTATATTGATGGTTGCGAAGAATACAACACAAAGTGTCATAATAAGTCGGGAAGACTTTATGGGGATCCGGTAGATGGAGGATTGGATCCCCTAAACAAAGTACTGAAACAAGACAATTTATGGAAGAGTAGCAATGCAGTCAATGACCTCATGGGAGGTGGAGAACACTCTTATCATCCACCCCAATTAGATTATTGGGTTAACCTCGATACTTACAACAAATTATTAAATGCGAATACTGGCAATGCAGAAAACAGCGTGCCAGGAGTTAGTATTCGATCTACAACGGCTCAACCGGTTCTCTTGCTGGATGGCGCTGTCACCAAAAATGGGGATTTCTATTTACCTCCCTTCTATATTATTCCTGACGGCAGACCAACAGACCTGCCACTGGAAGGGGACGTGCTGATTCAACTACAGGACGAGAACAACACCGTGCTTTACCAGGGAGGACTGCCGGTATCGACGCAGTTTACCAGTGATATCACCACGACACTCGACATGGCCTCACTGGTAGTTGAGGTGCCGTTCAATTCCCAGACGCGTTATGTCGTGATTAGCTTGTTTGGACGCGAACTGGAAAGGCGTCTCGTTTCCGCCAATCCGCCGACCGTCGCTGTGGTCTCACCAGCGCCTGGGATGGTAGACGACTCCCAGTTCGAGGTCAGGTGGCAGGCTTTCGATCCGGACAATGATCCGGTGAAAGTGAGCGTCTTAATGAGTTCCGACGGTGGACAGACCTGGGAGACTATGGAGGAGTATATTGAGGGCACTTCCTATCAGGTTGAACCTGGCCTGCTAACACCGGGCGGCAGCTATTGGATCAAATTAATCGCCAGCGATGGTGTTCAAACCACGACGACAACGGCCGGGCCTTTCGTGATAAAGGGACATCTCTATTTGCCGGCGCTACTTAAATCTCTGGCGACGCATTAGGAACCTTAAGAAGCCGGTGTTCGATGTGCGAGATCTTGGAGCGAACGTTGCGCCGCTGACTATCGCCAAGGTAGCGAAACAGGTGGAGTAACGCCCGTTCGCGTCTGGGGAGCATCTCCCGCTAGCCAAGCACTTTGGTTTTGCCACTTTTTCATCTTGTTTCTGTCTCGTCAGCTCGTTAGAGCTTTGCTCTCTCAGCCGGACGTCTTCAGCCTCCGGCGCTCTCTCTTTCCCAGCCATGACCTTGAGAAGCCAATCCTTACCCCCCGCTTTTCAACCGCCTCCTCTGGATGCCCTTGACTCTTCATTTGCTCTCAGAACCAATGTTCCGAGACGTAGAGAGCAGGAGGGGGGGAAGATATGGCCCATAAAACCACTTTAACACGCACGACACCTATAAAGTCGATAACCAACTGATCCAGGCCGCGCCGCAGCTCCTCGCCAACCGTTGGGCGCCTCCCTACTTCTACCTACCGGGCATGGCTCCCTATGCCTGCCAGACTCCAGCTCTCGCCGTCCACCCTCCCCCCGCACCGGTTACCCGTATTTGCAGCCGCCGGGCGGATTTACGGGGGGTTAAGGCCCTTTGTGCCAAACGCCCAAGCCCTATATGAAAAGATACTCAAAGACAAGATGCTGCCTGTGGGTAGCATCCAGCCGAAGGTGCGCGCTGCCTAGGAAACCGGTGTTTAGGAGGTTTGCTCCCGGCCGATAACCTGAAGGACGCCCAGGCCCCGCTCAAGGCCATCTGTTCTCCTTTGACCCACTTACCAGATATATAAGCGATAAGAGAGCGCCGCAGAAAGTCCAGGTCGGCAATCGCGGTGGCACGTACGGCGGGAAAGTCACGCTCGGCCAGGATTTGCTCCGCTTCTGCCGGAGTGGCAGCGATTTTGCCGTGATGTAAGTCCGGCGCAAAGGCGACGAACCTTCGGCGGCCAGCCGGTCGCATAAGCCTTGGAAGAACGGGTTTAGTCCCCACCAGGCATGTAGTACAAGTATGGCGCTGCCAGACTGGCCGGGAGGCAGAGCCAGATAGCCCCGGCGGGTAACGTCTTCAGATAGAAATGTTGTCATCGTCACAGGTCGAATCCTTTCGATAGATGACAGGTCGGGTAGGCTTGAGCCGCCCATCTTATCCTTATAGATTGCATAGTTTAAGTCTGGACATCGCGCACGGACAATTTGGCAAATTGTCCAACATAATTGCCCGGATGCAGAATAAGCATATTATATGAAACCATAAATGGCAAGCACCTCTTAGCAAGCATCTTGTCAGGCGCTTACTTTTGGGGATTTCGGTAATGTTGGTATAATGCTCCAGGATGAGAATGTCAGCTACCACGACCTGCGGAGCCAAAATTGAGCGCGAACGCCCCCTACGTACAATTGCAGATGGTATGGCCGGAGCACCTGCTGCAGGCTCCCCCTGGCGTGCGGCCACCTGCCGGGTATACCGTACGCACCTACCGGCGCAGCGATGAGCCCCGCTTTTACGAGGTGATGGCGTTGGCCGGCTGGCTGGGATGGAATGATGAGATGTTGCAGCCCCGCCTGGCCAGAATGCTGCCGCAGGGCTGGTTTATGGCGATACACCAGAAGAGCGGCGCGATCGTGGCGACCGCTATGGCGCTGCACAATCACTCCGACCTGCATCCTTTTGGCGGCGAGCTAAGTTGGGTGGCCGGCGATCCGGCCCACGCCGGCAAAGGATTGGGCCGGGTGGTCTGCGCCGCCGTCACCGCGCGCTTCATCGCTGCCGGATACCGTAACATCTATTTGTTGACCGATGACTGGCGCTTGCCGGCCTTAAAAACCTACCTGAAGCTGGGGTATCACCCTTTCCTCTTTACGCCAGAGATGGCAGATCGCTGGCAAGCTATCTGCACCCACCTGCAATGGCCCTTTACGCCGCAGGCCTGGCGACCAAAATATCCACCTCAGAGCGCAGTCAAAACAAAACTGCACCATCTCGTAGGACAAGTAGCCCAATTGGCCCACATATATAAAGGAAAGCCATGATCACAACACCAGATATCGTGCGCCCGGCGCCGGAATTGATCGCAGGTCTCGCCCGCATCGGTAGCGCCACCGCCACGGGAGAACTGACGCACCTGGGCATCCGCGATGCCCAAATCCGCGGTCCGGTGGCCTGGACACCGGGGAAAAGTGTGGTTGGCCCGGCGCTGACCCTACAGTTCATGCCCAAGCGCGAGGACCTCTATGGGCAAGATGAATATGCCGACCCCGAACGGCAGCTCCACCGCCATGTGCTCTACCACACCCAGCCGGGGGACATCGTGGTCGTCGATGCGCGGGGCGACATGGGCAGCGGCGTATTCGGTGAGATGATGCTGACCTACTTCAAGGGGCGGGGCGGCGCGGGCGTGGTCATCGATGGCTGCATCCGCGATTCCGCTAAGGCGAAGGAGCTGGGACTCGGTTTGTGGCTGCGCGGCGTGACCCCCAACTTCCATACGCAGACCAATATCTTCCCCTTCGCCGTCAATGTGCCCGTCGCTTGTGGCAACACGCTGGTGATGCCCGGCGACATCATCATCGCGGACGACGACGGGATCGTTGTCGTGCCTATCAAGCTGGCGCCCCAATTACTGGAAAGCGGCAGCAAACACGCGGAGTGGGAGGAGTTTTCGCGCTTGAGACTGGCCGCAGGCGGTGATCTGCGCAAATACTACCCGCTCTCCCCGGAGGCGCGCGCCGAGTATGAAGCGTGGCGTGCCTCACAATAAGGAGATGTCGGGGCAAGTTGTGAGAGGCCGCTGTGCGAACCCCAATAGCGGTTTAGCGCCGGGCAGCTACTTCGTGTGGCTGGACAAGAACGGGGATGGGGTGCGCCAGGCGGCGGATGAGCCCGGGCTGGCGGTGGCGGTCACGGTGAATCACCAGACCGAGATTGCCTTCGACGCCTGTGTCACGCCGGGGTCCTAGCCGTAGAGCCAGCTAATCTTTCCGGCCAGCCGCCCACTAACGCGCGGCTGGCCGGTTTGTTTTGTGAATGTGACATGACGGGAGATAATGCTCAGACCACTGGGGATCGGCATACTGATCCCCAGCGAATTCCCTGCAGTCTGGCCTTCGCGAGGTTTAGTAGCTGGAACAGCCAATCTACAAAGCGATATTAGCCTGCGTAATTATTCGCCAGCCTACTCACGGGCCAATTCCGCGGCAAGCTCTGCGGGGGTTACTTGGAAAGGGGAAACGTGATACCGGTCCAGGGCTTCGAGGAAAGCCTGCCGGCTGATACCAGCTAGTTCGGCGCCTTTAGATTGGGATATCATACCAACTTCGTACCATTTGACTGCAGCCGCTATGCGCATCTCTTTCACAAATGTTTCGGGACTGCTACGAAGAACAGAGAAGGCTTCCTCGGGAAGTTCTATGGTAACTTGTACGGACATAGGTTTCCTTCCTTTCTTTTAAGTTAATACTCTATCTTTGCACTTTTTACAATTTAGGCGATCCGAAACAAATAAAGGCTACATCTGGGAGTGTAGACCGCGCTTTAGGCCGATGCAAAGTCCGAAAATAGCCCGAGATTGAAGCCGTTGGACTAAACCAACCCGAAAAAGCTTTCTCTTTTCAGCCATGTGGCTATACCTCCAGGGCCTTCCAGACAGCTTTGTAAAATCTGCAAAGATAGAGTTAATACCTGTTACAGAGATATTGAGATTAATTCTACCATTATATGACAAGATGGGGGTAAATACAGGACAGGGGACGAAGGTAGTTAGTTCTCCATCGCCTGCCCCTGCATATCCGCCGGGACCGGCAGGTCGAACAGGCGCAGCACGGTGGGGGCGAAGTCCATCAGTTGCGCCGCAGGGAGCTGCCGGCCTCCCAGGTTGCGCGCGGGCGGCGTGTAGATAAAGATGCCGTTGGTCGCATGGTTGGCGTCGTCGGGGCCGGTGTCGTTGTCGAAGGTGTAGATGCTCTCGTATCCCAGCCCGCCGATGGAGCGCCAGGAGAGGTTGCCCAGGTAGACGATCAGGTCGGGGGCGAAATTGCGCACCTCGCGGTAGATCTGCTGCGGTTTAAAGATCACCGTACCCAGCGGCTGGCCCTGCGGATCGGGAATGGAGCTGATATGCGCTGCCAGCCGGTCGCGCACCGCCTCGTATTCGGCGGCCGGCACGATACCCTGCGGCTCGCGCCCGGCCACATTCAGGCAGATACGGGCGTAGTAGCCGCCGTCGCCCCAGGCGGTGGTGCGGCTCCAATCGATCTCCGCCTTGTCAATCGATGTGATCTTGCCGGCCTCCGGTGGGCGCACCAGGGCCAAATATCCGGCCTGGTACAGCCATTGGTTTATGCAGACGCCCCCTACCATCGGTTGCACGCCGTGGTCGGAAACCACCATCACGTGCGTCCCCTGCAGCAGCAGCGCCAATAGGCTGCCGATCTCTCCGTCCAGGTAGTGGTAATAGTCGCGGATGGCGTGGATATAGGGACTGTGAGCATCGTGTTTGGGGTGGGTGGGATCGTGGTGCGCCCAGAAGCCGTGGTGGATGCGGTCCACCCCCATCTCTACGAACATAAAGAAATCCCACGGTTTCTCGACCATCAGATGGCGCAAGACTTTAAAGCGCTTGCGCGTCATGGCGTAGATCTGGGTCAGCAGGTATTCTTTGTCATCGGTGCGGAAGTGAGGCACATCCACATCGTAAACCTCCGGCGCCAACAGCGCCTCCACCTCGGCGCGCAGCGCGGCGGGGTGGGTCCACTGCACCTGGGGGTCGGTGGTGCTGGGGGTCAGGAAGCTGGAGATGAGATAGCCGTTGATAGGGCGTATCGGGTAAGTCTGGGGCACGCCCACCACAATCGACTGCTTCCCGGCTGCGCCCAGCAGATCCCAAATGCGCGGCTCCTTGACCGAGAGGCTATTGGCGATATACCGGTTGCGGTAGGAATAGTCGCTGCGGTTGCGAAAGCCGTAGAAGCCCAGCACACCGGGATCTTTGCTGCTGGTCATGCTGCTCCAGGCCGGGATGGTGATGGCGGGCGTCGAGCTGATAAAGGGACGGTAGACGCCCCCGGCCATCAGCCTTTTCAAATGCGGCAACTCGTCCCGCCAGCGGTCGAATATCAGCTCCGGCGGGGCGCAGTCTAGCCCGATCACCAATAGGCGCGTTGCCGATGCGCCTTTTTTTCCGCCCAGGAATCTTTTGAACATACTTACTCCAGGTACCCTAGCGCCTGTAACCGCTCTACCACCGCGGGATCATCCCCCACCTCGCCCCAGGTCACTGGCTCGGCGGTGAAGATCTCGGGCAGCACCCCGGCCATATGGGCCAGGCGCAGCCGGTCAAGCTCGCGCCGTTCTGCTGCGTCCGTCGCCAGGGCCAGCAGATTATGCTGCTCCCCCCCATCTGCCTGCAAATCGTACAGCTCTTTGACGTGGGGCTGCTCAGCGTCATAGATATACTTCTGCTGGGCTGTGCGGATCGCCAGCCGGTAGCGGCAAGAACCGCGGTGGCCGAACATCTCGGTGTAACTCTGCGACTGGTACCGCTCTGCCTCAGCCGCGGGCTGCGGCCAGCGCACCCCATCGACCAGAGGCAGCAGGCTGCGGCCCAGCATGGCCGGCGGGCGCGCCAGACCCACCAGGTGCAGGAGGGTAGGCGCCAGGTCCCGCAGGCTCACCTGCTGCACCACCCGCTGCCCGCCGGCAGTACCCGGCAGGCGCAGCAGCAGCGGCACGCGGATACCTTCGTCGTAGAGGTGGTTATAGGCGTGGCCGAAGCGCTCGTGCTCGTAGAATTCCTCGCCGTGGTCGCCGGTCACAATCAGCAGCGTGCGCTCCCAGCGCCCTTGCGCCTTGAGCCACTCTATCAGGCGGCCAATTTCCCCGTCCACCGTCGCCAGCTCTTCAACATAGAGCTGCTGCCAGCGGGCAGCGCGCCCCGCCGCAGGCTGCCATTTGCCGCGCTGCCGCTGTACCTGCTGCATGGTCTGGCAGTCTTGCCACATCTGCGCCATCTCGGCGGCGCTGTGGCGGCGGCGCGAGAGGGCATAGGGCCATTGCAAGGTCCATGTAGTGGCCCCAGGTGAAGGCCGGGCCGGTGCGAGGCCGCTCCAGCCAATCGCGCAGCGCGCCGCTCAGGGAAGCCGCCCCCACCGTGGGATCCAGCGGTTGCCAATCTATCCCTACCAGGCGCAGCAGCCGGTGGAACCAGGCATGGGTGAGCGCCCGGGCGAAATACTTGCCGCCGCGCCGGTGCAGCGCCTGGCTTTGCCAGGTGGGCGGCGCCGGAGGGATGAGGTCCGCGAAAGTGTCGAAGCCCCGCTCAAAACCGCCCTTACGGCCACACACCGGGTTGGCCGTAAATCCTGCCGTCTCATACCCCGCCGCGCGCAGCAGCTCGCTGAGCATAGGCCGGTCAGCAGCGAATGGTTTGGCCACTCCGCCAAATTGGGAAGCATAGGTCGAGGAAAAGAGAGCCGTCATCGCCAGGCGGGTCCAGCCACCGGGGGTGATCGCCTGCTCGAAAAGGGTGGCCTCTGCCGCCAGGCGGTCCAGGTGGGGCGTCACTACCCCTATCTTGCCCGTGGCGCCCAGGTAATCCGCCCGCCAGCAATCGACGGTCAACAGGATCAGGTCCAACACAGCCTTTATCCTCCCTACAGCCGGGCCGCATCCGCCAGCAGGGCCTCTGCCGCCGCCGGCACCGCCGCCAACCCCGCCGGGCGGCATAATCGGCGCACCGGCACGCCCTGGGTTAAGCGCGCCAACTGGTCGAACTCCTTAATCCGCATCTGCCGGTCCAGCAGCTCGCGCTCGCGGGTATGGGACAACAGCGCCAGCAGGCTATCGCGGCGCGACAGTTCCGAGATCACGGGCCCGCCCGCGCCAGGCTCGCTCTCCCCGTCCAACAGGTAGATGGCAGCCAGGGACAAGGGGTGGGATTGGAAGGACAGGCCATACCGCTCCAGGTCGCAATAGAGCTTTTCGGTGCCGGCGAAGAGGGGCGGCATAGCCCCCTGCTCCTGCGTCAGCCCGGCCGCCGCATCGGGCCAGAGGCGCAGCCCCGCATAGCCCGGCTGCAGCAGAAAGCGCCCATCCGCCTCGGCCAGGGCCGCCACGTCATCGCTGATGACCGGGCAACCCATTTGGGCCAGGGCCACCGTGAGAGTGGATTTCCCGGCGCCGCGCTGCCCGGCAATGGCTACCGCCCGTCCCTGCACCGCCACGGCGCCGGCATGCAGCGCCAGCACCCCACGCAGGCGCTGCAAAAAGCCCATCACCGGTCCCAGGAGCTGGACAATCACCAGCGCCGGGTCGGCCTGCGGCGGCCAATCGGCCCACAGCTCCGTCCCATCGCGCTTCACCCAGAAATCGTGGCCCGGTAGAAAGCGCAGGTGGTAGGTCGACCCCGCACCGCCCGCGATCTGCCACATTTGCAGGACAGGCTTCCCCCAGCCATTTGGCAGCGGGCTGGTATAGGTAAGCGTTGCTGTGCCCGCAGGAACCTCACCCAGCCATCCAGGATGCTCACCCCAGTGGACGACTACACCTGGCGCGATATCCACTTGCCGCAGCGCCAATCCCGGAATCGGCCGGTTCACCAGAAGGTTCAGCCCGTAAAGGGCGTAAGAGACTCCAATCATACAGCAGAAACAGCTATGACAGAGGTATAAGATGAATTTTGCTGGTTGTTATCAGTGCTGTTACCTTGTCCTGTTCTGGTTTCCCGCAGATCGCCGTACCTGGTAAGTTGCGGCTGGTGATACTGTTTCTTGCGAGGTTCGTCTTCAAGCATTTGGGGCTGATTTTGATTACTCATACATCCCTCCACTTTTCATTTCAAAAACCTATTTTGTCGGGACCGGCGTAACTGGTTGCTTGAGGACTATTTTCAAAAAGCCCGCGCCCATGCCCGCTCTGGGTTTCCCGCAGGTCGCCATACCTGGTAAGCTGCGGCCGATGGTAGCTTTTGGGGGCCAGATTACCCTCATTTACCACTCCTGCCACCTTACTGCTTTCAGGTTGTTGTTCCATTTTCTCCCCTTTCAAGTTTAGGACAGCGTGGCAACGCGCACTGCCGGCTGATCCAGCCAATATCCCAGGTATAGGCTGTGGCGCACCGGCCAGCGAATCTCGGACTCTAGCACGCCCGCCTGCTCCACTACCCCAATCTGCTGCCGCAGCCAGGGGATGTTCACAAATCGGGCCAGTTCCGGGAGGGCGGCTGCGTGGCGCCAGCGCGCTATGATTTCCGGCTGCACCGGTAAGGGCGCGTCCAACGGCGTTTTGGGCCGCAAGCGCACCGGCTCCGGCAGCCGGCCGCGCATCGCCTCGCGCAACAAGAATTTTCGCTCACTCCATGGGCGCGGTGGGATCGCCAGCACATACTTCACCAGGCGCAGATCGAAGAACGGATGGCGGACCTCCAGCGGCCAACCCAGGGCCCCCAGCTCTTTGCCCCAGAAAATCTGGTTGGGCCACATAGGGTCAAGCAGCTCGTGACAGGCGGCGACATGGCTGGGGTGGTCCCAGGATAGCCTGGCGCGATCCAAAGCCGCGCCGCGTTCCGCCAAAGCCAGGCGCGTGACCAGTTCCGGGTTTAGCCAGTCCAACGTAGCGCGCCACCACGGTTCTTTAGGCTGCCGGGCCGCGCCGCCTGGCAGGGCCGAGAATAACCGGCGCGGCAGGGAGAGCAGGCCGAACTGGGGCCGCACCCGGTGTACCTGTACCTGGTGCATCGCCTCTGCCAGCATCTGCCGCAGGCGCCCGCTCGCCAGCATACGGTGCAAATAGTCCGGTTGGGGCCGGAACAGGGGATCGCCGCCAAAGCCGGTGAGGATGACGCGGCTATGCTCGAGGGATGCCTGATTACGCTCCGCATCCACCGGCCATTGGTTGGGATCGGCCGGTGGATAGCCCGCCATCGCCGCTGCCGGATCCCGGTCCCAGGTCTTCCCTGGCTGGATGCAGATAGGGATTCCCAGCGCCTGGGCTACCAGCCCGGCATAGCGCCCCTCCTGGCGCGCCGCCGGTGTATCCGGCAGCAAAGCATCATATACCCCCGTGACCGCCTTGACGCCCGCTTGCCCACCATAGGCGGCTTGAGCCAGAGCGGCTACCGAGGTCGAATCCATGCCGCCGCTCATCCACACCGTCACCCGCTCCGTGCGCAGCCGGTCGGTCACCGCCACCTGGAATACTTCCAGAAAGTGCTCCACATAATCCGCCGCCTGCCGGTAGCGGATATGGCCGTCGCCGGGCAAGTGCCAGTAGCGCTGCGGCTGCGGCAGGCCGCCGTGCTCCGCCAGAGTAATTGTCAGAGTATGGGCCGGGGGCAATTGGTGGATGGCGCTGAAAAAAGTGGTGGCGGTATCCTGGTTGCAGTTGAAGAGCAGGTAATCGGCGACGGCCTGTTCGTTGAGATCGGCGGATACCTGGGGATGCTGCCGTAGACACGCGAGCGTGTTGCTAAACAGCAGCAGGTCTCCCACCTGGGTATAGCAGAAGTGGGCTACGCCAAAGTGATCTCGCGCACAAAACAGGCGCCCTTGCCGCGCATCCCAGATGGCAAAGGCAAAATCCCCCAACAGATAGCGCACGCTATCCTGCGCCCAGGCATGGTAGGCATGCAGCATCAACTCCACATCCGGCATATGCGGCGCAAGGGGGCCAACAGCTCTGCCCGCCCATCGATACGCCCATCAGCGATAATCCACACCTGCCCATCCAGGCTATAAGGCTGGCGCTCCGCGGCGGCCTCGTGGGTGGTGCGCAACAAAGCGTGGCCCAGGCCCGCCGGACCTCCCACCCAGGTGTCTTCCGGGTACTCCCGAACGGCGTCCGGGCCACGGCGCTGCAGGTAGCGGGTCAACGAGGCCAGGAGAGCCTGGTCCACGGCGCCACCAGCGAAGTTAAGCAGGCCCACAAAACCGCTCATACTATTTCCGTAAGGAGAGTCAACATTCCTATGGCACTCCTACCTGAAGCCGGGGTGCTAATCTTTGGTAAACATTGCGGTGGTGATCGCCTGGGGGAAAGTGGCAAACTCCTCCCGCACCTGTGGCCTGTCGTTCAAAGGCCTGCCCTGGTACTCCACCCAGGCATGGGCTTCGAATTGCCCGCCGGGCTTGCGCACACCGATGCGCAATTCCGCGGGGAGGCCCTCGCGCCGCAGCAACCACCAGAGCACCAAGGAACGGTGCAGACAGGTCGAGGGGAAAGGATTGCGCCGAACAGCCCGCCGCACCACCAGAGCCAGGCGCCGGGCGCGCCACCACATTTCATCTTCAGCCACGGGTGGCGGAGAGCTGTACCCTGCCGGGGCGCCGCGCCCCAGGAAGGCGTGACAACGCTTGAAACCGAAAAAGCGCAGCCCCAGAGAGACCAGCGGTAGCGCCAGTCCGGCCTGGAAAAATTTCCAGCGCTCGGCGCGGGAGAGGCGCAAGCTCCATTTACGCTCCGGCACGATCTTCCTCCTGGTACAGCGGCGGCTCAACGGCCAGCAACCCTTCCTCGGCGAGCTGGCTAATCAGACCCGCCAGGTCGGCGCGCAAGGTCTCCTCGTCCACCTCATATTCTATCCGCAACTGCTGTAATACCGCAGGAATCTCTCCCAGGTCTACCAGCAATTGCCACATGGAGGTGCCGACGTCATCAAGGCCATAATATATCTCACGCTTCAGATCCAGCAGCACGGATTCCTGGTCCAGTTTCTGGAATAAAACGTCAGGCGCTACTATGACTCTGTCTGGCAGGGATACACCCATGATGATTTATCCTTTGCAGTATACCTGGTTTCTGAGCGCAAACGCTAAATCTATAAACTATAATAAAATATCTACGCCGGATTGTCCAATATACTCTATTCAAACCCCTGCCCGGTGATACGGCGCCGCAGCCCCTGTATAGTAAAATTGGGACCGGTCACATAGTCGATATAACCCTGCTCTTCCACCCGCACCTGCTCGGCGGCATCCGCTACTTTCGCCGCAATTTCCAGCGGGATCACCACCACGCCATTCTCATCGCCGTGTACCAGGTCGCCCGGCTTAATAAATACGCCGCTGACTGTTACCGCCACATTTACCTCCACGATGCAAGGGTTGCCGTGCGATGGTACCAATCCGGGAGCGAAATAATGGAAGCCCAGCTTGCGCACCCCGGCAATATCACGCACGCCGCCATGCGAAACTAATCCCACCGCGCCCAGGCGCTGCGCGGTAGTAGCCATCATATCACCGCAGTGGGCCGAATGGCTGATATTTGAGCCGATATCCTGAAAGACGACGACCGACGGCTTGGGCGCATCGTTGACCGCTTCCCACAGCGAGGCCAGCACGTCCCGTTGCTTGGTGCGGACATGTGAGGTGCTGTCCACCAGGGCAGTGACGGCGTACCCCACCATCACGCCCAATTCCGGCATCAGGCATTTAATATCCATCCCCATGTAGCCTTCGGTATGGTGGCGCACATCGAACTTCTCGATGGCATTGCACAGCGTGGGGGCATCGATCATTTTCAGGATTTCGATTTGCTCCGGTGTCAAGATGGGCATGATGTTTTCTCCTTTGCCTGCAGACCGGCGGCCACGCCTTTGGGCATTAACCCCCGATCCTATGATTAACAACATAGCTGGATGTAAAATTTAATAAGGTCAGTATAACATGCCCCGCCCTGCAGGGCAAAGTGGATTCCTGTCAAATCAAATGATAATGTTGCCAAGACAGGCCATCTCCTTTCAAGGGATTAGGGATTAAAGGGTCAGCATCATCGTTACTGGGAATGAGCCAGGCGTCCTGGGGACAGGTAGCCAAAGGGAGCTGCAAGAGCTTATCGCGCAGATCATAGATCTCCGCGCGCAACAAGCGGGGATTGGTTTGATCACGCAGCGAGAAGAGGCCATCGCGCGCCGGCTGGTCGAGCACGGCAGTAGCGCAGAGTCGGTCCAGGGGCGTCTGGGCTTGATCCCACTTACGGCGGTAGGTGATCT
>SHYO01000089.1 GCA_009692745.1 Chloroflexota bacterium
CATTTGGGGCCAGGTCTCCTAAATCCTGAGGGAATTCGGGGGGATTGGCGCCCACTACCCCAGAATTGACGTGCGCCCTATGCATTCCGGCCGCCTGTCAATTCTGGGGTGAATAATGGGGATGGTGCTATTCTCGCCTAAGACTCTAGATAAAGCTTTTCGAGCTGCCAGTCATTTCTGGTCCACAGGGCGTAGATCGGTTTGATAGCAAAGCCCGCGACCTTTTTGTTGATGGTATGCCAGCCGGGAGATTGAGCAATGAAAACGTATCTCTGTTCCTCGGCGAGCATCTCCTGCAACTGCCAGATCGCCGCCTTGACGTCCTCATCCTTCTCCAGCAGCAAGGCTTTCTCCCACAAGGCCGCCCCTTCTTCGTAGTCCGGGAAGCGCTTCAGGGCATCTCTAAAAATGTGGGCGGCGCTGGCCAGGTTGGGACCCCAGGCATAGGAGCTGTATAAAACATCCCAGTCGAACGGCGCTGTACCGACGACCTTACTGTAATCGGCCGCTCCAGTGACCTGGTATTCCGTTTGCACCCCCACCTTAGACCAGTAGTCCCGGATCATCTCATATTCCGGCTCCCGCAGTGGGTCCACCACGTCCAGCAGGATGCGCAGCTTGCGGTTGGCATCCCAGCCCGCATCCTTGATCAACTGTTTAGCCTTATCCGGGTCATACTTCATGTAATCTTTCACCTTGGGGCTGACGCCGTACTTGGCATAGTAGATGTTAGCCTGGGCGGGCACAGTGGCACTATAGAAGAAATCTTTGACGATCCTATCCTTATCAACAGCGTAGTTCAGCGCCTGGCGGAAGCGTTTGTCCGCCAGGTAGGGCCGGCCCTTGTTAATCTCGAACCCCTCGTTTGCCAGGCCGGGATTAATCACGATATTCACGCTAGAGACCTTCTGAAAGCGAGTATACTCGGAGGTGGGCATGCGGATGCCGATGTGGCACTCGCCCTTCTCCACCGCCGCCGCCATCGCCAGGTTATCGGTGTATGAGCGGTAGATCAGCTTGTCCAGTAAGGGTTTGCCACGGTGATAGTCGGCATACGGCTCAAACTCCACAAACTGGTCGGTCTCGTAGCGGGTAATCTTGAACGGCCCCGTGCCGATGGGTGACCTCAGGCCGAAGTCCGATTTTTTCAAGCTCTGATTGGCGGTTTCATCTAATTTCCATTGGTCCTCCGGTATTTTCCCCAGGATGTGCGCGGGCACCATGATAAAGCTGTTGATAGCCGCCAGGAAGGGCTCGCGGAAGGGCTTGGGCATCTCAATGACCACCGTGTAATCATCCGGTGCGGTGATGCCGCTGATCTTGTCCGCTTTGCCTTCCGAGAAGTCCTTCATACCGGAAATGTAATCGATGATCATGCCCACACCGTTCCATTGCTTGACATTCGGGTGGCCAATCAGGCGGAAGGTGAAGAGCACATCTTTGGCATTGAAGGGCACGCCATCGTGCCATTTGACGTTCTTGCGCAGCGTGAAGGTACATTTGTTGCCCGAGAATTCCCATTTTTCCGCCAGGTCGGGGATATACGTCAAGAAGTCATGGCTCACCTGCACCAACCCGCTGAAGGCGAAGCGGCGCAGGTAGATGTCCGTGCCGCCGGCGTTGAATTCGGGCGCGAAGAGGTTTACGAAGCTGGTTTTCTGGGCGTAACCCATAGTCAATGCCCCGCCCCTTTTAGCGGCTGCCGGGGGAGCGGTGGGTTTGGCGGGGGCGGTCGTGGCTGCCGCTGCCGGGGCGCTGGTGGCCGCTGCCGCCGGAGCAGTGGTAGCGGCCGGGGCAGTGGTAGCTGCCGGGGCAGTGGTGGCTGCGGCTGCTGGGGGTGGGGCGGGAGCCGGTGTCGGCGTCGCGCCACAGGCTGCCAATAGCGAAGCGCCTACCCCGGCGACGGTGGCGCCCATGGCCCACCGCATAAACTGCCTGCGTGTAACTTGCTTACTGGTCTTTTCAGACATTTCGATACTCCTCCCTTATTCTAGCATTGAATTTATGTTAACATGAAGATCAGATATTCCCGTAAATCGAGGAATAGCAAGCAAGTAACCGCCTGGCTATTCCTTCATTATGCTCGTTCACCTCCTCTCAGACTGCTCTTACATCAGTTTAGCCTGTGGGAGAACCGTGGATTGACGAAGGGAAACCGATGCTTGATATGAGATAACATGGAAATTAGAATCCACCTCATTCTATTCTGTTCTCCAGGTGATGTCAAGCATTTATTGCTCTTCTTGATTATATATTAAGGACAGAGTATCCCAAAATTACCCGCTACTTTCATCAGATCGAACAGCGTCACCCGCTGCTCGTCGTCAATGTCGTAGGGAGCTGCAGCCGTTTGCCTACTAAAGGTCCTGGCCTTGTGGCAGCATAACCAGATCGCGGATGGTAACGTTTGGCGGCTGCGACAGCATGAACACGATGGCGTCAGCTACGTCCTCGGAGCGCAAGACGGATCGCTCCGCGACACGCCGGTCAATGTCTGCCGGATCGGTCATGCCCCACAGCTCATTCGCCACCATGCCCGGCGCAATCGACCCGACCCGAATGCCGTGCGCGAGTACCTGCCGACGCAATGTATGCACAAAGCCCTGAATCGCATGCTTTGAGGCGCTGTATACGGGTTCCCACGGGACATCAATAAAACCCGAGATAGAACTGGTGACCAGGATATCGCCGGATTTTTGCTGGATCATATGCGGCAGTACCGCGTGGACGCTGCGAAGTACCCCATCCACGTTCACGTCCATGAGGCGGGCCCACGCATCGGGATCGCCTTCGGCCACCTGCCCCGGAATGTAAATGCCTGCGTTGGCAAGCAGCACATCGATACGACCAAACTGCTGCACCGTTTGCGCCACCATCCGCACCACGTCCGCACCAACGGTAACATCGGTCGGCACGGCCAATGCCGCTGTGCCTAGCTCCGCTGCGAGACTGTGCAGCTTATCCGCTGACCGCGCCGCGAGGGTCACTTTGCAGCCCAGCCGGGCCAGCGTGCGCGCCGTCGCCGCGCCAATCCCAGAGCTTGCGCCTGTAATAATTACCGCTTTCCCCGAAAGAGGATGCTCCATCGTTGTCTCCTATTTAAGAAGTTGAGTGCTAAGGGCAAGTACGGCTCAGCCGGGCGGAAACCTGCATAATATCTGCCACTGTCACCCGTCCATCCCCATCCACATCGTAAGGCAGGCCACCCGTTTGCCTCCAATGCCCGGCTACAGTGCTTATATCGTCTGCATCAGTCATCCTATTATTATTAAAATCGTAACATACTTGTGGCGCAGGTGTAAAAGTTCTGATAATCTGGGTGAGATGGCCGGCCCTGTCCTGGATGGTAGCGGTTATCACAGCTTGTTGGGCTACCAGGTCGATAGCAGCCGGAAGTGATACCGTGATGACGCCGCCGTCGATGGGATTCATCCCGGCAGCGAAATTTGTGCCAGCCGCTTGATTTCCGATGGGTACGTTGAAAGAGACATGCAAGGTATTGGGCGCCAGGCCGGACTCGAGGTCGTAGGCTCCGATGACGATATTGCTCACCGCTCCTGATCGAGCCTGGGCCTGGGTGGGGCCTACCCAGAGGGTAGGGCGCAGGTCGTCCTCGAACCAACCCCAGGCGTCGCCGTTTGCCGCCAGATTGATGGGGGCGCCCAAGTCCACCCAACGCGCCAGCGCGAGCTTTTCGTCCCAGGTCAGGCCGCGCAGACTGTCCAGGTTGGGGTGGATCGTATCGCTTGCCGGGTTGTAATCGATATCGCCGCTGCGGCTGGCGTCAGTGCGCCCATCCAGCCGTGCGCCGAAGACCTTCCAGATGAGTAGGCTTTGGCGGGATTGGAAGGCGCGCATAGTGCGGGTGAGCTGGGGTTCCAAGAAATAGGTTTCAGTACCGGCGGGGGTACCCAGGCCGTAACTGGGACAACCGGCGTGGTTGTCGATTGCCAGGCGATAATACGTGCCCGGCCACTGTTGGCTGCCGCAGGTGACGGGCGCGCCATCGGCGTGCAGGTTCAGATGCCCATCGTCTATGTTATTTAAATGGCAGCCGGAGCAGCGCTGCTGTAGGATGGGTTGAATATCGCGGAAGTATTCCACGGTGGAAAAGGTCGTGGTGGCGGTGACAGTACCCGGATTCCCGCCAAGCTGCGCCAGATGGAGCAGCGGCGTCTGCAGGGCCAGGTCGGTGGGGGTAAACCCGGGCTGGCCGGCGACGGTAGTGGCGAAGTCCAGCGGCGTTTTGCTGTGGGCGTGGCAGCCGCCGCAATCGTACCGCACCTCGCCGGGGCGCACCTGGTGCCAGGTCTGGGCAAAATTGAGCACCATGCCGTTGCGGTCCAGTGTCTGGAAGGTGAAGGGCGTATCTGCCGGAATGCGGGCCAGGAAGGAGGTATCGGTATCGCTGTTGCCGTCCAGGGTGCCCTCGTGGCGCACCGGGATCTCCCCCAGGATGCGCAGCCGCTCGGTGCCTACATTGTAGAATTCCGGGCCGTTGTTGGGATAGCTACGATCGGTAGCCGGGAGCAGGGCCAGCAGCCGGACGGCGTAAATATCGTTAGCCGTGTAGATACCGGCATCGGCGCCCTGGTGTACCCAGGACGACAGAAATTCGTGGGAGGCATTGAAGGGGTCTGGGTCGGGATCATAGGGTCCGGGGCGCGGATTGGTGTCGCGCCAGATCAAGGAAGAGGCGCCGATCAGGCCCAAAGGGGTATTGGGGGGCAGGCCGTGCGCCGCGCTGCCACTGTTCTGGTATTCGGCCCAGACCGCAGGCTGGTCGTGGCCGGCAAAGAGTACACTATACGCCACTACCGGGCGGGGCCACTGTTCGTTGTAGGCCGGGTCATTGAGAATGCGCACCAGGTCAGCAGGCAGGGCCAACCCATTGGCGGCCAGGGTGCTGGACATCAGGTAAATGCCGCCATCGTAGAAAGGGGCGTTCACGTTCAGGGCGTTATGGTTCGCCGGGCCGGGAGTGTAGACCAGCAGCAAGGCATCACCGGGAGCAACCGCCGGGTGGGTGACTTTACCCGCGCGGTTAATATTGCCACCGGGGCAGGTGATGCCGCGTTCGTTGTATATGTCGCCTCCCAAGGTACAGGGGGCCGGGAAATCGTCGCCCAGGTCGTAGGCATGGGAGGCCCAATTTGTCAGGTCTACCTGGCCGGGGCGCTGGAAGGGCATATAACCGGTGGTTATGGCGCCAAAATCCGGACCAGGGGGATCGACTGGGTAACGCGCCAGGTCGCCGAAGCCGTTGTTGTTCAGGTTGTAGTAGCGCACGGTGACGATATCACCGTTGGACATCTGGGTCATAAAGTGATGGCCGATGGCGTTCTCGCCCAGGCCGGAGCCGGAATTCCACTGGGTGCCATCGGGGGCGATGAACCAGAGGTTAAACTGGCGCGAGTCCCGCATGCCCTGGTCCTCCCAACTGGTAAACATCAGGCGGCCATCTACCAATTGGAACGGGTGCAGCGCCTGGGAATTGTTCAAATAGCCGATCTGGGTCACATTTTTCCCGTTCCAGTCCATGATGAAGAGCTGCAAGGCGCGTTCGGCGCTGTTGAACGCCTTGGGGGGCAGGAAATTGTTGCGGGTGGAGGTGAACACAATATCGGGCCGGCTCCTGTCCGCCTGGGCGACGAAAGCCGGGCCGACGTTGAAGACCCCCACGTTGGGACAGTTGGTGTAGGCCTGGGCGCAATTGAAGTTGGCCCCGTTGCCGGTATTAGGCGTAAATTCCTGGTGGGTCAGGCGTACGACCTCCCGCGTGACCAGGTTCAGCCGGTAGATATCGGCGCCATCGTAGCTCAGGCAGGCATCGCCGTAGCCACCGGCGCAGCGCTGCGGGTTGTTGTCGGTGCGGTCATGGTAGTAGGTGAAGACCACCCAGTGGCCGTCGAAGGAGATGTTGGGATCGGCTACCGAGCCGTGGCCAATGGGGGCATCGACCAGGGCTTGGTACTCCGGGCGCGGGAAGAGCAGCTCCTCGGTGCAATCGGGGTGCAGCAGCCGCAGGTCGGCGCCGGGATCAGGGACTAAGGGACGCACCGTGTCGGGCCAGAGGGAATTGGCGTTATCGCCATACCTGGGAGCGCGTACATAGACGATGTCGTAGTCTACCACATGGGCGGTGCAATTGGCGGCCAGCAAGGCCTGCTGCACCTGGCCTTGAGGTACGATATGCACCGCTTGCGTGGCCATCGCTAACGCGGCGTGATTTTGGGCCGGAGTGGCGCGGGGAGCGGAGAGGGTCTGGATAGAGGCCGGCAGAAGCAGCATCAGGCTACCCAGCAGAAACATACTCAGCCTGAAGGCGAGCCCGAGGTGCTGAACGCCGGACTGCCGATTCTTATTTAACATGTGCCACGCTCGTAGAGATTGCATACCTTATTCTCTGCTGTGCTGGTAGCATTGAAGACGTTTTTCCCGTCGAATGGAAGCGCAACGCTGGCGCCATTTGTTAAATCAAAGGAATGATCTATTGTAATGGTTTTAGGCCAGGTGTGGAGTTAAGAAAGCGTTAGAGTTTGGGAGGATCTCAATAGTATCTCTTCAACCTGATCACTATTCTTGGTCTCCATGAGGTTTTGCCTCAGTTGGTTTGCACCCCCAAAATCCTTGATATACATTTTAATAAACTTCTTCATTACATCAAAGTTTTTTGTGTCCCCCCATATCTCGGTATACAGCCTCACATGTTTTAGTAATAGTTCAATGTATTCTTCCTTCTGGTGTAATTTGATATCTAGCGTCTTTTCAAATACCCATGGATTGAGAAAAATTCCTCGGCCAATCATCACCCCGTCAACGCCATGATTTTTATGCATCTCGTGAGCTTCTGTAAAACTTTTAATATCTCCATTTCCAATCAATATAGTTTCAGGGGAAATCTTATTTTTTATCTTTACAGCATGGCCGACTTGTTGCCAATTTGCCTGGCCTTTGGACATTTGTTGGGCAATCCGTCCATGAATTATTAAGGCATTTATTTTTTGTTCAAATAAAAAGGTGGTCCACTCTTCGGTGATATCCTGGTGAAACCCAATGCGGGTCTTTATGCTTAGTGGTAAATTGTTGGCGCCTGCTTTTACTGCCTCAATAACCTCTTTCGTCAGTGTGCGGTTATTAATGTGTGCTGATCCTGCACCCATTTTGATAACTGTTTTATCAGGGCATCCCATGTTAATATCTATGCCATCGAATTCCATTTCTTGAACCAGTCGTGCTGCCTTATATAAGGCTTCCGGAGACCTCCCCCAAATTTGGGCCACAATAGGACGTTGGTTTTCGCTATATTTCAATTTCCCGATCGTTGCAACGTATCCCTCAGAGGTTAGCGCTTCAGCATTGGTAAATTCTGTAAAAAACACATCGGGTTTAGGGAGTCCGGAGACAATCTCGCGGAAAACGAAGTCGGTGACATTCTCCATAGGAGCAAGCACAAGAAATGGTTTCGGAAGCTGTTTCCAGAAGTTGATCATGGGGGAGTTATACCACACCTCTTCTACTCAATCCGCGCTTTCATCCACGGCGCCGTATTGTGGAAGTTGGCGACGGCGTTGCCGGGGTGGACCAGCTCATCCAGGAAAGCGCGGTTTTCTGCGCTGAGGTGCTTGTCCAGGATAGCCAGGGCGTCTTCCAGGTGGGCCATGGTGCGCGGGCCGATGATGGGAGCCGTGATCCCGGGTTGATCTTTCACCCATAACAAAGCCATCTGTCCCGGCTGCATATCGTGCTCCCGGGCATAGACGGCAAGTTTTGCCGCGACTTCGCGCCCGGCGGTGCTGGCGCGCTCCGCGAAGAAACCGCTCCCGCCGGCGCGACCCAGGCGCGAATCGGGCGGGGGCGGCTCTCCCGGAGAGTAGCGGCCGGCCAGCACGCCGCCGGCCAGGGGGGACCAGGGGATGAGGGCCAGGCCGTAGCGCTGCGCCAGGGGCACCAGTTCATTCTCGATGCGCCGGTCCAGCAGGTTGTAGGGCGGCTGCTCGGAGATGAAGCGCGCCAGGTGCAGGCGCTCGCTGGTGGCGATGGCTTCCATCACCAGCCAGGCCGGGTGGGTGGAAGAGCCGATGTAGCGCACTTTGCCCTGGTGTACCAGGTCGTCGAGGGCGCGCAGGGTTTCGTCCTGGGGGATTTCCAGCACTGGCCGGTGGAGCTGGTAGAGGTCGATGTGATCGGTCTGCAGGCGGCGCAGGGAATCCTCGCAGGCCTGCATAATATGGTAGCGGCTGGTGCCCCAATCGTTCGGCCCGGCACCCGTTTTACCATGCACTTTGGTAGCCAGGACCACCAGGTCGCGCTTGCCGTTTTGTTTCAGGGCTTGGCCGGTGACGCGCTCGCTTTCGCCGTGGTTATAGACATTCGCCGTGTCGATGAAGTTTATCCCGGCGTCCAACGCCCGGTCGATGATGGCGCAGGCATCGCTTTCTGCGGTGGCGCCGCCGAAGTTCATGGCTCCCAGGCAAAGTGGGGAGACCATTACCCCAGTGCGGCCTAATAACCGGTATTCCATCACAAACTCCTTTCGGGAATGAACAACTGTATTGCCGCGCTCGATGGTCACATCGGACCGTTGCGCGATTATGCTGGCCTATTATATCAGATTTCAGGGTGATGAGCCCACACTATGAGACTGAATAGGGCACATCTCCTGGGAGCGCGACCATCCTGGTCGCATCTGCGCCCTGTGCGAGCGAGACGCTCGCGCTCCCAGGAAGGCACCTCATCCGCCACACCCCTGGGTATATATCCTACCATTGGATAGATACGGGAGAAGGTACCGGGGCATCTCTCTAAGATCTTAGGGACCCCAGAGATCACGGAAGGTGAGGTCAAGGTAAACGGCTGAAGCACCGGGATGTTTCAGGCTATCACGGGCCGCTGTTGTACAAGCGGCCCGTTTCCATTTCGGGGTGCCCCTTTATCGCCCTATGAGTTGCCAAGGTTTGGCGTGGCAGGCTTTCGAGACTACAATGCCCCAGCTTCAGCATGCAACCTGTTTAACCGGAGGCTTTGACCATGGAAAAACCACAAAATCTACGCAGCCAGGAGATGTTGAGCGGCATTGCCGGCGCCTATCCGCGGGCGTTATTTAAGGCGGTGGGGCTGGGGCGCGAGGACCTGCGCAAGCCGGTGATCGCGATCGCCAATTCCTGGAATGAGATGTTGCCGGGCCACTTTCATTTTCGCGCCCTGGCGAAATCGATCAAGGAGGGCGTGCTGGCAGCCGGGGGCGCCCCGCTGGAGTTTAATACCATAGCGATCTGCGACGGGATTGCCCAAGGGCCGGGGATGCACTGGGTGTTGGCTAGCCGCGAGATCATCGCTGCATCGGTAGAGCTGATGGTAGAGGCCTACCAGGTCGATGGGTTGGTCTGTATCTGTTCCTGCGATAAGATTGTGCCGGGGATGCTGATGGCAGCGGCGCGGCTGAATATTCCCACGATCTTCCTGACGGGAGGGCCGATGGCGAAGGGCAGTTACCGGGGGCAGCCGATTATTCTCAGCGATGTCAAAGAGGCGATGGGCAAGGTGAAGGCCGGGCGCATGACGATGGAGGAGCTGACCGAGGTGGAGGAGTCGGCCTGTCCCGGGGCGGGGGCCTGCGGTTTTATGGGCACGGCCAATACGATGTGTTGTTTTGTAGAGGGGGTGGGCTTATCTCTACCGGGCTGCGCTACTATGGGGGCTACCGATGCACGGCGGCCGGAGCTGGCGCGGGCCACCGGGGCGCGGGCGGTGGAGTTGGTGCGCGCAGGTATACGCACCAGAGAAATTCTGACCGGCGCGGCGCTGGAAAATGGCATCCGCCTGGCCTTAAGTGTGGGCGGGTCGACGAACACGGTTTTGCATACCCTGGCGCTGGCGCGCGATCTGGGTCTACCGCTGGGGTTGAACGATTGGGACCGGCTGAGCCAGCAGACGCCCTTACTTGCCAAGTTTAAGCCAGCCTCGCCGCTGACAGTTACAGACCTCGATGAGGCTGGCGGCGTGACGGCGGTTTACAGCGTGTTGGCGCCGCTGCTACACCTGGAGGCGCTGACGGTTACCGGGCGCACAGTGGGGGAGAATATTGCCGGCGCCGGGGTACTGCGGCAGGATGTGATCCATCCGCTGGAGGCGCCGCTGGCGCCGGAGGGTGGGGTGGCTGTGCTCTACGGTAGTCTGGCGCCGCAGGGGGCGATCGTCAAGCAGAGCGCGGTCAGCCCTGCCATGCTGCATCACACGGGACCGGCGGTAATCTGCGAATCGGAAGAGGCGGTGCGGCAGCGCCTGATGTCCGGCGAAGTGCGGGCCGGGGATGTGCTGGTGATCCGCTATGAGGGGCCGCGCGGCGGTCCTGGCATGCGCGAACTGTCGATCCCGGCCGCCATGCTGGTTGGGATGGGCTTGGGCGACTCGGTGGCGATGGTGACAGATGGGCGGTATTCCGGGGCGACACGCGGACCCTGCATCGGCCATGTCACGCCGGAGGCATTCATGGGTGGCCCGTTGGCTTTGGTGCAGGAAGGGGATCTGATCGAGATCGATATCCCCGGGCGGCGACTGGATGTACTGGTCGCAGCAGAAGAATTAGAGGCGCGGCGCCGGGATTGGTTGCCGCCGGCGCGCATGGCGCTGAAGGGTTTCCTGGCCCATTACGCGGAGCATGTTTCGTCGGCGTCGTTGGGGGCGATTTTGTGAAGGGAAAAGCAAACGCCCGTGCCCTGCACGGTAGATATAAGGATAAGCTCCCAACCGGGTTGGGCAAGGATAATCCGTTTAATCCGTTCCCCAAATCCGTTGACAGTTGGGCGCTGCGTGCCGCGGCCAGCCCTCTAATTCTTATCCACGGCGCTGAGTACTCTCAGCGATCGGCTGAGTACTCTCAGCGATTGACGGAATCCAGGATGCCTTTCATATAGCCGATGGCATAAATCAGACCTATGTTACCCTGGCTGTCCTCATACTGGGTATGGGGCGAGTGGCCGGGCATCAGAGCGCTGTCGAATCCCACTTCTTTGAGCGTGCACAGTACGGTGAAGAAGTCACAGTCGGCATCGTCCAGGAAGGATTCGCGGAAATTATTGGCGTGGCCCTGCACGCCCTGGGCGTGACCGTAAATGATCAACCCTTTCGGACCGAAGTAGCGGATGGAGGCGGGGATATCGGTTTTCATAGCCGTCCAATTCCCCAGGCACATGTTGATACCGCTGGCCGGGCTATTGGCCATTTCCATGCCGCGCTTATACCCTTCAAAGCTGTTGAAGAGGCGTGGCACGCCGCCGAGCGTCTCGACAGGGGGATCGTCAGGATGTACCGCCATACGCACCCCTGATTCCTCCAGCACCGGTACGATAGCCTTGAGGAAGTAGGCGTAATTATCCCACATTTCCTCCACACTATATTCCCGGTCGCGGAAGAGCGGCGCGTTTTTGGCGAACTCCATGTCGAAGCTGCTGACTTGAGAACCGCCTCGCCCTGGAGTGGTGAGAGAGGTGCGCCAGGAGTTTCTGATTAAGCCGGGGGCGTTCACCATCCAATTGTAGCCAAAGACGGGGACGCCGGCCCGGCCCATATTGCGAATGGTGATAGCCAAATTTTCGATCTGCTGATCGCGCCCCGGCCAGCCCAGAATAATGTGATCAATACACCAGGGTGGCAAGGGGTTTTCGATGGAGATGAGCTGCATCCCGGCATCTTCACAGGCCTTGCGCACCTGTACCAGGCTTTGGAAATCCCAATGAGCCTCGGGATTTGTACCCATATCCAGGGAAAACCTGGTCTTATACTCGGGATGGGCGCTGTAGCTGAGGACCACGTCATCGACGCCGTACTGCTTCAGGAATTTTAGATAATTGCCGTGGTCATCGAGATGTGCAAAGGATCCAATGCGCATTTTGCCTCCGGTAGGTTGGTTAAGATAGCCAATGCCGATTATAGCGCCAATTGTAGATAAGCGTAAGCTAAGCGTAAGCCAAGCATAAGCCAAACGTAAGCCGCCCGAATTTTTCAGACCTCAGGTGAGGCCGGAATATATGGCTGCACCAGGTCGCGAATGGCAGCTTTACCTGCCTCTGACAAGGTTTCCGAGCGGTAGCAGGCACGGCCACTGCCAAAACCAAAGAGTGAAGCCGCATACTTTAGGCAGGGCAACCAAGAGCCCTGGCTATGTAACGTGCCAACATGATTTATCTCCTGCTGCAAGTCCAACACGGCTGGCTGGTCGCCGGCCTGAACACTGGCCAAGAGGCGTTTGAGAAGCTGGGGGACCACATTCCCCAACCCTGGGATCAGGCCATCTCCGCCGGCCAGGAGTGATTTGGCAGCCAGGGGCTCAGCCCCTTGTAATACTGTGAATCCCGGTTTGTAGCGGCGCATTTCCAGCAGGGCCTCGAAATTCTCCCAAATCTCTGCGCTATCCTTAATACCGATGACCGTATCAATCTCTAGCAGCCGTCTGACGGTGGCAGGCAGCACCAGATTATAGGTGGTTTGGGGAATATTGTAGAGCACAATGGGGAGGGTGGTAGCCTGGGCGATGGTCGAGAAGTGCTCGAGCTGCACGGCGCCATCCGCGCCAAAGTAGTAGGGCGAGGTAATGACAATGGCATCAACCCCGGCCGCTTCAATGAGCGGTAGCTCTTCCAGAACACGCCCGGCGCTGGGTTCCAATATACCGGCCAGCACGGGGACGCGGCCGGCGCAAGCCTGCACCGTGGCTTCTAATGCCTGGCGGCGTTGCCGGGCAGAGAGCCAGGGACCTTCCCCGCTGCTGCCAAAGACAAAGATACCATCGACGCCTGCGCTCACCATATACCCGACTAAGCGACCGATAGCGGTTATGTCAATCTCGCCCTCTGGGGTTAAGGGTGTGATCATCGGGGGGATGAGACCCGAGAGCTTAAGCTGTGCGGACATAAGTATTTTTCTCCAATCAGGATTTATCCAGGCGAAATTACAGCAGGGGCAAAGCAATACTCTGGCCCGAGGCTATGCTGCGGGTCACGGCTTCGGTGAACTCCATGTATTTGACGCCATCTTCGAACGTCGTGAGCGTTACCTCTTCCAGGCCGCGTATGGCGTTAATGAATTCTTCTTCGACCCGCCAGCGGACTTCTTTCGCGGGGGGAATAGGGATCTCCCGCAGCGCGCTGTCACCTGTCTGGCCGCCGAAGAGCTGGTTGTCGGCGAATTGCAGCGTGCCATTGCTGCCATATAGGGTAATGCCGGATGGACCGGATAAGCCGGTAACCTGGGATAGCTGGAAGTGGGCCTGCGCCCCGCAGGCCATATCGGCGCTGATATCCAGATGGTCGGGGATCTGAATGGCGCGGAGAATGCCATGCTCATCAGGGCGCATCTTAACAAAGGTCTTGCCCAGCGCCATCACCCGGGTAGCTGGGCCAATCCAGCGCATCAGACCTTCATACCAGATGCCTAGCGTCATGATGTTGACCCCGCTAAAGGAGAGGTCATGGCGCCAGCGCAAAGGGGCCTGTCGGTCAATAAAGCCGCGTGTATCCCGTACTTCGACCGCTAGAATATCGCCCAGGTAGTTGGCGGCAATGAGCTCTCGGACGATGGTATCGGCTCTGAAGGTGAAGGGGGATGGTACAACCTGGGCCACCAGGTGAGGCCGGGCGCGAGCGGCATCCCGCATGGCGCGGGCTTCGGCGCCATGCATAGCCATGCGCGCCTCGCATAATACGTGCTTATCCGCCGCCAGAGCCGCCAACGCGACCGGGCAGTGCATATCAGGCCAGGTGCCGATGACAATCGCGTCGATGTCAGGGCTGGTAACCAGCGCTTGCCAGTTTTCGTAGACGGTGGGTATGCCGAACTCTTGGGCGACGCGCGCCGATGATGCCCGGCTACGGTTACAAACGCCCACAATTTCGACATCGGGAATCGCCTGTAAATGGGGAATATGTTTGGATCTGGTGTTGGCGCCTGCGCCAACGATACCGATACGGATATGGGCTGCATGCATCGACATTTTCCCTATTATACTACGGAAGGTCTAATGGTGATCGACGCGCGGGGGAAGCACCTTATCATAGAATTGCTGATAGACCTTGGCCAGGCCCTCGACGGCTGCTGCTACTAACTTTTCACCCTTCTCCTGGCTGGAACTGGAGACCAGGCCATAAATGCCTTCTTGGGAGAGACTGGACCAGTGGATGCGCAGTGGTAGCAGAGCTGTGCCCAACATCATCAAATCGGTGACCGGATCATCTTTGGCCTTTTCCAACTGCACCAGGTCGGGCCGGAGGCCCATATAAAGGGAGGTTTCGATGCTGTCGGCATGGCCCCACCGGCCGGCCATCTCGGGGAAGAGGTCGTTAGCTACTTTTTCGTACTCGGCGGAGTTCATATAAAAGAGGGAAGCGCAGGCGGTCTTTCCCTCCGTGCGCAGAATTGTCTGCCGCGCTACCAGGTCAAGCACGGGGGCATTGCTGCCGTGGCCGTTGACGATCAGGATCTTCTTGAAGCCGTGGGAGGCCAGGCTGAGGGTCACGTCCAGCACATAATTGATCATGTGTTGCGGGTCGGCGGTCAGGGTGCCGGGAAAGTCCATATGATGGGGAGAGTGGCCATGCACGATGGGTGGCACGATTACCACCTTATCAGGCACCAGGGCGCCGGCCCGGCGCGAGATCTCATCGGCCAGGAAGATATCCGTATCCAGCGGCAACTGGGGGCCATGCTGTTCGATACAACCTGCCGGTAGGACTGCCAACCGGCCCTCGGCAACTGCCTCGCGCAGCTCAGGCCAGGTCATTTGGCCCATCAGATATTTATTAACAGGCATAGAGGCTCTCCTTTGGAGGTTCTGTTCGCGGCTGAGTACTCAGCGGCTATTAATCCTTCAATTGGTTTAAAAGTGCCAGGCTTTCTGCGACAGTAATTCCGGCGGCGGCGGGGTCAAATGGAGACATCCAGACTTCATAACCGCCCTGCGGGTATGTTTCAGCGGTAGGCATATACATCTCTACGCCGTTGGTGTAACCGGAGAAGAAGGTGGTGCTGAAGGGCGAGCGGGATTTCACCTCTACCCCTATTTCGGCAAAAGGCTCTACCGGAATGGCGACCAGCGCGGTAGAACCCAGGCGCATAGCTTGAAACTCCATTTGGACATGGCTGCCCTGGCTGCGCCGTTGATTGACGCGCAGATCAAGGGAGGCGCGGCGCACCTGCATATTAGCTTCGCGGATCTCGGCCTCGGGCGCGCCTTGTACGCGCATGTTGGCCAGGTGCTTTTTTAGCTCCTCGACATGCGCGATTTCGCTCTCCGTCGGTGGCTCACGCTGCCAGATAGGCACGGCAACTTGTTTTGAGATACAGCGTACCGTACCGTCGGGGGGGCCTCCTACCGGAACAGGTCTGACAACTCCCATGGTCCAGGATGATTCTACGGTGTGATCGATTTGTAATTGCGTGGGCTGGGTTTCGATGAATTCAGCTACGCGCACCGCCTCCAATCCAACTTTCCTCCCCACCCAGCGCGCGTCTTCGGCGCGGCAGCCGTAATCACGCAGGGTGTCCTGGTTGCCGGCCGCACCCTGGAGAAATAGGCAGGTGGCGCCGGTCAGACTCTCTACTGTGCGCCGTAGGGTGCCGGGGTAGTCCGGTGAGATCAGCCGGTTGGCCCACGCCATAATCGTCGGGTGGGCGGCAAAATTTACCAAAATTGCCAGCGGCTGGCCGTTTTCGCTGTCAATCCGGATGACGCCGACCTGGTGATCTGAAAAGCCCTCGGGATTGGGCGCCATCATGATGCGCTCCGGTTGCCGGCTGTGGGGCACACTATGCTTACGGCGGTTGGCGTTGACCGGGCAAGCGCCGGCGCCGCCTGCTACCCGTGCCGGTCGCATAGCGCGGTGAGCCGCCAAACAGGTACCGACCAGGCGATCTGTCAGGCTGGCCAGATAGGGAGCCACCATTTCCGCCCCGGCTTCGAACCAGGGGGTAGAGAGACTCGGGCCGGCGTGGGTATGGGTAGCGGAAGCCCGGATATGGTCTCCCGGGACGCCTGTCAGGCTGGTAACCCGCTGCCGGATTTCGGCCAACCACTCTCCGCCGGGAGGGTACAGCAGCTCCCATTCGGCAATCAGGACTTCTTCGCCATCGCCATCGGAGGCAGCCAGCACGGTACAGGTGAGGGGCAAATCTACCCCTTCGGCGCGTTCATGGACCTGAGCGCTCCAGTTGCCATGGGCGATACCGACGGGCGGGGTGATATCACAACGAGCGACGCCTGCCTGAAACTGTGCGGACATGTGCAAAGCCTTTCTATTGATTATTCCTTCAACCGCGGATCCAAAACGTCCCGCAGGCCATCGCCCAGGAAGTTGAAGCCCAGCACGGCGATCACAATGGCCAGACCGGGGAAGATGGCCATCCACGGGGCAATCTCCATAAATTTGCGGCCACTGCTGAGCATGGTGCCCCATGAAGGATCCGGTGGCTGGGTACCAAGTCCCAGGAAGCTAAGAGCAGCTTCGGTGAGAATGGCGGTGGACATATTAAGGGAGGTCAAGACGATCAAAGGCGCTAAGACATTGGGAAAGACATGGCGGAAAATGATATGCATATCCCGCCCGCCGATCAGGCGCGCCGCCTCGATGTAGGGTTCGCCCATGACAGCCAAAACCGAGCCACGGGAGACGCGGGCAAAGGTCGGGGCGTAGATAATGCCAATCGCGATCATGGCATTGGTAATGCTCGGACCGAGCATACCGGCAATCACAATCGCCAGCACCAAACCGGGAAAGGCGAACATGATATCCACCGCCCGCATGACGATATTATCAAACGAGCCGCCGATATATCCGGCCAGCACACCGGTGGTAACTCCCAGCAGTAGTGCCAGGCTGACAGCGATCAAACCGACGTAGAGGGAGATGCGCGACCCGTAAATGATGCGGGAGAAGACATCGCGCCCCAGCTCATCGGTGCCTATCAGGTGTATGGCACTGGGATCCAAGAGCCGTTTAGATGCCTGGGAAGTTGGCTCATACGGCGCGATAACCGGAGCAAATAGGGCGACGAGAATGACAATCAAGATGATCACGGCGCCGAATGTGCCTATGGGTTGCTGCCTGGGCAAAATAGATAAGCGGCGCCACAAAGAGGGTTGTTCCCGAATCGTAAAATCGCCCAAGGTATCAGGGACGCTCAAATGTGATTCACTCATTGCGTTTCGCTCAATTCATGCTTGGCTGACTACTACTACTCTGTCACACATGATCTGATGGAGGGTAGCCTAGCCCCTTGTGATTCTGTAGGTTTTCGGTTATTTCCCCACTAGATACGGGAAAATGGACCGAAGCAGACACAGCCCCTAGTAGTATAAAGGGCGTTTTCCTACAGAATCCCTTGTGGGCGTGGGGACGGGCACAAGGCCCTAGACTACACGTCAAATCACGAGTGGCTGACTACTACATTGCCGCCTTTCAGGCGTAATGGATTCTAGGATCGAGATAGGCATAGGTCAGATCAACGATCAGGTTCATCAAGATGAATACGGTGGCCAGGAATAAGGCGGTTACCTGTACCACCGGATAATCCCGGTTATAGATGCCCTGAAGTAAAAACCAGCCCACACCGGGCAGACCAAAGATCTGCTCGATGATCACGGAGCCGCCCATCAATCCGCCCAACTGGATACCGATAACCGTGATGACCGGGATGAAGGCATTCTTCAAGGCATGGCGGAAGAGTACATCCATTTCCTGCAATCCCTTGGCCCGGGCGGTGCGGATGTAATCCTGGCGCAGAATCTCCAGCACCGAGGCGCGGGTCATGCGCATCTCGACCGCCATAAGCTGCACTGAGAGCGCCAGGGCGGGCAGAAACATCTGCTGGAGGTTGCCAAACAGATCAACCCTGGGAGAAATCCAGATAACAGGAGGTACCCAATGAAAAACCAGCGACGTGATCAGCAGAAACATGGTCGCCAGCCAGAAATTGGGGAAGGCTAAACCCAACATGCCACTGACGCGGGCCCAAAAGTCAATCTGGCTATTTCTGCGCAAGGCAGATAAGACGCCCAATGGAATGGCGACAATCACGGAGAAGATCATCGCCAGAAAAGCCAGCTCCAGGGTAATGGGCAGGGCCTGCACCAGGGTGGAAGTAATCGCCTGGCGCGTCCGGAAGGATTGTCCCAGATTGCCCTGAAATATTTCAACCACCCAGCGCACATACTGGACCGGGATAGGATCGTCCAGGCCAAAAGAGTGGCGCAACTCGGCTTTGGCCTGGGGGGTAATGGTGGGGTCCAAACCTACCAGCGCGTCCACGATATCGCCCGGCAGCAGGCGCACCATCATGAAAATTAGGAGCGACATGCCAATCAGGGTTGGTATGAGTAGAAATATTCGGCGTAGAATATATTTGGTCATGTATGGAGTACCATATGTTTAAAGTTGAAACCTATTCACCCGGCAACCAGGAGACAGGTAGATGACATAGATAGCACAGATAGATACATACCCAACCCGGTTGGGCCGGAAGTACCTGTCTCGCTACTTCCCTGTGTATGCCCAACCCGGTTGGGCCGGAAACGCAATTAGTAGTCCGGTGCCCGGACCGGCATTAATCCAACCAGGCGTTGCGCAGGCCGGAATGGAAGTCGGTGAAAGAGACGTACATATCTTTCAATCGCGTGCTAACCGCATGGAACTTGTAGTTCTGCACGGTATAGATATGCGGCGCATCTTCCAGCACCAACTCTTGTAGGCGGCGCACCTGTTGGTGGCGGGTAGTGCTGTCCAGATTCACCAACGCCTTTTCAAACATATCTGAAAGCTCCTGGTTTTTCCAACCTACACCCTTATTGAACCAGGCAGCAGCGGCCCCTACATCGGGGCGGCCGAAGTCGACCACGAAGTTGGTGGGGTCGGCGCGCATCCCTCGACCGGTGGAGCCCCACTCAAAGGTGCCGTCACCGATGCGCTTGGCGAAGGAGCCGATTTCTTCGGAAACCACCTTCACGTTGACACCGATCTGCTTGAGCTGCTCTTTGACGATCTCCGCGATCTGGGTGTAGTCGTTGGGAGCGCTAATGGCGTGCAACGTGATATCGAAGCCATCCTTGTATCCGGCATCCGACATGAGCTTCTTGGCAGCGGCTACATCGACTTTATACCACTTGGCGGCCAGCTCATCAGCCGGAATAAACCAATCGCCGTAACCGGGGGGAATCGGCCCGGTCATCACAGCCTCGCCGCCGTAGACATTGTCAATAATGGTCTGGCGGTTAATCGTCATGCTGATCGCCTGGCGCACCGCTTTCTTTTCCCAGGGTTTGCCCTCACCTTTCAAGGTGAATTGCAAGACGCGCGGCGCAGAGGTGAGACCCTTGAGGATGGTGATCTTGGGATCATTCTTCAGGCTGCGGGCGGTATCGGCCGTCACCGTGCAGCCCATAATAGCCCCGGAGCGCAGCGCAGCCACTCGGGCATTCTCATCTGGCAAAACTTTGAGGGTGATCTCGTCAAGGTACGGGAAACCCGGTTTCCAGAAATCTTTGTTTTTGGGTAACTACTCAGCCACTACATATGGGATTGATTAAATACTTTCACCACAATATGTAGTGTTTAGATTTACATAAGGTGACGATTGGACCTCAAAATAGCATTTTTGAACGGGCTACAAATGCCCGATTCAGACTTAAAAACCACAATA
>SHYO01000090.1 GCA_009692745.1 Chloroflexota bacterium
GGCGCGGCATCTCCGGCAAAGAAGTCGCTACCTGGTAGAAAATGTGTACGATAATGTCGTCTGTAGTCATGAGATTTCTCCTTTTTGGTTTCGCCACCATAAGGGTATCTCATGACTACCTTTTTCTCAACTAGCACCAATGGTTATTACTCCTCCCATGAAGGGAAAACCAGCATCTATTTGAGTATTGTGGTATTGCAGTAGAAAACGGAGTGGCGGCATATTGGAGAAAATAGGGGGCATGATGCAATTTGGTATTGACAAATTATAGCCTGGATATATAATAAAGCTATAATACAGGAGGATTTTATGACCATAAAAGTAATGGTTTCATTTCCGGAGGCGTTCTTAGAGGAGATAGATCGTGTTGCCCATGAAGAAAACCGTAGTCGTAGCGAGCTTTTACGTGAAGCCATGCGACTATATATGGAGTTTCGCGCTCATAAGAAAGTCCCTGGTGATGACCCTCTGATTCAGAAAGCTGTAGCAGTTCAGGATGCCTTAGCCAGGTTGGCTCCTGGAACAGGTGAAGATAGCACAGAGGAGATTCGCCGATGGCGCGAATCGCGGAATTAATCACTGCACCTCTCGTGCTCGATACTTCGGTAATCGTCAAATGGTTTCGGCAGGAAGAGGTCTTAGCCCAGCAAGCCCTCAACGTCCGCGATAGGTATCTGAGGGGTGATTTCAGCGTCGCCGTGCCGACTTTGGTAGCCTACGAGTTGGCTAATGTTCTAGCTTTCAAAACTGATTTATCGACGGTCCAGGTCCAGGAGGCGGTACAAAGTATTTTTGACATAAAGTTAGAGTGGGTAGTACCCTCCAAATCTCTGGTCAGGCGTGCTGTTGAGATATCTCGAACTTATGCAACGACAGTTTATGATGCCACTTTTATCGCTATAGCTGAGGAACGCGCGGGCATCTTGATCACTGCAGATGAACGCTTATCACGCAAATTATTGACATTCTCTTTCGTAAAATTCCTGGGGCAAATTTAAGTGGCCTAAAGGATGTTTCATGAAAATTACACGTGTTGGATCAGTCTTGCTGCAGCCCATGCCTTGGGTATTGGTGAAAATCGAGACCGATGAAGGTATTACGGGAATCGGTGAGGCGTATCATGGTCCGGGTGTGCATCAGATCGTAGTAGATGAACGGTTAACCCGCCTCCTGATTGGGCAGGATCCGCGAAATGTGGATAAGCTCTTTCACGATATGATGGATGGTATGTCAGCCTCCGGATATTACCAGGGGGCGGTGATGAGCGCTATTAGTGGCATCGAGGGAGCTCTTTGGGATATTACCGGGCAGGCAACGGGTCTGCCGATCTGGCAATTGCTGGGTGGTAAATTCCGCGACAAGATCCGCATGTATGCCAGTCTTTTCAACCCTGTCCATACGCCCGAGGCTTATGTCGAAACTGCCCAGGAAGCGGAGGCAATGGGTTTTACCCAGGTAAAATTTGGTATCGAGTATCTTCACGGCATGCGGCGCGATTTTTATAACCGGTCGCTGAGCAATGATGAGATTGCGCACAATGTCAAAGTGTGTGCCGCGTTGCGCAAAAATCTCAAGAGCAATACCGATATTGCTATGGATTGTCACTGGGCCTACGCCCCCGTGGATATGGTGAAATTGGCTCGGGCTGTGGAAGACTTGAACCTGGCCTGGTTGGAGGATCCCATCCCGCCGGAGAACGTGGCAGCTATGGCCCAATTGAAATCCCAGGTGCGAACTCCGATTGCGACGGGAGAGAACTTCTACACGCGTTTCGGTTTTCGCGATCTGATCCAGTCCCAAGCGGCAGATATTATTACGCCGGATTTGGCAAAGGCGGGTGGGTTGCTGGAGGGGCGGCGCATCGCAGATATGGCGGATATGTACTATATCAATGTGGCGCCGCATCACGTCTGTGGTCCTATCGAGACGGTGGCAGTTTGTCATCTATGCGCAGCCATCCCCAACTTCCAGGCTTTTGAGTTCCACTATCCACCCCATCCGCTCTGGCACGCTATGATTGAGGAAAGTCCGCTGATTCAAGACGGATTTATCACCGTGCCCAACCGGCCAGGATTGGGTATGACCCTGAATGAAGATGCTCTCAGGTCATATGTGAAACAGGATTTTGGATTTTTGGGTTAATTGCACAGATCATCGTTTTTGGCAGGAGCGGACCCACGATAATGTGCTCTTGCCAAGGGTATAGTGGGCCTAGATCAAGAAGCCTATCAGCGCTATTACCGCCAGTACTGCCCAGACCCGCCGGTCCCAATCCCAGACGCGCCGGCCGTTAAAGCCGGTGAAGGGGTAGAAAATCAAGATCGTGTCAAAAAAGGCCAGCCTGCGGCCAATATAGAAAGTAAATATCACCCAGCGGGCGACCTCCAGTGGCAAATTACCAATCTGTAGCAGCCCCCACATGACCCAAGTCAGAATCATAACAGGGATGATGCCCGCCAGGGCCATCCAATTCAATTTCGGGAGCAGGTCACGGTATTTCCACTCTTGCAAAGCCGGGTATAGATTACCAGGGACCGGCAAAAAATCATGGATGACCAGGGCAACGAGGATGCTAAGTGGGAAACCGGATTCCCAGGGACGGAATTGTACTTCGAGACCCTGGACTTCAGCGGCCCCCGACATCGCCAGCCAGCGCAACCCGAGGAAGGCTGTGACTAGTACCGGCATTGCCAGGAGGGAAACCGGCGGAAATATGCGGTAGTCCCGGCTGCCCCACATTGCCAGCAAAACAATCAGCGTGTTTGCCAGGACCGTGCCCCACCAGGGGCGTGAAAGACGGTCCAGCAGGGTGGTTCCCGGCAGGGTGGCCCCAGACTGGGCTGTCCCAGGCCGGGCCCAGATGAAATGGCCAAAGTCGATGACGTGAAAGATCCTGGCCCAGATGAGGAAGACACCCCAGCCATAGCGCGTAAATTGGTCGCCCGGTGATAAAATTGAAAAACCCTGGGAGGAGAACAGTTTGCTGCAATTGCTATCGTATCCTTCAAGGCAGGCAGTGATTTCATCGCAATGGTGCGCTTCAAAAAAGTCCAGGGCGGCTGCGACCAGGGATCGCCCCACGCCCGTGCCCCGGGCATCCGGTCTGGTAAAAACCGTGGATACGGCGCCGCCCTGCCGTTTACCGGGTAACGGGTACAGTTTGAGGAGGATGGCGCCGACCAAATTTCCCGCGCTTTCTGCGATCAGCACATCGGGTGTCCATGTAAAGAACACCTGTTGAATGGGCGAGAAGGCCTCGCGCATCATGGTTTGGACTTCGATTTTTTCCTCACTACGCATCGGACGAATGGCAATATCTGGGGTCTGTATCAATTTTAGTCCAGGTTTCTGTTGGGCCACTTGCAAGCAATCTCTGTGGCAATGGAATATTCTGTACAGCGAATGGAGATTATCGACAGATGCCCGGTTAGCGCAAATCCGGTATGAGTCCACTAATTGAAAAGGCCCCAAATGTGGTTGCCGAAGTGCGCGAGAAGCTCAATGCGGTAGAAGCAATTTATGTCCAACCGCGGATTGTGGTTGAAGTGCTGTTCAACGATGTCCAGGAGAGCAGCCAATTTAATTCCGGGTTGGCGCTGCGCTTTGCCCGCATCTTCCGGGTGCGGGAGGACAAAGGGCCGGAGGAGGCCGATACCGTCCAGTCCTTGCGCCGATTGTATGAGGAACAGTTTAAGTATAAGGGCAGTCCTTCAGGCGAAGGATTGGAAGGTTAACAGGTTGGCAAGTGGCAGAGGTTGTTTGCCTCTGCCACTTGATGTTATGGTGTCAGGCGCCCGGATGGGCAAAAAGATAATAGATGATGAAAGCCAAAGAAGTTACCCACATCACCCAATGGACCCGTTTGCCCTGGGCCAGTTGTAGCACTGAATAGGTGATGAAGCCAGCGCCAATACCGTTGGTGATGGAGTAGGTCATGGGCATGAGAATCATGGTGAGGAGGGCGGGCAAGCCTTCCGCCACAGCTTCGGTCTTGCCCATCTGGCTCAAATCCCGCACGGTATCGGGGATATTGCCCCAGAACATCAAGAAACCGACGATGATCAGAGCAGGAGCTGTAGCCTGGGCGGGGATAACCCCGGCGATGGGGGCAAAGAACATGGCTGCCAGAAAGAGCAAGCCCGTGATAATTGAGGCGAAGCCCGTGCGGCCACCCTCGCTGACCCCGGCGGCGCTTTCGATATAGGTGGTGTTGGAGGAGGCGCCGAACAAACCACCGATGAACGCTCCAATACTATCGATGAGCAGCAGACGCCGCAATGCCTTGGGGGGATATTCACTTTTTTGGTCCACAAATCCACCCTGCTCTCCAACGCCAATCAGGGTCCCCATCGTATCGAAGAAATCGGATAGCATCAACGAAAAGATCGTCAAAACCGCGGCAATTACCCCTAGTTTCGCGAAAACGCCGCCAACACTCAACCCCGCGCCGATATTTGAGAAGTCCGGCAAACTTACGATAGCGCTGGGGAGTACGGCTACACCCGGTTGATTGGCATACATCGTGCCGCCGGTGATCGCATTTAGAATAATCGCAAAGATGGTGCTGCCAATGATACCGAGCAGCAGACTGCCCTTCACATTCCGGACTTCCAGGATGGCTGTGAGCAGCAATCCTACCGCTGTCACCGCAAAGGTGGCTGTCGCCAAGTTTCCGATGGCGACCGGTGAAGCCTCGACTCCGGACATGCGCACAATGCCGCCATTTACCAACCCGATAAGCGCAATGAAGAATCCTATGCCTACGGCAATGGACCGCTTAAGGCGCAGCGGAATCGCGTCCATCACCGCCTCCCGGAAGCCGATCAAGACCAAAATCGTGATTGCCAACCCTTCCAAGGTGATGACGCCCATGGCTTCTTGCCAGGTTAATTTTGATCCGACGATTAACTGAAAGGCTACGACTGCGTTGAGTCCCATGCCCGGGGCCATCATAAAGGGATACTTACCGAAGAAGCCCATAGCCAGGGTCATAATGCCTGCTGTCAGACATGTGACCGCCAGCGTGGCAGCAAAGGCCGGGCCTTTTCCCTGGAGGTCGGGGATGCCGGAAAAGGAAAGGATAGAAGGGTTTACGAAGATTATGTAAGCCGCCACCAAAAAAGTAGTCACACCGGCCAAAACCTCTGTAGCCACCGTCGTCCCACGAGCGGAGATTTCAAAGTGGTTGTCAAGCCATCCCCGCCAGTTCTGATCTGCCTGTGTTACCGTGCTCATCTGTCTCGCTCCTTATTCGATTTTAGAGATACGGGGTTTGATGGGGTATTTGCGAGAGTATAGTAGCAGGAAAGGGGATTTATGGCAATATGGCTAACTGGAAAATACGCCCGGTCCATAGTATCATAAATGGGCTGCCGTTTTCATGATGGTGAGGATAATGGGTTATGACGAGTAGTGGCAGAAGTGGAAGGTATCGGATAGAAGGGTAGAAACCATGGGGCCAGATGCATGGCAGAATGTCTTAAAACGGCTAGTTGGACGAATCATAAAGGATAGCGAGCGCGAGACGCGCCAGGTGCTGCACCGGCAGAGAGATTTTATCCCGCTGGTGCGGAAGCTTTCTGAGCGGACGCTGGTGGGTGAGAAATCTATATCAGCCAGTGTGGCGCAGCGTCCTACGCCGGCTTGTCACGCCGGGTGCTACTGGTGTTGCTACCAGCGAGTGGATGTGACACCGGTTGAAGTGTTGGCCATTGCCGATTACCTGCGGAGCCAGTGGGCGCCGGACGAGTTAGCTGCTCTCCAACAACGAATTGCAGTGCTCGACGTTAAATCTCGCGGGTTGAATAATGAACAGCGTTTTTTGCTGCGCCAACCGTGCGCTCTGCTTCGTGATGGGTTGTGTTCAATTTATGCCGTGCGCCCCTTTCCCTGCCGTGCCTTGAATATGCTGGATGCGCAAGTATGCCGCGATGCTTTGACTAGCGGAACCCTGCCCAATGGTCCCAGCGAGCGCATCCAACTGGATGTGAATTTTGCCACGCAAATTGGCATCGATGCTGCCATACAGCGTCTCCACCTGGATAATACGCCCTTGGAGCTGACGGCGGCGCTGCGGATTGCCCTTGAGCAGCCTGACGCGCGGGAGCGCTGGCAGCACGGTGAGGCGGTCTTCCAACCCGCTGCCGCCAACCAGGAGCTAACCAACAGCGCTTATGCCAATATGGTAGAGATGATCCAGGCAGGGTGGTAGTACTCTGCCAATGGTAGAAAGGGATTACTATGTACGATCTCAGTGGCAAGGTGGCTTTGGTGACGGGGGCCGGTGGCGAACATGGTATGGGGCGGGCGATTGCTACCCGGTTGGCCTACGAGGGGGCCAACGTGGTGGTAAACGATGTCACGGCCGATCCGTACGCCCGGGAAAAATCCGGCTGGGGGGGGCTACCGGACTTGGTCCGCGAGCTTGAGGCTATCGGGAGGCAAGCCTTGGGCGTGGTGGCGGATATCACCGACGCCCAGCAAGTGGATCGGATGGTGCAGCAGGCGTTGGAGCAGTTTGGCCATATAGACATCCTGGTAAATAATGCCGGATCACGGCCTGGCCCCGACCGGGTTTTGGTGGTGGACCTGGCGGAAGAAGCCTGGGATTATGTGCAAAGGGTCAATGTGAAAGGTACCTTCCTGTGTTGCCGGGCTGTAGCGCGCCAGATGATAGCCCGCGGGGTAGGGGGGCGGATTATCAACATATCCTCTACAGCCGGCAAGCGCGGCTCGGCGCGCTATGCGGCTTACTGTGCCTCCAAATTTGCTGTGATCGGGTTGACCCAATCGTTGGCCCTGGAGTTAGCGCCTCACGGGATCAATGTGAACGCCATTTGTCCGAGCCTGGTGAACACGGAGCGGGTAGGTTATATAGCTGCGGGGTTGGTGGGGGGAGGGGACGCAGGCGTTGAGGCCTACCGCGACAAGATGCTGAAAGAGGCTGCCATGCAGGCGCCTTTGGGACGGATGGCCCAAAGCTCTGATATTGCCTCCATGGCAGCCTTCCTGGCTTCTGAAGAGTCCGGCTATCTCACCGGCCTATCTCTGCCAGTGGCAGGCGGTCTGGTGATGGATTGACGAAGTTCAAGATGTTGGCACGAAAGGCAGGGGCGCGAAGGCTTCGATATCGCTCACCACGTCTATAACCACCGGTCTACCCGCGGTCATGGCTTGCTCCAGCGCCTCGCGAATTTCTGCCGGGCGCTCTACCCGAATACCCAGGCATCCCATAGACTCGGCCACTTTGGCAAAATCCACATCGCGGAATACCCAGATCTCCTCTGGGTTGCCGGTAGTCTGGCTCCCATATGCCTGGTCCACGCCAGCTTTATCCTGATTCAGGGAATGGTTGTTATTGATTACGGTAATCGTATTGATACCACAGCGCACGGCGGTTTCCATCTCGGTAAGGTGGTACCAGAAGCCACCATCTCCGGTGAAACAGATCACCGGCCTCTCAGGCCTGGCACACTTGGCTCCCAGGGCCGCCGGAAATCCCCAACCCAAAGATCCGGCAGCGCGCAGGTAACTTTGCCCAGGATACTTCAAATCCAGCATGCCGCCGGACCACATGCCGGCATGTCCGGTATCTGAAACGAGCACGGCATCATCTGGCAAGAAATCGGAAAGCTCCTGGCAGAGGCGTTCGGGTCGGATAGGAGTGGCCTCAGAGCGCAGTTGCGACGTCAGCTCCCGCCGCCATTGGCCGACCAATTGCCCGGCGTGTGCAGCCCAGGATTCTTTCGGGGTGACCGGTCCCAGCGTCTGTAGAATTTGTTGCAGACTCACTCGCGCATCTCCCAGCAGGGGTACCTGGGCCGGGTAATTCCTGCCCAACTCTGTAGGATCTACGTCGATCTGGATGATCGGCGTTCCGGGGCGCGGAATGTTCCAAAAGTGGGTTACCTGGCCGCCAGTCTGGCTACCAACGAAGAGCACCAGGTCTGCTTCGGATACGATCTGGTTGGCGCACCAGCGTGAATAGGTCCCCACCATCCCCACGGCAAGCGGATGATCTTCCGGGATGATACCTTTGCCGTTCAGGGATGTCGCCACCGGCATCGCCAGGGTCATGGCCAGCTTGAGAATTTCCGGACCGGCCTGGGAAGCTACAGCACCGCCACCGGCTACCAGGACAGGGCGCTGGGCCTGGGTCAGGAGCCGGGCTGCCTGTTGCACTGCATCGGCGTCCGGGGCCGGCCTGAAAGCCGGGAATTTGGCGAAGGTTTCCTCAATCACCACTTCCAAATCCGCCGCCCCTTCGGCGACAGTTTCACCCTGGTAGCCCATCAGCTCCAGGTGGACGGGGCCCGGTTTGCCCGCGGTGGCTTCCCGAAAGGCCTGGCGCAAGATTACCGGGAGCTGCTCTACCGTATCTATGTAAGCGTTGAACTTGGTAACAGGTGCATACAATGGCCAATGGTCGATTTCCTGGTAGCCATGGCGGTACCGCTCGATGGGTGGTTTGCGCCCGGTTAAGGCAATGACGGGCGATAGCCCCAGGAAAGGGTCCTGTAAACCTGCTGCCAGGTTGGCAGCGCCGACAGATTGGGCCATGGCGATACCGGGGCCGCGGGACAGGCGGGCATATCCATCTGCCATGTAGGCAGCGGCTTTTTCCGAATGGCACAGGACACGTTTAACCCCCAATTTTTCCAATTCAACCAGCACACCTTTCAGGATCGAGGGTACGAAAAAGACCGATGTCACCCCATATCCCTTAAGTGTTTCCGCAATAAACCTGGATCCAGTCATTTTAGGCATACATTGTCTCCCTTTATTGTCGTCACTATCTTTTTATGCTAGAATACGCTGGTCACTTAAATCTTTGCCCCCGCTGGATTTTTCGATGGTGGCGCCCCGGTATTCTCTGATTTCCAACTCTTGCAACGTATTTACGATATGGACCAGGGTGGGCAGCTCTTCCCAGGTGGCCTTATGAAACGTCACAGTCCCTGTGCCGCGCCATCTCTCCTGGACAACCCTATTGGGGTTCGCAGAGGGGGTCAAGACAGCGTAGGAGACCTCAGGGATGCCCCAGCTTTCGGTCTTGGGGATATATTTGTAATGCAGCGTACCATCATCAGTAGGGTTGGTGGCCGGTTTTGACTCACCTCCCAGGGCTAAAGGTTGCATATTAGTGAAATTCAAATCCATGAATTTGAAACCCATCCAACTGGCGGTGCAATGGGTCTCGCCCTGGTAGATGCGCGGTTCCGGCAATTCGCAATAGATCTTGGAGAAGCCCAGCTCCTCCCGCCCGGTCAAAATCGGATCGGTGAGATTTTCCCACAGGACTGCCAGGAAGGTACCGCTGGCGCGATCTTGACGGCCCTTGAAGGTAACCGGAAATTTGATCCCCAGGGTGTTGTATCCGCGGCCGGCCAACCATTCGATTTCGGTGATGTACGCGGCTTCGACGGTGACAACCGGCTCGCCGCGCAGCGCAAAGCCTGGGGGGAGAATTGCTTCCAATTGAGTAGGGTTAGTTAGGAAGCTGACGGATCTGGAAATGGTCTTCGGGGTATCCACGCATGGATAGGTTCGGCCATCCACCCCTTGCCGGGGTCCCAAGCTGGGGCCAAAGTGGGTGGGCATACGGTACATTCGGCCTGGTTGAAATTTATAGGGCATGAAAACCTCCTTTTAGAGAAACCTAATTCTATGTAGTTCTGGCGCGCTGTCCAGCATCGCTGCCGTATTTTTTCGCCCCATATTTTCTGAGCGCATAGAAGTGGAAAATTGATCCAGCCTGGTTGCGGGTTTGGCGTAAGCGTGGTGCATACATAAAGGAATGGCGCAAGGCACACGGATTGGATCGTTAGAGAATGTCTAAGTCTGCGGCGCCGGGCGTTATTCAAAATGACGGGATCGAATCCTTTTACTTCTCAGCCTGATTGGTTTACAATACTGACCGCAGATCTGGCCGGACCGCCAGGTCTACTTTATCCCCAGCGGGAGAGACGGGTTTCCCAAAATTACTTGTCCAGAGGGTGATCCTGCAGAAGTCTATTACCCATCGGAATTATTCAAACCTGAGCATGCAACCCAAAAAGGAGTTTAACGATGGCCGAGCTAATAAAGTTTACGGAGCATTTGATTCGGGGTGGCTTCTCATACGCCTATGGTATTTCCGCTGTAGATATTGCCGGAAATGGCCACCAAGATATAGTCCTGGCCGATAAAAATGTGGGGCTATACTGGTTCGAAAATGATGGCAAGGGAAATTTCACCTATCACATTATCCATGAGAAAACGAATGAGTGGTTGGAGCGCCACGCCATTGCCGATATCAACGGAGACGGCCGTCCGGAAATTGTAATCATAGATAATATCAACGGCAGCGTTTTGTATTTCGCATTCAAGGGAGATCCGCGGGAGCGCAGCTCCTGGTCTTATCATTATATCTGCGACCGGCAGTTGCCCGGCGCTTATGATGTGGCGATTGCCGACTTCGACGGGGATGGAGACCTGGACGTGGCGGCGTCCAGTTGGCGCAAAGGGAACCAAATGGCCTGGTTCGAAAATCGCAACGGCGTGTGGATTAAACATTTGATTGAGGAGTACATCAATGAAACGCGGACCATCGCTGCGGTCGATATGGATGGCGATGGGTTGATTGACCTGGTCGGGACGGCTGCTGACAGTAACCAGGTTATGTGGTATAAGAATCCCGGCGATCCGGTAAATCAACCGTGGAAGAAGTACATAATCGATAGGGTGGCCCGGCCAATGCACGGCCATCCAGTGGATATGGATGGGGATGGCGACGTGGACATTATCATGGCCTTGGGTCTCACAGGCCTCTACGGTCAAATTGACTTGCGCTGCCACCAGGTGGTGTGGTACGAAAACGAAGGGCATCCCGAGCAGGTACCGTGGAAGAAGCATGTGATCTGCGAGAACTTTGCCCACGGTTTCGAGGCTGTAGCCGCCGACCTGGATGGAGATGGCCAGATGGAGGTCGTCGCCACCGGTTGGGGAGATGATGGCCGTATCGCGCTCTTCAAGCACCAGGGCGATCCGCGCGGCCCGTGGTCGATGCAGATGTTGCGCGATCATTGGAGACGGGCGGACACGGTCTTTTTTGCCGATATAGATGAGGACGGGCGGCTGGATATTGTAGCTGCTGCGGAGGAAGGAAGCAATGAACTCCGTTGGTGGCATAACGACGGCCCGGCATAGGGATGACAAGGTGGCCGGGTGACAAGGTGACTATTTTCATCCCTCACGGTGCCCGCCGGGAAGATGGAGACCGAGCGTTACCCGATATTTTGCTGTAGCTCGCGGAGGAGCCTGGCAAAATCGTCCAACTGATAATGGGCGTTTAAGCCACTGGGGTTGGGTAGAATCCATATTATGGTGGTGCCGATGGTTTCCGGTTGCCGGCCCAGGTTGGCTTTGGGCCGGCCGAAAGCGCTGCGATAGGCACCAATACCTAAAATTGCCAGGGTCTGGGGCCGGAAGTGCAGCACTTTTTCCTCGAGGTGCTGCTTCCCGGCCTGGAGTTCTGCCGGCGAAAGTGCATCCGCCGTAGCTGAGGCGCGGTTCACCAGGTTGGTGATGCCGTAGCTATCCTCCAGCAGCTCATGTTCATCGTACGGGGAGAGCAGCCGCGAGGTGAAACCGGCCGCGAAGAGCGCCGGCCAGAAGCGGTTTCCCGGCCGGGCAAAATGGTGGCCTACGGCAGCGGTGTATAAACCCGGGTTGATGCCGCAGAAAAGGATTTTCAGATTGGCAGCAATGACATCCGGTACGGTCTTTCCTGCGGCTGCTAGAAGTTCAGCGCCTGTGGGCCTGGGGTAATTCACTTACCAATCCGCCACGCTGTTATCGGTTTCATAGAAATATTCCCCCCCTAATTCCTCCCCGTAAACGCCCAGGTTCTGCTCGGCTTCTTTTTTATTGATTTCAAATCCCAGGCCAGGTTGGGTGGGTAAGTTGATATGACCATCTCTGACTTGCCAGGGGGTTTGCAAGATGCCGGCCGAACGAGGGGCGGCGCCGGAACCGGATGGGGCAATGGGACCGGTTATCGGACCGCCCAGGCCAGCATCGACCTGTTCCTGGGCCAGGAAGTTGGGCACTACCGCGTCGACCTGTAGGGAGGCGGAAAAAGCTACTGCGCCGATAGCGCTATGGGGCAGGATGTGGATATAGTAAATCTCGGCCAGGTTGGCTATTTTTTTCAATTCGGTAATGCCGCCGGTATGGGAGATATCTGGCTGTAGGTATGCTGCCGCCTGCTTTTCGCAGATCTCGCGGAAGCCCCAGCGGGTTAAGAGGCGTTCGCCGGTGGCAATCGGAAATGGCACATGATCAGAGACCAGCTTTAGAGCGTCGATATTTTCTTGTGGTACCGGCTCTTCCACAAACATTGGGCGCATGCCTTTCAGTTCGTGGCAGATCTCTATGGCTAAGGCCGGGGTCATCTTGCCGTGAAAATCGAAGGCCAGCTCCACATCCGGGCCTACCCACTCGCGCATCAGATAGGCGCGCTGTACGAAAGCATCGATGACGGCGGGTGGCTCATGGCCGCGCCACTTGCCGTTGGGACCGGACTTAAAGGCTTTATAGCCTCCCGTTTCTTGCAGCCAGGTCAGGCGTTCTCTGGCGGCGGCCTGGCCTGCCTCGGAGAGGTCGTTTATGCCCCAGTGGGCGTAGACGCGGATGCGATCCCGCACGGCACCTCCCAGGAGCTGATGTACCGGTACGCCGTGGTATTTCCCGGCAATGTCCCACAGGGCCTGGTCGATACCGGAGAGGGCAGTCATCAGCACATTGCCACCGCGAAAGAAAGCCGAGCGATAGATATGTTGCCAATGGTGTTCAATGCGCAGCGGATCCTTACCGATCAGGTACTCAGCCAATTCCTCTACGGCGGCGTGGGTGCTCTTAGGTTTGCCTTCCAGCGTGGTTTCTCCCCAGCCTTCCAGGCCATTGTCGGTGGTGATCTTCACCAGGCGCAAGCGGGGGCGGGGAAAGAACTGGTCGATTTTGGCGATTTTCACCCTCATCCTCCTGTGGCTTTGAGCTTATAATGGAGGATATTATACCTGTATAGACGCTGGGTGGGAAACCCCGAAAATCAGCTTCAAATTATAGAGATTTGCAAATAGCTCGTAATGGCTTACAATACAAATCGTAGAGGGATCGACGAATGGGGATAATAAGGGAGAAAGATGTGAAGCAAACTATTGCTATCTCAGTGATTTTCCTGACCACCATCTTTCTAATAACCGGATGCGGGTCATCGGCCACGCCCACGATTAAGGACACGGGACGCGGGGTACAATCGACCACAACCCTAGGGAAGGCCAGCGCCAGTGCCAGCGTTACTGCCAAGTTGGCGACGCCGCTGTCGACTGCCAGCCCAACGCTGGCGCCTACCCCTACGGAAACTGTCTATACGGTGCAAGTAGGGGATTCCATATCAAAGATCGCAGTCAAGTTTGGTACCACCACCCAGGCAATTGTTACGGCTAATAAAATGGATAATCCCAATTTGATCAAGGTGGGCCAACAATTGATTATTCCACCCTCACCAACAGCTACCGCTGCCAATTTGCCCGCTGCCTCGCCCCCGGTAACCACTACCAAGACAGCTCCTTAGCTTAAAGGGCTCCTTCTAAAGAAAGCAAGGCCTGCTTCGACTTTAGCCCGCCACCTCCACTGTACCCGCCCAGGTTCCCGTTGCTGGCTACTACCCGGTGGCAGGGGATAATAATCGGTATCGGATTATGCCCCAGAGCCTGGCCTACGGCCCGGCTGGCTTTGGGCTTGCCCAGGGCCAGTGCGACCTGCCCGTATGTCCAGACCGTACCGGACGGGATCTTGCGGGCCGTCCCCAGGACACTTTGCCGGAAAGGGGACTGCGCGTGCAGGTCCAGAGGCACGTCAAAGGCAGTGCGGTCGCCGGTGAAGTACTCTTGCAATTGCTGCACGAAGGGCGCCAGCGCAGTTCGATTCTGCTGAGTGCGCACCAACGGATCCAATTTGTTCAAAAATGTTTCCAGACTAATGCCGAAATCGAGATTGCACAGACCCACATCCGTGACTGCGAAGTATAGAGGTCCCAGGGGGGAATCCATCACATCCCATTGAATCAGAGGCGCGGTTTGAGCAAACCAATCGCGGAAACGTTCGCTAGATCGGGCCAGCGCCGCATCCGGAGGTGTGCCTATAGTTTGCTTCAGGGCCTGGAAAATGGTGTCTTCCATAATGATTGACTCCATATTAATAGAGTGCCAGATCTCTAGCTGCCAGGTGATTGGCTGCCTAAATCCTGGCGTAAGCGTTTTGTGCCTTGATATACGTTGGCTCGGGCACTTTCCTCAGAACAATTTAACACTTCGGCTATCTCAGAATATTCCAATTCTTGCAAATAGCGCATAACCAGGGCAGCCTGTTGCTTAGCGGGTAGATGGGCAATAGCCTGCTTTAAAGCAGTGACGGCTTCCTTGAATATAGCATGATGATAGGGTGATTCGACCACCGGTGTTCTGGGGTCGTGTCTATCCTCCCGCACCGCTAGACTTTCCAAAGGCGGCAGCCATTCGTGCTTTTGTCGTTGGTGATCACGCTGCAATGCTGTATAGGCGCAATTCGTGGCAATCTTATAAAGCCAGGCCCGGTAGTTGCTATCAGGCAGCAAGCGCGGGAATGCCTGGTAGGCTCGGATAAAGACCTCTTGTACCAGATCTTCTGCATCGACGGCACTATCGGCCCCGTTTAATCCCCCCACTAGCCGCCATAAATATCTATATATTTCATCATGGTAGCGCTCGAATAAGGTTTCAAAGCGTATGGAAGAGGCACCCATAGGTAGTCCTTACCAAGTTCTCGATGTTGCAAGGTGGATGTTTTCAGATTTACATAGACTATAACCGGGCTGCGCGAATTTTGTGAAAAACAGGGGTTTGTTAAGTTAAACCAAGGGGTCCACAGAAAATCAGGAATTTTGGCTCTGTTGTGCCATTGCTCTGCCGCGGGCCATGCCGCGGAATTGGGTTTCGTAGAGGCGCGTATATAGCCCATTTTGGGCCATTAACGTCTCATGATTCCCTTGTTCTACAATCTTACCCTGGTCGAGGACCAGAATAATATTGGCTGCCAGGATGGTGGAGAGACGGTGGGCAATCACAATACTGGTGCGGCCAACCAAGAGCTTGTCCAAGGCCTCTTGAATAAAAGCCTCACTCTCAGAATCCAGAGATGAAGTGGCTTCATCCAGCATCAGCACGCTAGGATTCTTCAAAATTACTCGCGCTAGAGCGACCCGCTGCTTTTCACCGCCCGAGAGGCGATAACCTCGCTCACCTACCACGGTATCATATTGTTCCGGCATGGTCATGATAATATCGTGAATATGGGCCGCGCGACAAGCTTGCTCTAATTCTTCCTGGGTGGCGTCTGCCCGGGCGTACAGCAAATTTGCCCGTACCGTGTCATGGAATAGGTAAGTTTCTTGCGTGACAAGGCCAATATGGCGCGCCAACGTAGCCTGACTCAAATCGCGCACATCATACCCGTCCAGGCGAATGGCGCCCGATTGCGGGTCATAGAGCCTGGGTAAGAGATAAGAAATGGTGGTTTTGCCGGCGCCACTAGGACCTACCAACGCCGCCAGTTGTCCCGGCTTTACGATAAAGGATACATCCTCCAAGGCCCAATGCCGGCTGACGGATATCGGATGCTGAGCATCAGTGAGCTCTGCTTCCTGACCGTTAAGGCTCTGAATTTCCCCGTTCTTCCGGTCTGTTTCCTCTGTTTGGGCCGCTGTACCCTGCAGAGCGCGATAGGAGAAGGATATGTGCTCAATGCGCACTTCCCCGTCCACCCGGTCGAGGCTGACTGCGTCTGGTTTGTCCTGAATCTCTATGGGTAAATCCAGGTATTCGAAAACACGCTCAAAACTAACCAGGGATTGGATCAAATCTACTTGAATGCTGGCCAGACCGGCCAGGGGTTGGTATAAACGGGCCAGGTAACTGATAAAGGCGATGATAGTCCCGACGGTCATGGCACCGCTGATTACCAGGTAACCTCCTAGCCAGAAGAGCACAGCACTGCCGATCGAGCTGACCAGGCCAATCGCCATAAAAAACCAGCGCCCCACCAGGGCGCGGCGGATACCGATATCCCGCACAGCCTCCGCTGAGTCAGCAAAACGGTGCCCCTCATATCTCTGGCGGCCGAAGATTTTGACTAAGAGCGCCCCGGAAACGTTGAGGGTCTCGTTCATGATGCCGTTCATTTTACTGTTTAATTCCATTGCCTGGCGCGATAGATCTCCCAACAAACGCCCAGCTTTACGGGTAGGCAGGTAGAAAAGAGGCAATACCAACAAGGCTGCCAGGGTCAGATGCCATTCAATACTTAACATGATTACAAGAGTGGAGATCAGGGTAATAATATTGGTGATTACCGAAACCAGGGTGCCGGTTATGGCGTTTTGGGCCCCCAGTACGTCGTTGGTGAAACGAGACATCAGCTCCCCGGTTTTTGTCGAGGTGAAAAAGCGTAGTGACATGTTTTGCATGTGGATGAACATCTCACGGCGCAGATCGTAGATAATTCCCTCGCCAATACGTGAATTGAGCCAGCGTTGGCCGGTAGTTACCAGGGCACTGACTAGCGGAATAATAATCATCCCAATGGCCAGCAGGTTTAAACGGGGGATATCGCGATTGGGTAAGGCATGGTCGATCAAATCCCGCGCCAGCAAAGGTGGTAGCAACTCGATGACCGATATCAGCGTAATAAGAGCCAGCATACCGATGGTCATGCCCATATAGGGCCGGGCATAACTCCAGATGCGCCGCAGCATAGCGCGTGTAAATTGTGGCCGGGCTTGCGGCCGCTCGCGTACTAAACCCCACCATGCGCCACCATGCATATGATTTGCTTCCTTCGTATTGCAGCGGTAATGAAGAACGCAAAAGGTCTATCTAATACGTCCTGAAAATGGATAATCGTGTCTCAATCACTGTAATTGTATACCTACTGCGTTGGAGGAGCAATATAGAGGAGAAAAAAGAACCCCTTGAGATTTTCTCTCAAGGGGCTTGCAACCGCTCTTAGTCAGAAAGTCAGAAAACTTAGAGAACTATGACGTTGCTGGCCTGGGGACCCTTCGGGCCGTTCTCAACCGTAAACTCGACCTTGTCGCCTTCGTTCAGGTTGCGATAACCGGCGCCGGTTATGGCGGAGTAATGTACAAAGACATCGGGGCCGCCTTCACGGGAAATAAAGCCGTATCCCTTAGCGCTGTTAAACCACTTCACGGTTCCGGTAGTGCGGGTGTTCATCATGGGATGTTTCTCCTTTCTCGAGAGATAATTAAAGCGATGTAACGTTATCCCCGATCCAGAAGACCCGCATAAAAAAACCAGAGCTGGGAAGCCCTGGTGCTGTGTCTCTTACTCGGAAACGTAAACCATTCGCTTCTGACTTACTGCGGCGATTATACCATAAACTAGTTAGATTGTCAAGGTTTTTTAACAGGAGTTTTGACGTTAAATCAGAATTCGTGAGATTCGCTGTCCAACATCCATAAAATATTATTGTGAGAGATGAAGAACGACGATTTTCGCAGTAAGTCTTCTCATTCACCGCGGTGGGCATTCGGCAAGAAGAGACCGGCGCAAACTGGCCATGTGTCGGACCGGCTGGCGGGCAAGGCTATCTCGGACCTGGCATTTACCAATTGCGCCATCCACGCCATAGCGGTTACGCCGTTAATGGCCTGGCGGTAATTTCCCAAGCCCAGGCCGGGAAATGAGATGTCGGGTGGGGCGCCAAGGAAGGTGTGGAGAGTGGTATTAGGGGTAAAGATGCGCAGGTTTCCCGGTAACTGGCGGTCTACGGCATGGCGTAAGCCCCATTCGTAGGCGCAGATGCTAATCTCCATATCGCCGGAGAGGGTTTGATCCTGTGTACCTTGCAGCAAGCCGAAGGCATGCCAGGGGGCGGTCTTACCATCGTAATGTGTGGCGTAAGCCCCCAGCAGGCGGGTAGTATCCTCCAGACAGTCATCTGTGTTGCAATAGGCCGGCAAGAGGGAGCGGGGAGTCCAGATGGGGTGCGCTTGTCCCAGGATTTCCCGTACCAACGACTGCGGAATATCCGGCATGCTGCCGGCATCCGTAACCAGGGTGGTATCGGGCCAGCGGCTGATCACCTCAGGAAAGTTAAAGAGCGCGCCCAGTGCCCCGGCCGAGCTGCCGGTGAAAATGACCGTGGTCGTGGCTGGGTAATGGGTGGTAATATTTCCCAAGGCAGCCAGGATATTCAGGTGGCCTCGGTGGGTGACATTAAATGTCGCAATCGGGTCGGGGTTGTAATCATGGGGCGCGGTGGCGGTGCCGGTATGTAAGTCGGCGGTACAATAGGGAATGAAGGCATAGTTCGCCTCCCGCAGGCTGTTATCCGCCAGGTCGCGGCGGAAGAGGCCATAGTAGGGTAACAGCGTGTTCTGTGGCTCCCCGAAATTCCCGTAATCCATGCAGTAATGGCCACGTTGGAGACCACTGGCATAGGGTGATTCGCCCTCCCTGACGCATGCGCCGCCTCCTTCCAAGTAGATGATCAAGGGTTGGTCCGGCCTGGTTGCCTGGTTGAGAAAATATTTATATGGCGCTCCGGTACCGCAGGTGGCGCCCTCCAGGGGGATTGTCTCCCAGCCGGCCAGTTCGGTAGAGAATGGGGCTTGTATGGGGTTCTCTATGGGTTTGTGAGCCTGGGTAGAGTGAATGTTGCCCAAGCAAAGGGTTGCAAGTAAAAAGCAGATTGTTAATCGTCGCAATGTGGGCATAGAGTACCTCATGAAATTACTAGATTATTGAAGTTCTGTGCATGAAGGCAAGTATCCAGAATGGTCACTTCTGAAGGGGATTGGTGCACAGACCAGCGAGCCAGGCGTCAGCATCTTGGGGGGATCGCAAGTGGATAACATTAAGGTGAGCGTACTCTGGCTGACGAAATAATACCGGGTATTCCACCCGGCGTCGGTGATAGGTCCGCAGTGCCCACAAGAACAGAGAGTCGCGACTGAAGAAGTGTATCTGCCAGCGCTCTCGATTCCCATGCCACAATTCCTCCTGTTGTATCAGCCGTTGCATCGTGCGGCGAAACAGGCGTGCCAAGATCACGGCCAGAGAAAAATCCAGCCAGATGATAGAGTTTGCCTGGCCCCAGGTAATATCGCGCACTGTACCATAATTCCCATCCACAATCCAGGCATCACCGTTGAGCGCCTGGGCTGTACGCATATGGAAAACTTCGGTCGGAACTGAGGTCCAGTTGGGTCCCCAGAAGGTAGCGTCCAGCTCAATATAGGGAATCGCCAGCCGTTGAGAAATCCGGCGAGCCAGGGTCGTTTTACCTGCTCCGGTGGTCCCGACTACCACGATACGCTTACCGAGTTGAGGATGGTTTGCAAAGGCTTGGGAAAAATCACTAGCATGCATAAAGATCTTTGACATGAATTGAATCTCTACTTTCCGCTAAGTTAAGCTTTGCCGGGGTGGGCAACATGGTGTAAACTGGCTGTACTTTCGAATCCATGCTGGAGGGCCGATCCAATGAACGAACCTACTTGGCAGATGATGACGTTGCTGTGCAGTGTCGTGCGGTCCA
>SHYO01000091.1 GCA_009692745.1 Chloroflexota bacterium
AGGTATGAAATTGTCAAGGTGCAGATGTTGAAGTGTATGGGAGTGGCATACACTCCACAGAATATGTTTAGTTAACTAATTCTGATGGTGCAAAACCCTGATTTAGCTTCTATTCACGCTCCATTTCATCGTTTCGCACCAGAAACTAGGCTACGTCAAGTCACGGTTGACAGACTACCTACTAGTCTGTCAACCCTATTATGACCGGTAGGGGCGCGGTTCCGCGCCCTGGGCGAGATCGTCAAACCATCACCGATGGCTGCCGATCTCGCAACGCTCCACCTGCGCGCGCAAAAACCGGTAGGTATGGCGCTCGACCCAGCCAGGAATCCACCGCACATTCTGCCGCCCGGCAAACGTGCGGCTACAAGCCGCACCTACTGATCCTGTCCTGGAGACCGGGTTCCTGGCTCAGTCAGGAAACAACCGCATCGACCTGCCACCCCGCGACAGCTCAATGCGGTTTGAATCCCCATTTCCCCCGCAACCGCTCGTAGGTGCGGTTTGTAACCGCACACCCCCCGGCCGGGAATCAACCGTCCCGACCCGCTTGCTTTAAGCCGGTCGGCGGCATACAATAATGCCGGCTCTCATCTTCCCGGCGCTTTCTCGCAACCTGCCCAAAAGGAGATCATACCCTATGCACCCAGTATCCCCAGAAGAAGTTGGTATGTCGTCACCCCGCCTCCAGCGCATCGGCGCCCACCTGCAGCGCTACGTTGATCGGCAGCTTCTGCCGGGGACCGTCACGCTGGTAGCGCGGCATGGCAAAGTAGCCTATGCCGATTGTCGAGGCAAGATGGACCTGGCCTCCGATAAGCCGCTGCAGCTCGATACCATCTTCCGCATCGCCTCCATGACCAAGCCCATCACCACTGTTGCCGCCATGATGCTGTACGAAGAAGGGCATTTTCTGCTAAGCGACTCGGTCTCCCGCTATATCCCCGAGCTACGGGGTCTCAAAGTGATCCAACGCATAACTTCCCAGGGATTGGAGCTCGGCGAACCGCAGCGTGAGGTGACCATCCGCGATCTGCTGGTGCATACCTCCGGCCTGGTTTCGCCCCAATATCCACCGGAATCCCCCATCACGCAGATGTATCAGAAGCTCACCGCCCAGGCGCCTGGGGGAACCCTGCAGGCGGCGGTAGCAAAGCTGGGAGAGTTGCCCCTGGCGGAGCACCCGGGCAGCAAGTGGCAGTACGGCCTCTCGACCGATGTGCTCGGTTATCTGGTGGAGGTCATCTCTGGCATGTCGCTGGATCGCTTCTTTCAAGACCGGATCTTCGCTCCCCTGGGCCTGGTAGATACCGGCTTCCATGTACCACCAGAGCAGCTACACCGCCTGCCTTCCGCCTACACCCCGGCAGAGGGTGGTATAGCATTGGTGGATGCGCCGGAGACAAGCTGGTTGGCCCACCCCCCGACCTACTTCTCCGGCGGGGGTGGATTGGTCTCCACGGTAGCCGACTACCTGCGCTTTTGCCAGATGCTGCTGAACCGCGGCGTGTTGGATACCACCCGCCTGCTCAGCCGTAAAACGGTGGAGCTGATGATGCGCAACCATCTGCCCCCCGAGCTAACTCCCATCTCCAGCGGTCCCGGCCGGGAGACGGACACGGCCGGCTGCGGCTTTGGCCTGGGCTTCGCCGTGCTGTTGGACCTGGCTCAGGCCCAGATATTGGGATCGGAGGGCACACTCTTTTGGGGTGGCGCTTACAGTACCGCCTTCTGGATCGATCCGCAAGAGGAGCTGATCGGTATCTTCATGACCCAGCTTACCCCCTCGAACACCTACCCTATCCGCCGCGAGGTCCGGCTGCTGGCCTACCAGGCGATAGCGGATTGAGAGAGGGATCCCCCGGGCGAGCCTGCATGTTGAAACTGAGAGAGTCCCAGTGAGGTGAGATTATGTGTTCTTGCTGCCTTCATGCCTAGCGGGAATGAGATTGATGAGCGCACGCAATACGCTGTTGACCGTCTCGGAGTCGGGAAAATAAGCACGCACGTCAGGATCGAGTATGACCGCTCCCTCCGGTAAGGGAAAATCCTGCACCATCGTCGTCCCATCGGCTTGATGAATGACGAGCTTATGACCCTGCTGATAAGCTTGATAGTATTTGCCACGCACGCCACCCGAAAAATCGTATTCGGGTAGCTCCTCTTCAGTGTTAACAGATTGATTTTTAGATGGTTTATTACTCATATTGTTTGCGCTCCTTCGGTGTCGCTTCTCGGCAACTGATGATACGAATGGTATCGGCACGCTCAGTATAAACGACAACCAGGATGCGTCCGTTAACAGATGATCCCAATTCAACGAACCGATCCTCGCTGGCTGAATGTTTGGGATCCGGGATAGTAATTGCTCCAGGATCATCGAATACTGTGAGAGCCTCTTCAAAACCAATGCGGTGTTTTCGGAGATTGGCTGAGGCTTTCTCCTCATCCCATTCAAACGCGAGTGACATAAGCACAACTTTATGCAGAATTATATTTTTAGTATACCACGGCTGAACAATTGTATCAATATCTAAACCAAAGAACCAAAGACTATACCCACTTAGATTCCTGTACCTCAGGTGTTCCGTTGTATAATAGCAGTTGCATTCGACACGGGAGACTCTTATCTTGAAAGCTTCGTTGCTTACCTATTTGGTATGTCCCTTCTGCCATGCACCCCTCACTCTGCAAGCTGGGGCGCAGCACGAGGCTGTTATCGAAAGCAGCATTGTCGAAACCGGCACCCTGCAGTGCAGCGGCTGCGGCCGTACCTTCCCGGTGGAGCATGGCATCCCCAACATGCTCTCCCCTGACCTGCCGGGCATCGAGCCGAAACTGCGTGAGGCCCGCGGTTGGGCGCAGCTTTCCCAGCAGCAAGGTTGGTATACTGCGGAGGAAAGGATCGATCTGGCTCTGCCCGACGTGGTAGGGCAGTTAGGCTGGGACCCGGTAGGTGCTTCGGGTTGGGTGGCTACCCATTATTCCTTCGGCCACCTGCTAGACTGTTACGTCCGGCCGGGGATGCGGGTACTGGAAATCGGCGCCGCCAAAACTTGGGCCGGCCGGTATTTCAATGCGCGGGGCTGTACCTACACTGCCTGCGATATCATGGCCGATCCGCATATCGGTTTAGGGCGCTCCCGCTTCTTCATCGAACGCTTCGGCCATTACGAAGCCGTCGCCGCCGATGCTGAAAACTTACCCTTCGCCTCCGGCTATTTCGACCTGACCTTCGCTATCGCCGCGCTGCACCATGCGCTGGACCTCTCGCGCATGATGCGGGAGATGGCCCGCGTCACTCGCCGCAGCGGGATCGTTGCCGGTCTCAATGAGGGCGTCCGTGCTTTCAATGCCAACCCCAACGCCGAGATCCAGGCGACGGAAAAAACCTTCGGCATCAATGAACACGTCTATACTCTGGGGGACTATCTCTGGGCCTTCACCCGCCATAAGCTATTGGTAACCGAGGTGGATCGCAGCATCGGCTTTGCCAAGCTGGCGCCGCCTCTGCAAGCACGGGTGAACCGGCTGCTGCGCATCCCGTTGCTAGGTAAATGGGGCGCGGCCTTTTACGTGCTGGGCTTCGTCCACACCTACGACGGCGTCTCCCTCTACGCCCGCAAGCTCTAATCCCCCGCGCCACCGGCCGGCGCAGCCCCTCTGTTCGACTCCAACCGCTCCAGCCGCTCCAAGATCACGTTCAACTTGGCGTCGGCTTCCGCCAATTGGCGGTAGACGCGCACGTTGACCTCGTAATCCAACTCGGCGAGCTTATTGGTGCGCTTGTCCTCGCGACTGTCATCGATCAGCAGAAAACCGGTGATGAAGATAGCTTCAATCCCCAGGATGATGCCCAACAGGTTGTACGGATACGCATCGAAAGGGCCCAGAAAGGTAATCACACCACCATTGACCGCTGCCCAAAACACAAACCAGATGGCGTGTACCGCGATAAACTGGGGTTGGCTGATGAAGCCCGCAATGCGCGAGGCCAGCGCCTCGTGCCACTTGACCTCCGCTTGCAGCTCTTCGATGGCATAGCGGAATTCCCCCAGGGCCTTGTGGCAGCGAGGATGTGCGCAAAACACAGCGTCCGGTGCATTTACACCCTGGCATGCCGGACAGGTCAAATTGGCATCCTGCCGCGGCGGCGCCGTGATCATAGGTGCCACTGTTATAGACCCTTCTCCCGGCGGCCCGCGCCGGCCCACCACGCACTGTGTCTAATACCCCTATACTGCTGCGCTTCCTGTATTAAGATCATGCTCCCTCCTCCTATCCCTTATCGCCATCACCTCTCCTATCGGATGGTGATATGTGTTATAAAGCTTTACCTCATCGCCAGCTCCGCCAGGGGGGCGGCTACTTCTAGCGCTTGCCCTTGGGCTATGGTCTCGGCATCGCGCCGTGGCACCAGGACCAGATCGCCCTTGAAGACATGCACCTGCAATTCGTGCTCGCCTTCTCCCACTATGCCTGTTACCTGGTGCTTCACAGGGTTGTTGAACAGGCCATCTTTCTCATCGGACCCGCTTTCCAGGCCCGGCAGGGTAGAGCGCAAGATCCCATCATGCACCTCGGCGTCCAGGTGTAGGCTGGTATCCGGGCACAGGGCCATAACCACCTGCCCATCCTTAATACTCGCCACGCTCTGCCCCTGGGGTGTCCCCAGGTAACCGACAGCGCCGCTCACTACGTGGAGATTTAGCGGTCCGGTGACATCCTGAATGGCCACGTTCCCTACCCCCATGCGGGCGCGCAAGCTGCCGGTAATGCGGTAAATCGACAACGACCCTTCATTCACATCCAGATCCAGATCACTGGCGCCCGGCACAACGATCTCCAGGTGGGCATCTTCATGTTTATGGGTCAGGTGGAAGCCGGTAGGGTCTGCATTTACATCTACATAGATAATGGCGCCTTTCTGCCGCACCTCACAACCCAGATGCTTTAAACCTTCCTGGGCCAGCTTCTGGCTCCAGCCGTTGGTAAAGAAGGTAGCACCCACCTTGACGACGCCCGCCGGGCCATCGCCAGACACCACGACATCCCCCCAATCGCACCGTACCACAATCGTGGGCGCTGTTTCAACTGCCAATTCCACCCAATCTACTCTCGATACTGTCGGCATACGAATTTTTCCCTTGTCTATTGTAAAGTTTGTTACTGATACATCCATAATTAATTATAGGGATTTCAAAGACAAATTGATAATGGGCACACCATTAGAGCTGCCCGGCGCGCGTCGAGGGCGGGATTGGGCGCTATAGCCACTTTACCACATCACCCACGGCAATTTCTCCATCGTCCAGCACTTCGCCGAAGGCGCCACCTCCCCAATTTTCGACCATAGCCTGGCGCAAACCTGACCACGCCTCTTCCATGCGTTCACAGGGCTTGGTTTCTCCCAGGATCCGAATGCGGCAGGCGCCAACCAGCAGCACGCGATTCCGGCTATCGGCCAGGCGAATGGCACCAAACAGCATCAGGTTAGCCCGCCGCGTAGCCGGATCCAACCCGGCCTGCACCTGGTCCATCAACGCACCCCAGACTTCCTGTTCGATCAAAGTCACTTGTCGTTTGCCGCCTTGGTTGGCATTGCCTACCAGCCCGCGCCCGGCCTGGAGCGTCGCGCGTTCCTGAGGATCCATTGGTCCCCGGCTCATCCGTTTCAACCAGATTGCTGCTAACTTGCCCGATTCCGACATGAAATTGGCTCCTTCTACGCGAATGTTTGGTCACCCTTTTCCTTTTAAGCGAACGTCGTGGTAGTAGTCGCAGATGCCGGTCAGCACGCATTTCTCACAGCGCGGCCGGCTCCAGATGCAGATTTCCCGCCCATGTTGCAACATATTAACGTGGTAATTCCAATAGATATCGGGGTCCGGCGGCAGCAGATGGGCCAGGATCTCGTGCGCCTGCTCCGGCGTAACTTTGGGGCCGATCAACCCCAGACGCATGCTGACCCGGTGCAGGTGAGTATCTACCGGCAGAATTGTCTTGTGAAAGTTGAAGAGCAGCACCAGGGAGGCCGTCTTGATACCGACTCCCGGCAGGGAGGTGAGCCATTCCAGCCCTTCCTCGACAGGCAAATCCGCCAGAAAATCAATATTCAACTCTCCCGTGCGCCGTTCGGAGATGATTTGCAGCACGCGCTTGATGCTGAGGCCCTTGCGTTCAGCCCAGGTGACGCTGTAGATCGCCTCGACGATGCCCTCCACCGGCGCGTCTCGGATACCTTCCCAACTGCCATACTTTTGCCATAGCCGGTCCATAGCCGCCCACTCGGTGGCGCTTTTGGTGCGGTGGGAGAGGATAGTGGAGATCAGCTCGCGCAGGGCATCGCGCCGCGGGCGCCAGGGTTTGTGGCCATAGGCCGCTTCCAGGCGCCGGTTCACTCCCAGGGCTTTCGCCTTTAAAGCCGCTTCAGACGTATCAGAGGGTAGCGCCACGCCACACATCCTACCGTTGTATTCCGATGGTGGCAGTACCCCCGATGGTCACTTTATCACCGACAAGGGGACCGACCCGCCCATCCAGTTGCATCGTCACATTATTGCGCAGATTCCCTTGCCAGGAAATGGAATCGGCCACCTTACGGAAGGGAGGGTTCCCCGCTCCGGCAAATTCGGCCCCCTGGTCGCTACTTCCTTGATACACAATAGTGGTACCGGGGATTTTATCGCCTTTGCTCAAGATATAGGTAAAGGGAATCTTATATTCCGTGGCAGACTTGTTCACGGTAGCCGGTTGGGGGTTGACCTCCGTGATGGTCAGATGCGCCACGCCCACCACCTTCATCGACTGTTCGTCAAAGCTCACGATCCGCCCGTTCAGGTTTAAATCTACCCCAGGAGCCAGCATGCCCTTCCAATCCAACGAATCGGCCGTCTGCTTCGTGGCAGTCTGGCTCCCCAGGCGCACCCCGGCGCCGCGATCGCTCTTGCCCAGGTAAGTGACATCCGTGCCCGGTATCGATTGGTTCAATGGGACGGTCAGCTCCACCGGGGCATCATACTTGAGGGTGCCGTTATCGGCGGCGCTTCCCAGCAGGTTGCAGGCGGAAGATACCAGGAGCAAGGCCAGCAATCCTATGCATATAACAACGATCGAACGCATCTCAATTCCTCCACAGTTTTACCATCATGTCAAACTCTCAGGGTCAATATCAATACGCCACCCGGCGGGGAAAGGTATCTCTGCCAGGAGTTGGTGGATATCGCCGCCGCGTACAATAATCTGCCAGCGGTAGTGGCCGCGATAGCGGGAGAGATAGGCAGGCGCCGGCCCTAGGAGGCGAATTTCCGCCAGGCCCAGGCGGCGCACCCTTTCCTCCAGCAGGTCCATGATGCGCTGCGCTTCGGCGGCGCTGCGGGTCGGGCTGGTATCCTGGTAAACGAGCCAGGCCAGGCGCCCGAACGGTGGGTAGCCCAGCAGCCGGCGATGCGCCAGCTCCTGGCTATAGAAGCCGGCATAGTCATGGCGCGCCGCCGCCTGGATCGGCAAGGCCGGCGGATCGTACGTCTGCAGAACCACCCGCCCCGGCTGTTCTCCCCGGCCGGCGCGGCCACTGACCTGCTCCAACAATTGGAATGTGCGCTCGGCCGCCCGGTAGTCGGGACGGTGCAGCGCCGTATCGGCGGATACGATACCCACCAGCGTCACCTGGGGCAGGTCCAGCCCCTTGGCGACCATCTGCGTGCCCACCAGGATATCAGCTTCACCCCCGGCAAAGCGCTGTAACAGCAGCTCGTGGCTGCCCGCGCGCCGCGTAGTATCCCTGTCCCAGCGCAGCACCCTGGCGCGCGGGAAACGCTCGGCGATGGCCCGCACCACCCGCTGCGTCCCCACGCCGAAATAGCGGATACGACTGCTCAGGCATTGGGGGCAATGGCCCGGCGGCGCCTGTTCCCGGCCACATTGGTGGCAGATCAGGATACCAGCAGCGCTCTGGCTTTGCAAGTGCGCTTGGGTCAACGGCAGGCTGGTATCTGGCAGCGCAGCCAGGTCGTGATATGTGAGCGGGATGTCGCAGAATCTGCAGTGCATGACATAGCCGCAATCGCGGCAGGAGACAAAGGTAGCGGCGCCGCGCCGGTTCAGGAAGATGATGGCCTGTTGGCCGGCTGCTAACACCCCCGCTAGCTCATCCTGCAGGCGGCGGCTGAGCAGGCTGGTGTTTCCCTGTTTCAGCTCTTCGCGCAAATCGACGATTTCCACCTCAGGCATGGGCACGTAGATGGGCTGGCTTGCCGGGCGGGAAGAACCTCTGTGTGGTGTGGCGCTCACGATACGCCGCCCGATGCGCCGCCCCAGGTGCAGCAATTCCAGGCCGGAGCCAGGCTGCGTGGCGCGGAAATAGCTGATCACATCGGGGGTAGCGCTTCCCAGCAAAACTGTAGCGCCGCTCATCTGCCCGTAGGCCAGGGCAGCATCCCGCGCTTGATAGCGCGGCGTCTTGAGCTGTTTATAAGCTGCATCGTGCTCTTCGTCCAGCACAATCAAGCCCAAGTTAGATATGGGTAAGAAGAGCGCCGAGCGGGAGCCGACTAACACGCGTAATTGGCCCAGGCGCACCCGGCGCCAGGTGTCATAGCGCGCGCCCGGTGAAAGCTGGCTGTGCCAGACCCCTACGAGTCCCGGGAAGCGACTCATAAAGTGTTGCACGGTCTGGGGTGTGAGCGAGATTTCCGGCACCAGCACGATAGCGCTCTGGCCGGCCGCCAGTACCTGGGAGACCGCGCGCAGGTAGATTTCGGTCTTGCCACTGCCGGTAACCCCGTGCAGCAGGAAATTGCGCTTGGGCTGCCCCCTATCTTGCAAAGCCGCAGCCAGGACCTGCCAGGCTGCTTGCTGATCCTCTAACAGGCGCGGCACCGGGGTCACCACCACATCAGCGCCTTTGGCGCTGCCTGCCGGGCGCAGCGGGTCGCGCCAGACTTCCTGGAGCTGCCGCGTAATGATGCCAACCTCCTCCAGGCGTTTCAGATCCCTGGCCGAAATTTCTGTGTCCCGCCGTAGCTGGCGTACCGGCACGGCGACGCCAAAATCCGCCAGGTAGGAGATGACGTTGGCAGCGCTTTCCAGACCCTGTAGCTGCAACAGGCCCATCTCTGCCTCGGCGCGAGCTTGAGCCAGCCGCACACTGGGCGGTTCCATCACCACTTTCACAATGCCGGCCAACTCTGCCCGGTCCAATGCCCGGCGCGAGATACCGGCCTGTTCCAGCACTTCCGCCACCGGGGCCGGACCGCGGAATTGGTCCAGCGCGTGGGCCAACTCCGTCGCCAAGAACTCGTCCCCGGTATAGAACGCCTGCGCTGCTGCCGGTGAAACCTTGCGCGCGATGATCCATTCCGACTCTGGCTGCAAGCTCACCAGCTTCTCCTCTGCCAGGAATCTCAAGATCGCCGGGGGGCAATTGGCCTCCCGGCAGAGCTCTTCCTGGGCGGGCAGAGGGTCGGAGCTTTGCAACAGCCAGGCGAGCGCCCGCGTGGCCGCTGCTTTACGCCCGTGGGAGGAATCCGCCTGAGCAGCCTTGACCGCCGGTCCGAGCAGCCGGGCCACGGCCTGCCCCGGCTCAAGTTGCAGGCTGGCCATCTCCTCCATTTTGGGGCGAACAGAGGGCGGCAGGAGTGCCGAATGACGCTCCACCAGCTCTGCCTCTTCCAGGCGTTTGATCACGGATTTCCAGCGCGGAGAGGCCAGCAGACTATCGATGGCCTCCAGTGGTTGCGGCCCCTCGCGGCGCAGCAGCTCCATCACTTGCAGCGCCGGGGCATTAAGATTGCGCAGCTCCCCCTGGGTGCCTTTCTCCGTCAGCGTGAGACGTACTTGAGCCCGGCGCGCGACGCCTGGAGGCAGCATAATGCGGATGCACTGGTACAGCGGCGCCATATAGGTCTGGGCCATCCAATGGGCCAGTTGCAACTGGGCCGGGGTCAGCACCGGCTGGAGATCGAGGATGCTGGCGAGATCCCGCACCTGCTCCACGGGAACTGTGGCGGAAAAGCCGGCAATCACGCCGGGCAGGTAACGCGAGCCGAAGGGTACCCAGACCATCTGGCCCAGCTCGACCTGGGCGCGCAGCGCGGGTGGTACCCGGTAGTGGAAAATTTGGGTATAGGTATGGTAGCTGCCGGGCGCAGTAGATGTGCTACCAGCAGCCTTTGCTTGCTCTGCAGACGGGGCAAAGAAAGAATAACGTATCGGTGTTGAAACTACAACTTCAGCATAAAGAGGGACCACATTATCCGCTACTAGACTCTTTGAGCGCCTGGGCGGCATGTCGAGAGTAGATAGAATTGGGGAAAATTTGCTCGACCTGTTTAAAAGCCTGGCGCGCCGCTGCTTCCTGGCCGGTTCGGCGGTAGGCGAGCCCCAGGCTGAAACGCCCTACTGCCCGGTAGCGGCGCCCGGGATCGCCGTACTCGGGTTTCAAGCCATCTTCCAGGACGCTGATGGCCTGGTCATACTGCTGGGCGCGCAAGTAGGCCACCCCGCTATTGATCAAAGCCGAGGCGCGCGCTACAGGATCCGGCCGCAGGGCCAGGGCCAGGCGATATAAGCGGTGGGCCTGGGCGAAATTCCCCCGCTGCAGAACCATGCTGCCGATATCTACCAAAATGCGGCAGCGCATCACCAGCAGGTAGATAATGATAAAGGTAAGCAACGGCGAAACGATCAGCACGCCGGAGACGGCCAGGAACATAGCCACTACCCCCAGACCCAGGACTTCGAAGATCACCTGGATAGGGGCAGCTTCTTTGCGGATCAGGGCCATAACGGCAACCAGGAGAACCAACATGCCGATAGTAGCCAAGAGAAGTTGTAAGATAGACATAGATTGCCCGATCACCATGATTCAAAAAACGCATTGTATTTAGCAGATACCGCACATCATGAAGGGCAAGGTATCTCGCCTTTACCTTGCCTGCTGATCTGACCCAACCCCAGAGACTAAAGCTGCAGGTGGCGCGGTTGAACGCTACACTTCTCGGCCTGAATAATAGCCATAATCTTATCCACCGCCTCGTCCAGACAATCTTCCTCATTGATGACAACGTAATCGAACTCGGGGAAGCGCTTCATCTCTTTGCGGGCGGTGCGCATGCGCCGTTCCAAATCGGCGCCGGTCTCGGTCTTGCGCATCACCAGGCGGTGCATCAACTGCTCCATAGAGGAGGCCGCCAGAAAGATGAATATTCCCTCAGAGGCAATCTTACGAATAGTGGCTGCGCCCTGTACATCGATACGTAGCAATACATCCTGGCCGCGGGCCCAGGCTTCTCGTACTTGTTGCTTCGGCACGCCGTAGAAGTTCCCATAGACCTGAGCATGTTCCAGAAACTCGTCACGGGCCAACAGGTCGTCATATTCTTCTTTACCAATAAAAAAGTAATCCCGGCCATGCACCTCTCCAGGGCGTTGCGGCCGGGTCGTAGCGGTCACCACAAAGTAAAAGGGCAACCCCCGTTCCTTCATATGCATCACACAGGCATCTTTCCCCACCCCGGATGGGCCCGAAAGCACAATCAACAGAGGGGCGGGGTAGCGCAAGTACTCCGGCAATTCGGGCATATCATTTTCATCGAGGGTATCCTCCGCGGTATTCTCCGTCGCCTCCCTATCAGAATTTTCTACAATGTTCGGCTCGTGCACGGTGGTCCGCATCCTCCACCTTTCTCATAAGAAATTTAAGGAATTGTAGCACAAAGTAGGATTAATAGGAAACGGCCCAGGTTAAAAAATGGGCAGCCGCTCATCACGTGCCGTAGGTGCTGCCACCGGCAGCACCACCCTCGCGCTGCCACCTTACTTGCTCCCGATCACCAGGGGTAACAACACAGTATCGGACAGGGTTTGGATACTTTGCAGACCGTGGGCGGGCAGGCGCGTGCCATCGGCCGGCAGATAGAAGCCGACCTGCACCTGGTACGCGCCGGGGGGCAGGGTGTGAATGTCGACGGGATGGCTATCCTGGATCAGCTCGCCCGGGTCCCAGGCATAGGTGGGATAGCGCCCCAGGCGCGGCGGGCTGTCATGTTGCGCCACCAGTTTACCCTGGCTATCGACCACGTGGACAAAAACGGTGTAATCCGCGCCCACCTGGGCCGTACAGCGCCACTGCAGCGCTACCGAGAGCTGCCCCGCCTGCTGCTGCAGATCGTATCCTTCCAGGCGGATGCCCGCGCCAAATTCTGCCAGAGCTGGGGCCGGCGTCACCGGGGTGGTGGGTGAGGGGGCGAAGAGCTTCACAGTTCCTAACCTGACGCCGTCCGGCAGTAATTTGCCGCTGGCATCGTAGGCCGGCAGACGCGGCACTGTGGCCTCAGTGCCGTCGTATAGCCAGAGCCACACCGTCGCCATTTGCGGGTGGTCAACGGCCACCCTGGGGGTCAGGACACGGTGATCATGAGCCACGCCGCCCGCGGGCCAATCCGATATGGCGGCCCGCCCCCCTTGCGGCCAAGTCCGCACTTCGGTCAAGCTCTTCTGGTTCTCGTCAAGCAGGGTCAGGATAATGCTCCAGTTCCGCGTGATAGGTACGGTTACCCGCCAATCTGTGTCCACCACCAGAGAGGCTGCGTCCCGCCGCCTCTCTGGCGCCACCTGCCAATCCAGCAGCTCGATACCCTCACCAAAGCGCACTTTCGCGGCGGCGAGCGGCGGGTTGGGGGTGAATTGAGGGCGGTAGACCGGCAAAATATCGTTGCGCAATACCAGAAGATTCCCCCCGGCGCCGGCCAGGATCAGTGCCGTTACCTGCCAGGCGGCCAGGTGTTGAGCCCACAGTCCCACCACACTCGCTTGTGGCCGGCGCTTTGCCAGGGTAACAAGGCCGAGACGGAGCTCATCCAGCCCCAAGGCCAGCAGGATAGCAATAGCGCCGATGGCGGGAAAGAGCAACCGTCCCTGGTCGGCAGCTACATTAATCTGCAGCCAGCGCACCAGGCTCGCCAGCACCGCCACAGGCCAAATCACCAGCAGCAGACGCGGCAGCCAGGCGCGCCAGGCTGCTGCCCCCCGCCGCCCCGCGCCCCAGGCCAGCCCCGCCAGGGCGAGTCCCACCAGGAGGTCAAAACCGGGATACACCCAGGCAGGTAACAGGATATTGGTCCAACCGAAGATGGCCCAGTAGGTATTGCGCGCGTCCCATAAAGCCCGCAGGGTAGAAAGCACGTCCAACGGTTGCGGCCGGATCATAGGCGCCACGGAGAGCAGCATAGCTTGCCATCCCAACAAATCGCCGTATAGCAGCAGATTGCGGGCGAACCACCAGCCGGCAATTCCCAGGGCCAACAGCAGGACGAGCCCTACCTGCCCCAGGGCGGATTGGATTTCCGGCAACCGTTCAAGCGGCGCAGGAAACTTCGCTAAAGCACCCAGGCGCCGGATGTGGGGCCAGAGGGGCGGGAACAGTAATGCGCCGATCACCAGCGGGACCAGCGCCAGGCCACTGGTCTTCATCAACAGCGCCGCACCCAGGGCCACCCCCAGGACGATTCCCTGCCTGGTAGAGCCGCCGCGCCTTAGCCAGCGCGCCAGCAACCACAGCATCAGGGTAGAGGCAAAAGTGATGCCGTTATCGTTGTTGACTACGGCGGAGAGGAAGACGAAGCTAGGGTTAAAAGCCACCAGCCAGGCAGCTAGCCAGGTTACTGCCGGCCGGTCGGGGAAAAGCTCCCGCGCCAGATTAAAAGTCAGCCAGATGGTGGCAGCCCCCAGTAAAATACTCAGGAGGCGCGCCAGGTGGATTCCCAACACATCTCCCTGGAAGGGGAAATTCTCCGCGGCGTGGTGTACCCACAGGTTGCGGTTATCTTGTCTACCCAGCAGGCGGCTGGAATCTATATGCGGATTGTGATCCAACCAATCCGGCGCCACCTCCGGCGCCGGGGAAAGGCTGAAGAGCAAGGCCCCCAGGGCGTAATACAAAGGAGGCTGGCTGCCTTCCTGCCCCGCCGGGAAGTCGTCCGGCGGGCGTTGTACGGGTAAAGCCAGACGGGTAGCGATATACTGGATCATCGAAACGTGGCTGGGCTCGTCCGGCGCCTCTAGCACCGGGGCAGTCAGGCTGAAGATGAAAGTGACGCCGCTGAAGGCTGCTATCAGGAACCATAGCATCCGTGCAGGATGGGCAGAGAAAGGACTACGAGGGTGCATGCGGCGCGGAAACCCGGTCTGGTTACTGATAGATGATAATATCGGGGCGGCGCTCGATGCGCGTATCCCCGTAGGGGGCCAGCCCCAAAACCTGGTCCATGCTCAGCAAGGGCTCATCCCAGCGGTAGAACAACTTAAGGCCGGCAAACTCGGCGGCCGCGGAGCTGACGAAATCGTTGTATTTGGTAATCTTGGGGATAGGTCCGCCGTAACCATCGGCATTAATCACCAATTCTACCCGCGGGTAGTTGTCAATAGCGTGCTTGTCGGGCAACATATCTTCCAGGAACTGATGGACAATCAACACTTTGCGTTGCGGGATGCTATGGGCAGAGAGATATTGTGAGATCAGCGCCTGGGCCCGGTTGATCTCCTTGGCCGAGCTGGAGCCGATGAACTCCCCCGGCTGGCCGGCAAACTCCGGGTCAATGGCCAGGTGTACATTGGGATAGCGCAGATAGGGTAAGACGCGGGTCAATTCCGCGTCCACGCTAGAAGTCCCAATTTGGATGTCTAGAATCAGCACCATCTGCTCGGCAGCGGTCAGGTTGATATAATTCTCGACCGTTTCATCTTCCAGGTAGGCTAAATGGTTGCCGTTGGGGCCGCGACTGGAGAGGGCCATGGCGTAAATCAGGTGCATGCCCGGCCTGACCCGCGTATTACCGTTGCGCAGATCATAGGCGTTCGCCACGACCTTCAGGGGACCTATCAAATCCTGCGGCTCGAACTCACCCAGCACCCCCATCTCCGGTATCGAGGGGCGGCCATAGAAAAGCAGCCATTCTTCATTCTCGAAATTGGATGTCAAGCTCTCCTGGCGCCAGAAAGCCTCCTGCTGCTCGGGAAAAAGCGGCGCTGGCGGCGGCGGCGGCGGCGTGGCGGTAGCAGTGGGAGCACGCACCAACCTGGCCGGGAGGGCAAAGTGAAACAGCTCGATCACATCATCTGCCGGTCTCGTAGGTGTAGGCTGGGGCGTAGCAGTGGCTGTTGGGAAGGGTAAAGTAGGTGTAACCTCCTGTAAAGAGAGTGCTTGAGGCGGCCCAGCGGTAACGGTATAGGAGGAAATGAGACTGAAGAAGACAGCCATCACCAACCCGATAACGATAATTTCTCTCACGACACTTTACCTTCTTATAACACTTGCCTAACCACGTACCGTGGCCCCGACCGCGTACCGCAGGTTAAAAACGAATTCTGTAATATTCTTATGATTTCGCAGCAAAAATTATTAATCCAAAATGCCCAAAAAAAACGGTTACCAGTAAATTATAGCCTATCATGAGACCCGTGGGACGCGCGCCAGAATCGTTGAGACCACTTCGTAGCTATTGGTACCCAAGCGGCGGGCCACATCTTCGGCAGTGATGCGCCTTTCCCCCTGCTCGCCGATCAATACCACTTCATCCCCGGCGCGCACATGGGGAATATCAGTTACATCAACCATCGTCTGGTCCATGCACACCCGCCCCACGATCATAGCCGCCTGGCCGCGCACCAGGACATGCCCCCAGTGCTGCGGGGCGCGACGAAAACCGTCGGCATATCCCACCGGGATGGTGGCGATACGCTGGCGCCCCCGAGTTTTGTAGGTACAGCCGTAGCCGATATAGCTGCCGGGCAAATACGCTTTGACCTGGGCTACCTGGGTTTTCCAGCGCAGCGCGGGGCGAAACTCCGGCGGCAAGGGCCGTTCCGGCGCGGGAGCCAAACCCACCAGGGCTATGCCCACCCGGATGCCATTATATCGCATCTGCTCCCCATATCCGGCTCCTGTCCTGGCGTCTGACAGCAGCCCGGCGCTATTTCCGATATGGCGCAAAGGAATGCGCCAACCATGATCTTCCAGTTGCCGCACCAGCTCGGCAAACTCCTTGAGCTGCTCATGAGTATAGACCCGCTCAAAGGCGCTGGCGCCATCGGCGGCTGCCAGGTGGCTAAACAGGCCGGTGATTTCCAATCCCGCTAGCGAGCGCAAGCTCTCCACAAACGGCAGCACATCCGCCGGGAATAGGCCCAAGCGCCCCATGCCCGTATCCACCTTCACATGAGCGCGGGCCGGCAAGTTCAGGGCCAGTGCTGCCCGCGAAAGGGATTTAGCTACATCCAACGAGAAGAGGGTGGCTTCCAGTTGGTAGCGCACCATTTCCCGTGCCTGCCAGGGTGGGGTATACCCCAATACCAGGATGGGGGCCTGGATGCCAGCCTGGCGCAAAGCCACGCCCTCGCTCAGACAAGCCACTGCCAGCCGATCTGCTCCGTTGTTCAAAGCGGTCTGAGCAACTTTGAGAGCCCCGTGACCATACCCATCGGCCTTTAAGACGGCGAAGAGCTGCACCCCCGGACCCGCCAATGCTTTTAGCTGGCGGGTATTTTGGGCAATCGCTCCCAGGTCGATCTCGACCCAGGTAGGCCGGTCAGGGCGCAAGATCACAATCTGTTGCCAGGCCCGGTTCTGGCGCACCAATACCTGGGATGCGGCAGCATTAGTGACAAGTAGCCCTGCAGTTACCTGTTCCATGCGCGCCTCTATAGCCCCCTTTACCAAAACGACGCTGCCGGGCTGGAGATACTGGCAAGCGGCGGCAATTGCGTCTTCGGTGGTATAGGTGATATGGATCCGGTCGTGGCCCAAGCCGGCCTGGCGCGCTCCTTCGGCAATGGTGCGGGCATAGTCCCCTTTGACCACTAGTTGGTCCACCACCCTGGCAGCCTGCTCCCCCATGCGGCGGTGGGCCGCCTCGGTGGCGCTGCCCAGGTTGGTCATATCCCCCAGCACTGCCACCCGCAATACCACGGCGGGAGGGTTCCCTGCGCCCTCCCCTGGGGTAATCTCGGCCAACGTCTCGAGGGCCGCTTGCACGGCTTCAGGTGTAGCATTGAAGGTATCATCTAATATCAGGGCGCCCCCTTGCCCGAGCAGCGGGTATAATCGCCCCGGCACACGGGGCATGTTTTCCAGGGCGGCCAGGATGTCCGGCAAAGAGAGGCCATAGAACAAGCCCACGCCAACCGCCACCAGAGCAGCATAGACCAGGTGTTTGCCTACAAAGGGCACATTACCCTCCAGGAAGGTAGGTCCTTCCGGACAAATTTTATGAGACATACGCAAGCTAAACCGGGTGCCCTGGGAGGTGACGCAGATGGCACTGGCGCATATATCGGCGCGCGGTTGAAAGCCGAAGGTGACCACCGGGGCGGCCGTCAGAGACGCGGCGCGCATCACCAGGGGATCATCCAGGTTCAGTAAGGCCAACCCATCGGGCGGCAGGCTGGCAATCAACTGGCTTTTCTCCCGCGCAATCGCCTCCTGAGAGCCAAAGGCATCCAGGTGCGCAGAACCTACATTCATAAAAGCCGCCACCCGTGGTGGGGCCATGGCCACTAATTCGGCCATTTCGCCATGCCCATCGCAGGCCATCTCCAACACTGCCAGTTCATGCTCCGCCGCCAACTGCCCCAGCGCAATGGGTAGGCCGAAACGCCCGTTATAGCTGGCCGGATTGCGAAAAACGTTGAACCCCGGCGCCAGCACGCTGGCAATCGCTTCCTTCGCGCTGGTTTTGCCACTGCTGCCGGTAACACCAATCACCTGGGTGCGGTACCGCGCCAGGATATACCGGCCAAAGGCCGCCAAGGCGGCCTGGGTGTCCGGCGCCAAGATCGTCGTGACAGCCAGCGGCGCCTCGGGAGGCCGCTCGCTCAACACCCCGCTGGCCCCCCCGGCCACAGCTTTCAGGATATGATCATGGCCATCTCCACGCTCAGTGCGCACTGCCAGGAAGAGCTCGCCCGGTTGCACCAGGCGGGAGTCGAAGCAGAAATTGGTAAAACTGGTGGCAACGGGCGCACCATACAGTTGCCCACCCATGCCGGCCAGGATATGCTCTAGCGTTAACATCCTAGCGGGTCACTTCGATACGCTGCTTCTCGGCGTGGCGCTCCAGGGCCAGGTCGATCAGGCGTTCTACCAGCTCTGGGTAGCTGATACCGGAAGCTTCCCACAACTTGGGATACATACTGATGGGGGTAAAGCCGGGGATGGTATTGATCTCGTTCAGCCAGAAGACCCCGGAGTGCTTATCCATCAGGAAATCGCAGCGCGCCATACCGGCGCAATCCAGCGCCAGGAAAGCCCGCAACGCCAGGCGCCGCACCTCATCCCGTTGTGCAGCGGATAGGGGAGCGGGGATGAGCAGACCCGAAGCATTATCCAGGTACTTGGCCGCATAATCATAGAATTCATTGGAAGGCACCACCTCGCCCGGTACCGAGGCGATAGGATCGTCGTTGCCTAAGACGCTGACCTCAATCTCCCGCACCTCGATGCCTTTCTCGACCACCAGCTTGCGATCGTAGCGGGCTGCCTGGTCTAGCGCCATCTTCAACGTCTCCCGGTTGCGCGCTTTAGAGATGCCGATGCTAGACCCCATATTGGCGGGTTTGACGAACATGGGATAGCCCAGCGCGGCTTCCAGGCGCTCCAGGATGGTATCCGGCGTGCTTTCCCAGCGACCGCGCCCCACCGCTACAAAGGGCAGCACCGGCAGACCGTGGGCCTGGAAGATATATTTCATAGCAATCTTATCCATACCGCTGGCCGAAGCCAATACACCGCTGCCCACGTAGGGGATATTTGCCAATTCCAACAGCCCCTGGATCGTGCCATCCTCGCCATACGGGCCATGCAGCACGGGAAAGATGACATCCAGGTCGGTGATACGCACTGCCTGCAAAGATTGGGAATCGGCGTTGGATACCACTTGCAGCAGGCCCGGCCGCTCCCGATCACTTAACAAGGTGACGGAGGTAGCGCCCTCCGCCTGCCCCGCACTCAAGGACTGCAGGGGATTGCCCGCTGCCAGCCACTGCCCGTTGCGCGTGATGCCAATCGGTATCACCTCAAAACGCTCCGGGTCGAGCGCTCGCGTGATCCCCTCGGCTGAGACCAGGCTTACCTCGTGCTCGGCGGAACGCCCGCCAAATATTACCCCGACCTTCAGCTTGCGCTTCTTTTCCGTCATAATTCACCTACCACCAGTATCGTTGGACGGATGCACCGTCCGGGAAAGATAAAGTTATGCTGTTAGCCCATCATGGGATGGCATAGTCTACACACAGGGGGCCAATAGGTCAATTGGGAACCATGTAGCCTAGCCCCATACGCATCAACTTAAGGAATAGACAAAAGGAAGCTAATTTGGCATGATATAGGTGTGAACGCAATTCCATACCAAAGGAGCTTCCCATGGACAGTATACCACAAGTGGCGGCCGCAATCCATACGATCCTGACCACGGTAGCC